>CAZCHU010000050.1:0-20538 GCA_964498215.1 uncultured Mycobacterium sp. | reverse complement strand
CTGCTCGCTTCCGCTTCTACATCGCAACCTCGCAATCATCTTCGGGACGCACTAACGCCCTGGCCGAGACCACGATCGGTCTCTACAAGACCGAAGCGGTGCGGGCAGGCTCGCCGTTTCGGCGCGGACCGCTCAACCGGCTGGCCGACGTCGAACTGCTCACCGCCGACTGGGTCCACTGGTACAACACCAGTCGGCTCATGCACCGCCTCGACCGCACGCCCCCGGTCGAATTCGAGGCGGCCTACTACGCTGAGCACGCAGCCGCACAGACGGAGGCACACCAGTAACCGAGTGCGCATGAAACCCGGGGCGCTTCAAGTTGACTAACCGACGGATCGCGGAGAGATTGGCTGCAGAGGCCAACGGGTCGGCACTGGAGGGCGGCGGCGATCTGTACTCCCGCGTGGTCGACGACGCTGGCGACTGGGTGGATACTGCGGATCTCGGAGACTGGGAGGTTTCCCGGTGAAAGAAAGAGTTATGAGCGTTCGCTTGAAGCAGGTGATCCGATGGCGACCGTTCAAGACGGTGGCGTGCGGCGCGCCACGGCCAACACCAAGACTGCAATGGGCGCTCGGCCGCATCGCGTCAGTGCCCGCAATGCGGCCGCAAGTCGGCGCTGCGGTTCGTCAGCGACGAGTATGGCTTTGGTCACGCCCGCCGGTGGTGCGACTACGAGCACATCCAAATCAGATGCGGCGACTCCGCGGGTTCGTGATGCGAACATAAGGCGAGGGTGTGACGTGTCGGTGGCTGGCGAAGGTCTCGCCGCGGCGGTCTTCCTTGAGGGAGGCCAGGGTCGCTGACCATTTTGGCGAGATCGCCGGCGCCAAGATCGTTTTCGGGCGTTGACGTCTGGTCTACTCATCGGCTCAACCTGTCGATCGGTCCGGCTAGAGGTCTTCGATGCTGATTATTCCGTCCTGGACGGCGCGGGCAACGAGGGCGGCTTTGGTTGGAGCGGGTCGCCCGGCGGCGGCGTATTTGGCCCGTACCCGCTGAAGGTGGGTGCTTACCGTGGTGGGTTCGATGTGCAGTCGCTTCGCCACGAGTTCTTTGCTTTCGGTTTGGAACCAGGCTTTGAGCACTTCTTGTTCGCGCTGCGCCAGGTGTGGGCGACCGTCCTGGTGGCTGTTGCCCATGGCGGCCGCCATGCGTGGGCCGACGTAGGGTTCATCGTGTTTCGCGGCGTATACTGCGTCGATGAGGTGGGTTCTTCCTTCGCTTTTCACCAGGTAGGCGGCGGCTCCGCGGTCCAGGCTGGAGAGGATCACTTCGGGGTGTTCAATGTGTGAGTAGACGATGACTCGGTGCCCCCCGGTTACGATATTTTCGAGGGCTGTGAAATCGGTTCGGCGGCTTCTGAGTTCGAGATCCAACAGGACGACATCGATGTCGTCTGTGGCGCAGGGATGTTCGATGAGGAAATCTTCGGCGTTGTAGTAATCTCCGGCGATCTGAATCGGGGGGACGGCCTGTGCGCACCAGGCGGTGATGCCGGTGTGAATGACGTCGTGGTCATCGATGATGACGATTTTCGTCTCATCAGTTGGGTGGGGCGTCGGTGTGGGCATCGTGGAGCGTTCCTTTTCTGGTGTGGTCACGGATGGTCAGCCAGACGCCGTCGGGCAGAGCCGTCACCTGAAGGCCATCCTCGCTGTCGGCGGTGGTTTTCTCACCGTTTTGAGCAGTGGTGCCCCCTTTGGCAAGGATGCTGGCCTCGATGCCGTCGGGGCCGCCGGTAAGGGTGATGCGTGCCTCGACCGTGGCCGTAGTCAGGGCGTGTCCCAGCGCGGCGGTGATCCGTTGGGCCTCGAGGGCGTCGATGTCGGGCAATGCGCCATCGAGGTGCACCGACACGTCGACCCCCCGTTGCTGGGCGACCTCGATGAGTGGACGTAATCGCTGCAGCAGCGGGTGTTCGGCGGGCGAGGATTGATCGAAGAGGGCGCGCAGTCGTTGGTATTCCGTGTGGGCGCGTCGGCGTAGCGTTGGGTCGAGCCGGTGCGCCTGACTCATGGTGATCAGCAATGGCCTGATAGCGGCGGCGCGGTCGGCGAAGCGGCGCTGGTATTCGGCTTGCAACGCCGCGTTGATGCGGTCTCTGGCTATCGATTGCGACCGCGCGTCGATTTGGTTGCGGGCGTCGGTGGCGGCGCTGGCGATCAGGTGATAGAAGACCAGCGCGAACAGCTGCACCGCCAGGATGCTCGCGGTGCCGAGTCCGATGTTGACCGCCAGCGGAGGTGACAGGTCGCGGCCCAGCGTGCTGGCCGCCATAGCGATCCAGTAGAGACACAGCAGTGCTGCGGCGTTTTTCAGCGGTAGGCGCAACACCAGCGGCAGCAGGCACCAGCCGATCGTGGACTGCGCCCAGTGCGACTGGGTGCCCAGTTCGTCGGTGGGCAGCGTGGCACTCTGGATCAGCGCGGTGACCAACAAAGTGAGCGCTGACGGCCACGCAGGCCACCCACGTTTGCCCAGTAGCATCTGCAGTGCGCTCAGTGTGCTGACCGTGGCAACGGCGGCCAGGGCGGCTTGAGTCGTCGTGTCATCGGCGGTGCTCAGCGATGAAGCAGTCATCACAGCCAGGTTGACAATCGCGTAGACGGTCAGTGCGATGCCGTACCCGACCCGGCAGCGGGTGATGAGTCGATCCGGGTCATCGGGTTCTGTGGGCACTGTCGCGGTAGAGCGTGTTGGCGTCCAACATAATTCGACAGCAGTCCCGTGTCCGGGCGTGGAGTTGACGCGTGCCGTTCCGCCGAGGTGAGACATCCGGGCGATGATCGACTCGGTGGTTCCGTGGCCGCGCTTGGCAGTGTCAGGGTCGAAACCGACACCGTCATCGCTGACCCGTACGCGATGGGTGCTCACATCGATGACCACGTTGTTTGCCTGGGCGTGTCGGTCGACGTTGGTCATCGCTTCTCGAGCTGCCGCTGCGATGAGCGTGCCGGTGCTACCGTCGATGAGCAGCGACTCGACCCCGCGGTAGCACACCGGGGTGCGAATGTGGGTGCCCGCCTCGCGCAGCGCGGCAACCAAATCCATCATCGGTGGGGCCGCCGCGCGGCTTTCTTCCAGCACTGCCAGGTCGCGCTGGGCCTGGGCGGCCAGCCGGTCTGCAGGCAAGCAGGTGCCTTGCCCGACCATCAGCAGGGTTGAGGCGACGGTGTCGTGAAGCAGTCGTAGCTGCTCACGGTCATAGTCGCGCACTGCGATGGTGACCTTTTCTGCCACCTCGGCGGCCTGCCGTTCAGCCCGAGCGGCATCGACAGCGTCGGCAACGCGCAGGATGAGGAGTCGGATGATACTGGCGGTGGCCCATTGGATCCCGAAGTAGTACAGGTTGAATATTTCGACCACGTGGGGCCAGCCCACGACTGCGGCTGACCCGACCGCGTAGCTGGCGGCGACACCGAGCGTCATCGCCAAGCTCAGCCGCGTCGGCAACGCCACCGCGAAGCTGATCACCGCGGTGCCCGCGATGGCTACCGGAGCGCTGTTGCTGGTGTGGAAGTGCGCTCCGGTGACCAGCGCGGGAATTGACAGACACACCGCGATGGTTAACGCGTAGTCCATGGCAGTGAGAAGTGCTGATGGCGAACGGGTGAGGAGTCGGTAGGTTGACCAAAGCAGAAGGATCCCCGCCAGGAGTTTGCCGGCGACTGCAGTGTCGGCTCTCGGCCCGACCAGCACGACGGCCGCGACGATCACCACAGCGCAGTGGCGCATCAGCAACGCCACCATGGCTGCCCGCGAAATCATTTGCCGCCGTGACTCGCCCTCGCTCACCGGGTCAGTGTCGCTGAACGGCCCCCGCGCAGGTGGCGGTGCCAGAAAATCGGTGTCCTCGTGTGTTGGGTCGATGCGCGTGGGTCGCTTCCCGGGTGGCGTCGCCTCCGGCGATCGGGGGGGCTGGCTGCAGGATTGATTGAGCCGTAGCGGTGAGGCCCGATGGGCCGTCTATTGCGTCGTATTGCCTCCAGCGTGCCCAGATCTGCCGGCAGTGTGCCGGCTCGAGCCCGGGCTGCCGGTATCGGCGTGGCCGCAACGTATTTTCCTAGCTGAATCCCCTGATCTCGCCGGGTGGTCCTTCGGTTTGGCGCCGCAGGTGGTGGCGTGATGACTCACCCGTGTGATGTGTTGGGGCACTGTCGATTCAAGCGGAGCCGACAAACAGGGCAGTGTGACAGCGGGTCACCGGTGAAGCGGCGAACGGCTGGATCGGCGCAGCTGGTTTGACCGGGTTCAGCGGGTCCGGGATAGCGCCTGCCAGCGCGGTGGCTGCTGCGGTGTCAACCCCCGACCGCGCATAGGATCGGCCGAGGTGTTAGGGGACCGGTCTGAGCGGGCGCGATTCGTATGTTCGGATGACTATCGACGCAGGGTGTCGGGTACTAAAATGATCGAATCCGAGGCAATTCGGACTCTCCGGTGCTGGCGAGTATCGCCCTGCTGTGTGGCGGTGCCCGGCGTCCCGGGTGAGCAGCGCAGTGCAGCGCAATGGAGGTGGCCCGCGATGGCCGGTAAGAAGCGAAACGCGAGATCCCGGCGTCACGGTCGACACCACAAAGTGCCGCCACCGCATACAACCGGGCAGTGGCTGCGCGTGGGCGTGGTCACTGCGGGCCTTGGTGCGGCTATCGCCGCCGGGCAGGGGGTAGCGGGCGCATCTCCGGGAGATGACTCCGGGTCGTCAGGAACTGAATCGTCCGGGTCGGCCAGCGGGTCAGGTTCGACGAATGCCCCCGACACCAGCACGCAGGACCCTGACGGCGCCGCCACGATGCAGGCTTCCCTCTCCGAGGAGGACTCTGATACTGACACAGCGCCTGCGGCCAACGAGGTATCTACTGAGCAGAACAGCGCGACCGGCGATGGGGTGCTGAACCAAAGATTCGATCCGGACAGTTGCTCGACAGCTTGGCGTTAGCGCCACGGTGAGCCGCCGAGAATGGAGTGTGGACCATGTTGAAATTTTGCAAGATCATCGCGACTCTGATCCTGATTGGCGGAACGCTAACCGCCACCCCGGCTGTCGCATCAGCCTACCCGTGTAATCCAGCGGTATTTCAGTGGCTGCAGCCCGGATGCGACCCCAACCCACCGCAACCACCGCCGGGCAGCGTAATACCGGCTCATGAGCTCCCGCAGGCTTATTGTGACAGGGTAGGTCCTGGGGGCACTTGGGTGTGCGGGCCGGAGGTGCCCCCTTGCGGCTACTCTGGCACTTGCTAGAGCTACGACCTTCCATTTCAACGCGGTCAAGAGCGATGGGTGCGCTACTCAGAGATCGGTGGGCCATTGCCGAGGGGCAGGGTCGCGCGGGTCGCTTCCCGGGTGGCGTCGCCTCCGGCGATCGGGGGGACTGGCTGCAGGATTGATTGAGCCGTAGCGGTGAGGCCCGATGGGCCGTCTATTGCGTCGTATTGCCTCCAGCGTGCCCAGATCTGCCGGCAGTGTGCCGGCTCGAGCCCGGGCTGCCGGTATCGGCGTGGCCGCAACGTATTTTCCTAGCTGAATCCCCTGATCTCGCCGGGTGGTCCTTCGGTTTGGCGCCGCAGGTGGTGGCGTGATGACTCACCCGTGTGATGTGTTGGGGCACTGTCGATTCAAGCGGAGCCGACAAACAGGGCAGTGTGACAGCGGGTCACCGGTGAAGCGGCGAACGGCTGGATCGGCGCAGCTGGTTTGACCGGGTTCAGCGGGTCCGGGATAGCGCCTGCCAGCGCGGTGGCTGCTGCGGTGTCAACCCCCGACCGCGCATAGGATCGGCCGAGGTGTTAGGGGACCGGTCTGAGCGGGCGCGATTCGTATGTTCGGATGACTATCGACGCAGGGTGTCGGGTACTAAAATGATCGAATCCGAGGCAATTCGGACTCTCCGGTGCTGGCGAGTATCGCCCTGCTGTGTGGCGGTGCCCGGCGTCCCGGGTGAGCAGCGCAGTGCAGCGCAATGGAGGTGGCCCGCGATGGCCGGTAAGAAGCGAAACGCGAGATCCCGGCGTCACGGTCGACACCACAAAGTGCCGCCACCGCATACAACCGGGCAGTGGCTGCGCGTGGGCGTGGTCACTGCGGGCCTTGGTGCGGCTATCGCCGCCGGGCAGGGGGTAGCGGGCGCATCTCCGGGAGATGACTCCGGGTCGTCAGGAACTGAATCGTCCGGGTCGGCCAGCGGGTCAGGTTCGACGAATGCCCCCGACACCAGCACGCAGGACCCTGACGGCGCCGCCACGATGCAGGCTTCCCTCTCCGAGGAGGACTCTGATACTGACACAGCGCCTGCGGCCAACGAGGTATCGGCTGAGCAGACCGGTGATGGGCAGTTCGTTGCAGAGGTTATCGACGCCGATGAGGATGCCGGTTCCGGGCCCGACGAGGCAGTCGATCTAGACACCGAACCCCGTCCGGCGCCGGCTCTGGGCGAACAAGCCCAGATCGTTGATGTTGTCGCCGATTCCGATGCGGGGTCAGACGCCGCTGGCGTAATCGATGTGGACACGGAACCACGTTCGGCAGCGGGGTTGGATGCCGACGCCGATGCGGGTTCGGCGGGCTCCTCTGGTCGTGCCCGGTCTTCTGGTTCGGATCCGGCGGAGCGGGCTGAGGAGGTGGTCTCTGCCGCGGAGCCGACGGTTGTTGAGCAGGATGTGCCCGCCGATCTGGCGGTGGCATCGCCGGTGCCGGTCAGCGATGGTTCATCTTCCCCGAGGGTGTCTTCTGTCGTGTTGTCGACCCCGCAGCCTGAGAACGGGGATGCGCCGGTCGCAGAGGTGTCGAAGCCGGTTGTCGAGTCGACGAGCCTGCGGAGCCAGCTGTCGTCGCCGCTGAGCCTCGATAAGCAAGCCTCCGGCGATGGCCCTGTTACTCCGGGATCTGCGCCGTTGATGTGGGGGGCGGCCGCGGTGGCCCGCCGTGAGGCGGGTGTAAACGCAACCGCGGGCGCCTTCCGACTGTTCGGTGACGGCACCGTCGAGAATCCCAACGCGGGTCTGCTCTTCGGTAACGGCTTCAGTTGGGACGCCGCCAGTTGCACCGGCACCACGGCGTGTGATGGCGGTGACGGTGGACTGTTCGGCGGTAGCGGGGGCAACGGCTTCAACGGCGGAAACGGCGGTTCCGGAGGGCTGTTCTTCGGTCGTGGCGGTAACGGCGGAGCCGGTGTGCCCGGTGGTGACGGCGGCAACGGCGGTTCCGGCGGACTGTTCTTCGGCAGTGGCGGCCGAGGTGGCGACGGTGGAGCTGCGCTGGTCCCCGGCGGTGCCGGCGGCCAGGCGGGCAGCGGCGGCACGGGGGGCCTGTTCGGAACCAACGGGCAGCCCGGGCAGCCCGGTACCGAGGTCGTTGTCCCCACCAACCCGCCGTCGCTCACCCAACTGGCAAGGGTCGATGTCGGCGAAAGCCCGGTTGACGCCGCGGTTTCCCCCGACGGCACCAAGGTGTACGTGGCCAACTTCTGGGACGCGTCCTTGTCGGTCATCGATACCAGCACCAGGGCAGTCACCACCATCAACGACGTGGGTGGCAAACCCTTCAGCGTCGCGGTCAGCCCCGACAGTAAGTACGTCTACGTGGCCAGCCAGGACCGCGACATCTACTACGATGTCGGGACACTGTCGATCATTGACGCTGCCACAAACACGGTGACCAAAACCCTCGACGTCGGCCGCGAGCCCGGCGCGGTGGCCACCAGCCCAGACGGCACAAGGGTCTATGTCCTCAACATCCACGGGGAATCCTTCAACGTCGAAGAGGACCAAGAGGTCGTCGGCTCGGTCACAGTCATCGACGCCCAA
This sequence comes from uncultured Mycobacterium sp., assembly GCA_964498215.1. Lineage (GTDB taxonomy): Bacteria > Actinomycetota > Actinomycetes > Mycobacteriales > Mycobacteriaceae > Mycobacterium. Next base: position 12,730 of record CAZCHU010000050.1, on the reverse strand, counting down.
ACGAACACAGTTCTGAGCACGGTCGCGGTCGGCCGTTATCCCGAACACCTGGTGGTCAGCCCCGACAGCGGCACGGTCTATGTCACCGACCTGGGGGCACTCGGAGGTGGCCCCAGCGGGATCACGCTCATCGACACCGCATCCCTGCAGGTCACCGACACCATCGCGGTGGGAACGAACCCCGGCAAGCTAGCTCTGAACCCCGACGGAACGCAGCTGTTCGTCAACGACTGGAGCCAGAACGAGATGCGGGTCATCGACACCCGGAACAACACGGTGAGCGCCCCGATTGACGGTCCCACATGGGGTTTGACGGTCAGTCCGGACGGCAAGTACGTCTACGCCGTGGACAAAGAACCCGTTGGGTCGGTGTATCGCGGCATCGCCGTCATCGACACCGCCACCAACACGGTGGTCTCCACGACAGACGCCGATTTGGGTTTGTGGGATGTCGCACTCAGCCCAGACGGGCACACCCTGTATGCCGTCAGCCCCGACACCAACGAGGTCACTGTTTTCGACACCACCAGCGGCCGCGGCGACGAAACCGGCAACCATGCTCCCTACGGACTTCCCGAGGACCGCGGCGGCTGGGTTATCGACAGCTACACCGGTCAGGTCGCCGCCAGGGCCGACTTCGTCGACCCCGACGGCGACACTCTCACCTACGCGCTCACCGTTCCGCCAGATCGCGCGTCGGGCAGTGTGGCATTCGAGGACGCTACCGGGATGTGGATCTTCACGCCCACGGTCGAAGCCCGAAACCGCGCCTATGGCACCGACGGCGACAACACGGCCGCGTTCACCGTTACCGCGTCAGATGGCGTGGCGCACACGTCCCTTGTCGTGACCGTCCCCATCGCGCCGCTAGAACCACTCAGTCTGGATCGCTCCACCCCCACTCAACCCGCGGTGGTTCACTACATCCCAATCGGCCGGCACGCCGCCTCTAATCTGGCCGACGGTGTCGTTGCGGTGAGCCCGGACGGCAAGTACGCATACGTGGGCGCCAACCATGATGGACGCGGCAGCTACGGCGAACCGGTCAATGATTTCGTTCACCCCGTGTTGTCCGTCGTCGACACGGGTACCGGCGAGGTGATCGCCGAGATTCACGGCAGCGGCATGGACGGCATAGGCAGCCAACGGTGGGGACGCGCCCGTGGCGTTGTCGCAAGCCCCGACGGCGACCGCGTCTATGTCGGTTGCGCCTGCGGAGACTATTCACACGGAGGTGACTACGCCGTCTCGGTAGTCGACACGGCCACACACACAGTTGTTGCTGAAATCCCCCTGGGGGATTACCCCCTGAATGAAACTTACGTCTCTAACCAAGCTGGCATTACCTATCTCGACGTGAGCCCCGACGGCAGCCGCCTCTACGCCCAGGCCGCCGATGCCGACACTGGGTTCCGGGGTATCGCGGTCATCGATACGGCTACCAACAGTGTGATCGAACGAATCGCCGTGGACGGCGTCTCCGGGGTCGATGTGAGTTCCGATGGCGGGCGCCTACTCGTCACCTCCCGCCCCCAAGTCGACGACGGTTCATACGCGACATTGGCGGTGGTGGTGATCGATACCGGAAAGGACACCGTCCTAGACGAGATCCCTGTCTCAGACGTGTTTATCGATGCCCTCGGCTCCGACGTCACGGGCTATATAGACCCCGAAACCGGCGTGGGCCTGAGCCCCGACGGGAACACAATCTATCTGGCCAGATATGCCTACCCTCCTGATGTCACTGAGAAAACCAACTTGGGCAACTACATCTACAACCCCAGCAGCATCGTGACCGTGATTGATGCAAAGACGGGTGACACGATCACCCACGTCGCCCTCGGGGATGGCAGCTACTCAGATTTCGGTGTCGAAGTGATACACGAACTGCCTAACGAGGATTCTGGATACGCAGCAGATTTCGCTGTCGAGGCGAGCCCAGACGGCAACTTCGTGTATGTAACCAGCACCCGCACGCTATCCGATGGAGCTGTCCGCGGCGTCCTATCCAAGATCGACGCCAGAACGAACACTCTGGTCGGCGAGGTCTTACTTGATGACACGGGCATTGCCATCCAAAAGATCGCGGTGAGCGGCGATGGCAGCCGCGTCTATGTCACTGGCCGCGCCTTAGACGGGTCCTTAGACGAGCCGAGCGACGCCACTGACTACCTCATCACGCTTTCGGTAATCGATGCCGCCAAGTTCCCGGAGCCGGCCGACGGGCCGAGCGGTCCGCCGGTGGTTGACGTCACAGAGTCGCCCGCTTCCATACCCGACCTGTATGAACACCTCCGCACGGTCACCCAAGCTGCACCCAACGGTGTATACATCGAGACGATTCGCGATCAATGGGGTGACCCCCACCTAGTGGTGTATTTGGGCGGGACGACACTCGATATCGACAACCAGTTCCCATTGAAGAATTTCCCCTCCTATAGCGGCGTCGTCGATGACGCTCAGATAAGGCGCATCGATGCAGCGGTTGAGATAGCCAACGCGCAACAGACCGTCCTGACCGAAACCCCGATCCTGCTCGTCGGCTACAGCCAGGGCGGGATGGACGCCCAAAACATCGCCGCCTCTGGAAGATATGCGGTCACAAGCGTAATCACGTTTGCCTCACCGATCATCCGGCGAAGCAGCGGTACCGGTGTCAACTACAACAACATCCACCTATGGGCTGAGGGAGATCCCATTCCGCAGTTCACGTTCCCTCAATACACTTTCGAGTACAACAACGCGAACGAGTACGGACATGTTTTCGAATCGGATCCCAACAGCGACAAGACCCTGTTCGACCTACACGCAGACTGGGAAACGTACAAGAATGTCGGCCAGGATTTCGAGGACTACGTCGAAGCCCACCCCGACGGCAAATACAAATGGGTGAATATCGACATCGGTCGCTATCTCAACAGGCCGCTGATTGCTCCCGAGTCGCCGTCGGCCGCAACAACATGACCCCTTAGGGTCCGTGAAGGACGCGAGATGGGATCACCCTGCCTCGACTCGAAAAACCGTGGACCAACAACACGGGTACAGATCTGCTGGACTCATTCACCGGGAACACGCCAGCCCGACCTGGAACGCAGGAAAAGCTGTGGCAGACCAGCGGTGACAGGCTGCCCTGTACACCGAGGCGGGCCATACATCAGTTCCCAGGCCCCTCACGGGGTCGATCACGGCTCGAGTTCAAGCCGGTGCAACGACGATCCTGGCTGGGTCGGGATTTCCCTGTGTGGGTTCACATTCGATGTAGACCGGGGCATCAGCGACATCCCCAAAGCCGTTTTCCTTACAGTAGTACCAGGACAGCGGCGACGTTCCATCGGCCTGTGAGGGAAAGTAGTGCCACCGTATGACGGTCTTGGCGTTCTCGCACGATAAGTGACCACCCCTCACTCTGAGGATGCCGGCAACCTTGCCGTCCGGAAAAGGGTTGAACTCTCCACAGCCCGGTCCGAAACCGTAGCGACTTGAGGCAGGGCACTGATGCTCGATCGCGAGCCACGCCATGCGGAGCGCTGATTCGAGGTTGGCAGCGATGTCGTCTGCTGGTGTCGCCGACAAGGTCTCCAAGGCGCTCCGCAGAGCCTCAACATCGAAGATGTCAGGTTGGGCTTCGGCGGCCTCCAGCTGTTCGTTGAGGAGCGAAAGCTGTTTCGTCTTGAACGCCACCGGGTTCTCGGTTGCTTCTTCGACCTCATCGGCCTGATCTTTCAACACCGCCTCGGCGTACAACTCACCCATCGCCCCGCAGACAGAACGCCCAAATCCACGCAGCAGATGGGGTGTCGTCGCCAGGGTGTCATCGGTTGTTCCTCGAGCTGTCAGGACTTCCCACACACTCCGGTTGACTTCGTCGCACACGGCGGCGGCGAACGCGGCGTCGCCACCGTCCGGCACGTCGGTGAACACCGACTCGATGCTGCTCTGAAGAATCTCCTCTCGAGAGTGCCCGGGAGACGCCAACATCCCAGAGAACGCCTCAGTGAGCTCGCGGTCGGCTTCTAAAGCGATCTCCATCCCGGTCTTGGTCTCACCCGTGTCCGGATCGGTGAACTCGGTGTTCAGTTGAGCGTCCGCGATTTGTTCGGCTGTTGAATTGGATCCCACCGCATCAACGCATGTGAACCCGGCTTCGCTGAGAACCCGGTTGACGGGATTGTCAGGGGAACAGGCCGCTGAAGATGAGGCCGCAAGGCATACCAGCCCCGCCACTGACACAATCCGGCGGTACATGTGCGCCCCTTACTGTGCATCAGAGTCGGTCCGAGGACCACACCGCAACGGCCCGTTCGGTTCTTTGGTAACGACTCTAAATGTGCTATCGAGCGCAGGTGGAGTTATTGGCAAGCGGCCGCCGGAGCCATCTGGGAGGTCTGCAACTAGCCGCTGATGGCGGTTCGCGTGTCGTCGATGGACTGGGTTGATGATCTGGTGCGGGAAGCCAGAGGGCGTCGGCGGTGTTGGAGTGGGCGTCTAAGGGTCGACGACGAATTGCTGTTCGGCGCGGAACGACGCGCCGGTATCTCTATCCGTGACTTCGAGAACGTAGGTGTAGGTGCCTGGGGTGGTGATGTTGAAACCCCACCTGCCGCCGGTTCTGCACGAACTGAGGCGCTGCTTGCGCTCCAGGACTATGCCGCCGGCGCTGTCGAGGATTTTGGAGAGCTCGTTGCAGCGACGGGCAATGCTCTTCCCGTTAATGGTCTTCCAGCGCATGGACAGGCTGACGTAGCGGCGCCCCGAGTCGTCGGTGAGGATGGGGCCGAGTTGAAAGTGGTTGGGCCCCAGCTCCTGGCCGGAGTCGCCGGGGCTGCCTCGCGACTTGATGATCAACGGCACTAGAGCCCCGTTATCGGTTGCGGCGGACGTTTCGGGTGGCCCCTGGGAGGTGAGGGTGAAGGTCAGATGATTGTCTCCGGTGACCTCACCGATCGCGCCTGCGACGTTGGCGACCAGTTGCTGGGGAAGAGCGGTGAACAGTGACACCGCGACACTCATTCGGTGCAGCACGCGATGGGTGTCGGTGGCACCCCAGCCGGTTTCCGCGCCGGCCAATCCGCACGCAGCCATGTCCGAGAGTGCGTTGAGGAATGCCTCGGCGCTGGCACCTGGCTTGTTGAATCCGGTCGCGACGCAGTCCCACGCCGATTTCGCGCCACTGAAGACCGCCAGCAGTTCCTCGCCGCTGACGCCGAGCATCGCGATTCCGGTCAGGATCGTCTTGAGCTGCAAGGCGACTGGATCGGCGTCGAGTCTGATGCTCGCCTCAGTGGTGTCGGCGGGTAAGATAAGTTGCCCGGAGTTCTTTGGTGTGAGAAGTCCTGCGCGGCCGTTGATTCCGCCGCGCAGCCAGACCGCGAGTTGTTCGGTACTGGGCAATTGTGGTGGCGGCGGGTTGGAGAAGGCGCCCTCAGGCGAGGACGTCGCTGCGTAATACTGCGTGGTGTCGTTGGTGAAGTCGATGCCGATGCCCTCACCGGTGTCGGTCAGACATGCGCTCACAGGTCCTGGCCGGGCGGCCACCAACTTATAAGTGGTGTCGCCGATGGTGGTCTCGCTGGATTCACGACATGGCGTGTCGGCGGGTTTCTGCGGTGTCTGGAACGCTTTGGTGGCGTTGTTGAGCGCCTGGCCGACGTTGGCGAATATTAGCTCGAACACCGACAGGTGTGTCGTGGTGGCGGTCGCAGTCTTCGTTGAGGCGTCCCAGTCGACTGCCAGCAGATCCGTGCTCGCCGGATCACCGTCGGCGAGCACCCGCACCACCGGCAGCACGGTGTCGCTGGCTAGATCAGCCAGATCCGGCCGGGCGGAGACGTCGAACTGCAGCCTGATGGGTGTTCTCGGTTGTTCGCCAGATCCCAGCGACAATCGCACCGGGCCACCAGAGGCGATCTGCGCTTCCAAGGGATCCATCGCGGGTGCCTGGGCGGAAATCTTGAGCGCGGTCCCGGAAGGGGCGACGCCACCCGGCGCGGTTGCGGTGACCAAAACTCCGTCGGCTTGCTGCGCGACCGTGACGCCGTCGTTTTCAACGACCGCCATGGCCGTTGGGCCCACAGCGGTGGAAGACGATCGGGAAGTCGATGAATCGGTACTGGCGGCTGGCCCCTCTTGGGCAGCGCAGCCCTGCAATGAGGTCAGACACGTTAGCGCAACCAGCACAGCGCCCGCCCTGAATATTTGGAGATCCACAACCACCACCTTGACCGGCTAAGCGCAAACCCACTGGCTACAGACATTACGTGCAGCGCCGACGTCACGGACCCCAACAGCCTGATCGCAGAGACCGACATCAGTATGGAACGGTGCGACTTGGTTGGCTGGCGACTGGCCTCCGACGGCGGCCACATGCTCACGACATGGCCGCTGCCCGGCAGGAAAGCCTGAAGCCCAGATGCCGGGCACAGATCTGGAAGGCTAGGCGGTTACCATCGTGTCAACGCCTGCGAACCGCGCCTGACGTGCAGGCCGAACGGCTGCCTCGACGATCACGTTTGAGATCGTCGATTCATCATCGGGCTGAATCTCGCTGTGACATAATTTTTTTCAACGCGCAGACCTGTAGGGGGTCCCACGTGAGTGATGACCAAGACGCCGACCCGCACAGCGAGTACCGCCGTCAGCTGCCGAACATTCCACCCGCTCACGGGAAGGCGCGCCGGCATCCGGGGCCGCACAGCAGAAAGCCGCCAGCGCCACCCCGGATTTCTCGCGGCCCACACGACGAACCGCAGCATGTCGGGGCAAAGTACCGTGGTCAGGACCCGCGCCAGGCCGGTTCACTCATTAAGGGGCATCCAGGTAGACGACCAGAGCTTCAAACTTCCAACTACAAAGAGAGACCGGTGTGGCACGTCGGCCTCATCGGCGCCGGAATAGTCCTCGTCTCTGTCATCGCGATCATGCTGTTTTCCAGCATAGGTGGTGTTACCGGCGAGTATCTTGGCGCTGTCGCGAGCTTAACTTTCATCGCCGGCTTCGTGATCGTCCTGTTCTCCCCCATGATTAGCAAGAAGTGGAAGTACAACCCGCCAGCGACTAATCGGACAGTACCCCAGCCATCGGGATACACAACCGACGGCAAGCCCATATACCCCGTCGTCGGCTATACCTCGGACGGCGCACCGGTCACAGCGGACCGCGCGGTCGGGGTCGGTCCGCAGATTCTCAACACCAATTCGATGGCCATTGCGGCCCTGGTGTCAAGTCTGGTACTGGCACCGTTGGGCATTGTTTTCGGCCATATTGCCCTGAAACAGATAACAAGGACCAACGAAGCGGGTCGAGGTCTCGCGATCGCAGGTCTGGTCGTCGGCTACCTGTTCACTGCCTTAGCGATTGTCGCCATCGTCGCCACGGCGGTGACGCTTTCATCGATCGGGTCTGCTCCATGAATAGGTGATATCTGAGCCACAACCGGCACGGACTGCTCTACACAGCCCTGACCCGCCCCAACAAGGAGCTGGTAGTCGTACACAGCAAGGTACTGCCATTGGGGCTTCGGAGCGTCTCCCATGCAGCGCCCCGCCCTGCGGTTTCATCAATACGAGAAGGCAAGCCATCCAAGAAGGTCAACAACCAACAACGGCAGAGACGGAAACCGAACACCCGAACTGGTCGGCAGAAGCCGAAGTCGTCGTGACCGCGAGCCTGGGGTCGCACCCTCCAATACAGCGAGTTCGAGCGTCGACCGCTTCGTCATCGAGCCACCCGTGAGGGGGGTTGGCGTGTCATCCATCGGTGGGGTCCGCTTCGTGACCATCATCGATCCCACCCTGCCCCAACCTCCTGCGGAGAGCACCAAAGTCCGTGGGGCGCGGCGGATCGGCGGGGATCTCGTCGGCGGGGCTGGTGCCGGCGAGTTCGCCGAGCCGGTATCTGTATTTCGCCCGGTCAGCGATGGCGTCGACATTGGGGTTGACTGGCGGTTTTTTCGACATGGTGATAGCTCCTGTTGAGGTTTGGACTTATCTGCGCCACCAGCGGCAGTTTGACGAACGTGTAGTGGAGCCGATGGCCGGTCGTTGGCCCCCGTCCCGGATCGCCGATCGCAGACCGTCTTGGGTTGTGATGCCAGAGCGCCAGACTCGCACCACGGCCTTCAATATAGGGCTGTCGTCATGGACGGCGGCTACCTTCACGTTCAAGACTCGCTGGTCCGGCTCCCGAGACTTCCTAGGCTGATTCCAATGAACCAGGTGGCCGGAGCCGTAAGAAGCACGTGTTCTATTGCCTGACAACGCGTGATCTATCGCTTGAGTGCTCCTCCGAGCGGACACCCTCACCGGGATCTCAACGTGCGACCCGTAGCGGTGTCGCGAAGTCCACGACCACACTCTTGAAGGACGGTGTCGACCAGCGGGCCCCATTGTTCGTAGGCGTGGACGAAGAATTCCGCGTTGTCGCCCTCGTCGGCTATGCAGACGGCTTGGTAGAGCAAGTCTTTTCCGACCTCAGCGACAGTCAACAGTTGCTCGGACGTGGGCCTTCTGCCGCCGTGGCGGTTCGCGTCGATAGTGTCACGAAAGGCGCCGACCGGGAACTGATCGCGCTCGTGTCGCTCACGGTCGAGTCGGGCCACGATCCGCTGAACTTCGACGGGGATTTGATGCGCCTGCCGAGACTGCTGTTCACGGGCAATTGACTCCTCAAACTCTCGGTCATCTCGCCGGAGCCACAACTGGATCCAGTCCTGAATGTGTGTCACTGCGCTTTACCCTTCTCTCTTTGCCTTACCCGACCATCAGGGGTACTGCCGCCGGCTTCCTCGGTCAGCCAGCCCGTGGTGGGCCACCGACTCATCGGGCTGCTCTGCACCCATCGACTACCAACGTCGTCGTCATCGGTGGCGATCACCTTCACATTCACGTCGGGCTGATGCGGCCAAGGAAGCGCCCAAAGATGGAAAGAGTCAAAATCGTCCAGGCGGGCCCTGACCCGTCCCGGCGTTTCCGGAGGCTCCCGATCTTGGGAGGATCTGAGTTATGGGACGTGTCAGCAAGTACCCCGACGAGCTTCGGGAGCGCGCGGTGCGGATGGTCGCTGAGGTGCGCCCGCAGTACCCGTCGCAGTGGGCGGCGATCACCGCGGTCGCGGGGATGTTGGGGATCGGCACACCGGAGACGCTGCGGACCTGGATCCGCCGCTCGGAGGTCGACACCGGCCAGCGTCCGGGGGTGACCTCGCAGATGGCCGAGGAGAACAAGGCACTGCGCAAGCAAGTCGCCGAGTTGCGCCGGGCTAACGAGATCTTGAAAGCAGCGGCGATTTTCTTCGGGGCCGAGCTGTGCGCCACGAGGCGCTTGGTGTGTCGGGAGGTGGTGAGAGACCGTCTCTGTTGGGCCGTCGCAGCGGCCTGATGAAGCGTCGGGGCAGCCGATCGCCGGGAACGACGGTGATGGGTGGCAAGCGGCCCCGAGAAGGCGAGCCGTGCTGGTACTGCCAGACGGTGCGGGCTCGTTGAGCAAGGTCAGAAGGTGCAGCGTGAGCGAACCAGTGTCAGACGCTCCGTAACCGCGAAGCCGGCTCCAACCTGGCGGATATGGGCCGGTCTGCAGTGCACGACCTCACCGGTGGTGGGGTCGACTCCGAAGCCGTTTAGTTCGATCGGTGGGGAGGCCACGGTGAAGGCCTGCGGCGTAACCGTGGCGATGCTGCCGGAGTAGAGCTGGGCGCCTCCCTGACCAACCGATGACCTGGTGAACGTGGGAACCATCCTGCGGGACCGTTCATCTCGGTCTGGCAGCCAGCCGGGCCGAGATGGTGAAGACTCCCCGTTCGGAGTCGAGGGACCGCATCGGGGTGGGGCGGAGGCCTCGTAGTAGTTGCGGGTGGTGACGTGCCCGCCGCGGAGACCGAGAAAGGCGGTCACAGGGCGAAGGGGGCCAGCAAGACACGCAGTGGAAGAACTGGAATGTCAGGAGGAGTGTGATGTCGCCGGTGAACACCGACGAACTTGAAGCGGCGCTGATGCTGGCGCGGCAACGGGTACTGAAGATTCAGACCAAGCTGCACCGTTGGGCTCGCGATGATCCTCATCGCCGGTTCGACGATCTGTTCAACCTCGTCGCCGATCCCGGCTTCCTTCTGGTGGCCTGGGATCGGGTGAGCGGAAACAAGGGTGCCGCCACGGCTGGTGTGGATCGACGCACTGCGTCGTCTATCGCTGCCGGGCAGGGCGTCGAGGTGTTCCTCGACGAACTGCGGTCCAGTGTCAAGGATCGTAGTTTTCACCCGTTACCGGTGCGCGAGCGGATGATCCCCAAGACCGGTGGGAAGTTGCGCCGGTTGGGGATTCCGACCGTGGCCGATCGGGTGGTCCAGGCATCGTTGAAGTTGGTGCTGGAGCCGATCTTCGAGGCGGATTTCTTGCCGTGTTCCTACGGCTTTCGCCCGAGACGCCGGGCCCATGACGCGGTGGCCGAAGTGCGTTATCTGGCGACTCGACCTCGTTGTTACGAGTGGGTCGTTGAAGGTGACATCAAGGCCTGTTTCGACGAGATCGACCACACCGCCCTGATGGGGCGGGTGCGTCGACGTGTCGGTGACAACCGGGTGCTGGGCTTGGTGAAGGCGTTCCTGAAGGCAGGCATCCTCACCGAGGCAGGGCTGCTGCAGGACAGCACCGCGGGAACTCCGCAGGGTGGGATCCTCTCACCGTTGTTGGCCAATGTGGCGTTGTCGGTGCTCGATGAGCACATCGCCGCTCTGCCCGGCGGTCCAGCCTCCGGGCCCAACGAGCGTGCGACGCGGCTTCGCCGCGGGCAGCCGAACTTTCGGCTCGTCCGCTACGCCGATGACTGGTGTCTGATGGTGCGGGGCACCAGAGCCCACGCCGAAGCACTACGAGAGGGCATCGCCGCCGTGTTGGCGACGATGGGGCTTCGTCTTTCACCGGAGAAGACCCTGATCACCCACATCGACGAGGGGCTGGACTTTCTCGGGTGGCACATCCGGCGCCGCCGCAAACGGGGCACCAGCCAAAGCTACGTCTACGTGCATCCGTGTACAAAGGCCGTGTTGGCGGTCAAGCGGAAGCTCAAGGCGCTGCGCCGAACAGTCGAACCGAACCAGCCTCTCGATGACCTGCTGCGCCGCATCAACGCGACGCTGGCGGGCTGGGCGGGCTATTTCCGGGCCGGGGTGTCCTCGGCGACATTTTCCTACCTGAGCCACTACACATGGCAGACGGTGTGGCGGTGGATTCGCGGTAAACACCGAAAGTCGACCTGGAAGCAGCTGCGCCGCCGCTACTGCGGCGGGGGCTGGTGGCCAGCCACCGAGGACCACGTGCTGATCGATCTGGAGAAGATCACCACGACCCGCTACCGCTACCGCGGTGCGGTCATCCCCTCGCCCTGGCCCGATATCGACGAGGATGCCAGTACAGCAGCCTGACCGGGTCCTGTGGAGAGCCCGGTGCATTGAAAGGTGCACGCCGGGTTCGGGAAGCGGCCCGGGAAAACGGAACAACCCCAACAGTTGTCACCGCGTCCCGGGCCGACTTTCACCGACCGGCCCGGGAAACGGTGATCCGTTTCATCACCGAACACAAGGACCAGCAGGTGGCCGACCCCGACGGCGGGGCCGGACTGCGCTGGGGTGTCGAGCCCATGTGTGCGGTGCTCTCCGAGCACGGTGTGCCGATCAGCCCGTCGACGTACTACGAGTGGGTCACCCGGGCCCCGACACTGAGGCAAATTCGTGACGCGGAACTGGTCGAGATCATCACCGCAGCCCGCGAGAACAAGAAGACCGGCAAGTTCGTCCAGACGCTGGGTTCCCGCAAGCTGTGGATCTTCTTACGCGGCCAGGGCCACGATGTTGCCCGCTGCACCGTCGAGCGGATCATGCGTGAAAACGGTTGGGAGGGTGCACGGTACGGCTCCAAACACAAGACCACCGTGGCTGACGACACCCATGTGCGCCATCCCGACCTGGTCGAGCGGCGTTTTTACGCATGCGCCCCGAATCGGTTGTGGGTGGCCGATTTCACCTATGTGGCGACCTGGACGGGGTTCGTCTACGTCGCCTTCGTGATCGACGCCTACAGCCGCCGGATCGTCGGCTGGCGGGCTGCTGCGTCAGTACTTCCCGAAGGGCACCGACCTCTCACGGTGGTCCGCCGAAGACCTCGAAGCAGTCGCTCTCGCGCTGAACAACCGACCCCGCAAAAGCCTCGACTGGAAGACACCTGCCGAGGTGTTCGAGGAGCAGCTACGCTCACTCCAACAACCCGGTGTTGCAACGACCGGTTGAACCCAGGCAGTACACCTCGGTGGCGTTCACCCAGCGGCTCATCGACGAGGGCGTGGACCCCTCGGTCGGCTCAGTCGGCGACGCGCTGGACAACGCGTTGGCCGAGACCACCGTCGGATCGTTCAAGAACGAACTCATCCGCCGGCAAGGCCCCTGGTGCGACGTCAACGACGTCGAGATCGCCACCGCCGAATGGGTGCTGTGGTTCAACACCGAACGACCGCATGAGTACCTCGACGACTTCACCCCCGAGGCCGCCGAGAAGTTCCACTACGATCACAGACACACCCCACCGAAGGCAGGGTGATTCAACGCAAACAGTCTCCGGACTCACCGGGACGGGTCACCCCGTGAACTACCCCGGGTTTCGTGCACACCTTCTTTTGTGGGAAGGATGGCACAATGCCAAGCAAGTACACCCCGGAGATCAGGGCCAAGGCGGTCCGGCTTGTTCGGG
>CAZCHU010000049.1:0-20600 GCA_964498215.1 uncultured Mycobacterium sp. | reverse complement strand
GTCGCGTTCAGCCCGGTGCGCATCCTGACCACCGACGCCCTTGGGGTTGCCAAAACCGATGCAGCGAGAAGCACTGCCGCCCAGTTCATGCGAGGACCTTCGACGTGATCCGGTCCGACCAGAGCACGCCACAGCAGATCAAAGCACTGCCGAGCACCAACAACCATCCACCGACGCCATCGGAGAACAGGAAGCCCAGGGGATCAGCACCCATCGATTGACCGAGCAGCACGCCGAGCAGCGGCAGCCCGGCGAGGATCACCGCGGTGGCCCGGGCACCGGCCATGCCCGCCTCGATACGTCCGTGGAAGCGCTCGCGTTCGACGATGTCCCGCTGCGCGGCCTGCATCAGGGTCGCGATTGCCAACCCATGTGTTTGGGCGAGGTGCCAGCACGCCGCCAACCACTCCCAGTGGCCCGGCGATGTCGACCGCTGCGCTTCGGCGTGCAGTCCGGCGACCACATCGGCCCCGAGAACAGCACGGGCGGCGACCGAGCCCAGCGCCACGGCGACGCGGCCATGCGACTCCTTGGCCGCGTTGCCGATCGCGGTGACGGGATGCATGCCGATTCGCAACTCTCCGATGAGGACTTCAAGCGCACACTGCAGTGCGGATGCTTCCTGGAGATGGGCTCGCCGGCGGGCCTCGAGGCGACGCCGCGCCAGTAGCGTCGCGGCCAACAGACCGAGCGCCAAGACGGCAGTCCACGGGATCAGCCAGGCTGCTATGGCGAAGACGCTCGCTACGCATGCCGTTACCGCGAAGTGGCGGCGTCGAGGCGACAACCGCGATGTCCTGAATGTCCTGGCGCGCCGACTCGAGGAAGTAGGAACGACCAGCACGGCCACCGCCAGCACCAGAGCCGCGGCCGTCATGGCTGCCTCCGCGCATGCACCAGTGCGTCCAGGGAGTCAGCGCCGGGGCCGAAGCCGTGCTGCCGGTTCCAGCAGGGCAGCACGCCGACTCGGTCCCCGTCTCCTCGCTGCAGTACCCCCACGTCGCTGAGGTAACGACGTCCGTCGCAGTCGCGTCTCATGTGCAGGACTACCTGTATCGCGGCGCCGAGCTGGCTGTGCAATGCAGAGCGGTCAAGTCCGCCCAGCGCGGCGAGCGCTTCGAACCGTGCGGGCACTTCTGCGGGGTTGTTGGCGTGCACGGTGCCGGCGCCGCCATCGTGGCCGGTATTCAGCGCCGCCAGCAGGTCGACGACCTCGCCTCCTCGAACTTCACCGACAACGATTCGATCGGGCCGCATCCGCAGTGCCTGCTTGACCAGCTGCCGTACGGTCACCTCGCCGACGCCCTCGACGTTGGCGCAGCGGGCGACCAAATTCACCAGGTGCGGGTGCCGGGGTGCCAGCTCAGCGGCGTCCTCCACGCATACGATCCGCTCGTCGGCGGCCACCGCGCCCAGCAGGGCGGCCAGCAGCGTGGTCTTGCCGGAGCCGGTTCCTCCCGACACGACGAACGCCAGCCGCGCATCGAGGATGTCGCGCAACAATCTTGCGGCCTCGGCCGTGATCGACCCCGTTCCGGCGAGTGCATCGAGGTCCTGGGTGGCCGGCCGAAGTATCCGCAGCGACAAGCAGGTGCCCGCGGCGGCGATCGGGGGCAGCACCGCGTGTAATCGCACGGTCAGCGTCCCATCGGTGTGAGGAAGGCCCAGATTGCTGAGGTGCCCGTCAACCCATGGCTGGGCTTCGTCGAGCCGGCGTCCGGCTTTCACCGCCAACCGCTGGGCAAGCCGACGTACAGCGGCCTCGTCAGCGAACTGGACGGAGCTTCGCCGCAAACCATTCCCGTCGTCCACCCAGACGGCGTCCGGCGCGGTCACCAACACGTCAGTGGTGCCCGGACCGCACAACAGCGGTTCGAGGATTCCCGCGCCCACGAGTTCGGTCTGCAGCTCACGCAGACTCGTCAACACCTCGGTATCGCCGAGCACGCCGCCGGACTCGGCACGGATCGCCGCCGCCACGACGCTCGGCCGCAGCGGCGCACCCTCGGCCGCGAGCCGTTCGCGGACTCGATCGATCAGCGGCGCGCTCACGGCGCGAACTCGGGGACGTGTCCGAGGTGCGGACTCTGACGAAGGACCCCGAGGACCTTGCGGGCCGCGCCGGAAAGCGGCGACCGTCGCCGAAGCCTCAGACCGCCTGATTCGAGACGATTCTGGATACCGGGTTCGGGGCGCATCGACGCCAGCACGGGTAGCCCCAGCATCTGGGCTATGTCGATCGGCCTGAGGCCGCCCGGGGAGGGACCGCGCACAAGCACCGCGGTGTTCGGATTGTCGGCCGAGGCCCACTTCGCAGTGGTGGCCGAAGCTGCACAGGAACGTACGTCTGCGGTGGTGACCAGCACGACGAGGTCCGCGGCGGCCAGAGCGGTCTCGGTAGCGGGGGTCGGGTGTCGGGCCACATCGCAGACGACGGTCACCCCTGCCCGGCTGCCCGCGTCTATCACCGCGGCCAACGGAAGCGAGCCGACGTCTCTGATCTGACCGATGTCGTCGATGTCATTTCGGGATGGATCGCCATGGAACACTCGACCGCCCGACAGCAGGCTGACCCCGTGCCGTCGGGGCAGCGCGTCTCGCAGCGCCGGATAGTTCAGGCGCCCGCCGACTGGTGAGAGATCGGGCCAGCGCAGACCTGACTCGGTTTCGGTACCGAGGACAAGGTCGAGCCCGCCGCCCCACGGATCCCCGTCGATCAGCAACGCCTCGGAGGCAACCAGCGCCAAGGCGGTGGCGAACACTGATGCCCCGGCCCCGCCACGGCCGGCAAGGATGGCGACTACCGGGCCCCGCACGTCATTGCGGGATGCCGTCGGCGCCTGCGATGCTTCGACGGCATCAGAAAGGACTGCCATCAACTCGTGATCGTCGGCGGGAAGCGCCAGGACTCGCTGCGCGCCAACAGCCACTGCCGCCTCCCAGTCCGCCGGACCGGGGTCTGTCTGGCTGACCAGAAAGATCCGCGCGCGCCGAGGGAGGCCGCCCTGCACGCAACGCCGGGCTGCGTCGGTGTCCAGCAGGATCGCCGCCGCGCTGGTCCACACCCGGCGAGTGGACGGGTCACTGGTCCGCACCACCTGTACGCCAGCAGCGGCTGCCACCCGTTCGGTGCCGGTGTACAGCGACTGATCACCGATCAGGGTCAGAATTCGCACCGATGGCGTCATGAATCAAGCGTCGACCGTGAACGGATCCTCGTAAAAGGGGGTGCCCGAAATCTGTGGATCGACACGTAATTGTGGACAGATCACCCGCCTCGATCATGGAATTATCATTCCGGAAGTTCGCACGTTTGCGGGTTCAGAAGTTCGCGGAATCTATCCGTATTGCGACGGTATCCACAAAAGGGACGACCCCCGCCAGGGGGGGAGGAGGCGGAGGTCGTCGTGTATCAGCCCCGGGGGGTCGAGCTGATGCACACCCGGCATAAGCCGAGTCTGCCCACTATACACACGTCTCAGCAGGCGAGCGCAAGTATCGAAGGGCCCGGAAACCGGGCCGGGACCGGCCAGAACAGCGGCCGCAACCACCTATCGTGAACTGCCATTATGTGCGGTCGACGGGAGCGTCCCAGTCAGGGTCCCTTTATGCTGGCGTCGTGACCCCCTCCGTCCCCGCGGCCGGCGTCGACTCAACGCCCGATCAGCCCCGCCCTATCCGAACCGCGGCGTTCTTCGATCTCGACAAAACCGTGATTGCAAAATCGAGCACGTTGGCTTTCAGCAAACCTTTTTTCAGCCAAGGGCTAATTAATCGGCGTGCCGTTCTTAAATCTTCATACGCGCAATTTCTGTTCCTGATGTCGGGTGCCGATCACGATCAGATGGACCGAATGCGGTCCTACATCACGAACATGTGCACCGGGTGGGACGTCGAACAGGTCAAGTCGATCGTCGGCGAGACACTGCACGAGATCGTGGATCCGCTGGTCTTCGCCGAGGCTGCCGAACTCATCGCCGACCACCGCCTGTGCGGTCGCGACGTCGTCGTGGTGTCGGCGTCCGGCGAGGAGATCGTCGCGCCGATCGCCCGCGCGCTGGGCGCAACCCACGCGATGGCGACGCGCATGGTGGTCGAGGATGGCAAGTACACCGGCGAAATTGCGTTCTACTGCTTCGGCGAGGGCAAGGCCGAGGCCATCCGCGCGTTGGCCGCCCGCGAGGGCTACGCGCTCGAACACTGTTACGCCTACTCCGACTCGATCAGCGACCTGCCGATGCTGCGGGCGGTGGGACATCCCACGGTGGTCAATCCGGATCGCACATTGCGCAAAGAGGCCACCGCGCACGGATGGCCAGTCCAGACCTTCTCCAAGCCGGTGTCGCTGCGCGATCGCATCCCCGCTCCGTCCGGAGCGGCGATGGCCACGACCGCGGCAGTCGGAGTGAGCGCCTTGGCAGCAGGCGCGCTGACCTACTCGCTCTTGCGCCGATTCGCGTTCTGACGAGGAGCTACCTAGCAGTAGCTGAGGCGCCGTCATAACGATCTGGATGCGGCGGCCGAATTGACCCTTGCTGTGACCGATGTCACGTAGTACAAATGAAGCACGGCAGCCGGGTGAGGCCAAGGTCGAGCCAGAAGAGAAGGCTCTATCTCCCAACCTCGGCTCCCAGCACGGGTCTCGGTACCCACGCGGAGCACATACCGCGGAATAGGTAGAAGTGTTGCGGGCCTGCGGAATTGCGAGTAGCGGACGATTTGACAGCCCCTTGGGTGGGGTCTGAAGTCGAAGCGCCCCGTAAGAACGCCGAGGCCACCCACGCAACCTCAATAAGCACGCTTGGTAGCCGAGGTCCGTGCTAGCGGGCGGCGAACCGAAGCATCTTTCGAATTGCTTCGGGCGCCGCCCGCTTCATTTTGCTGAGGGTAGGTGTGACTGCGCTATGGACAAGGCTTCGCGGGCGCCGGCGTGCAATCCCTCGCTACTCAAAACCAACCACGCCCTCAGACCCTCAGGAGTCCCCGCCGCGAACCCTCGTGCCGCGGCCAGGTAGTCACCCGAACGCCGCATCCAATGCACCTCCGGAACCCCAAGACCATGCGGGTCCAGACCGCTGGCGATCGTCACCAGCCTGGACACTCCGCGCGCTACGACTCCGTTGGCCGTAGCGAAGGGTTTGAGGGTGAGTAGCTCGCCATGCATGACGGCCGCCAGCACCGTCGCGGGTACCCGTGATGAGGTTGCAATGTCGGCGAGCAACTCAAGCCGGCGTCCCACATCGACCTCGCCGCGTGGCCGACCCACTTCCCCACCATCCACCAAATCCGCAGCCGCCAGCGCGTGCAGTCTCGCGATGGCCTGAAGCGGAGCTCGGCGCCACACGCTGACTACTGCGCCCTCACCACCCTCGAGCGCCTCGGCCACCCGCAGCGCACCTGCCAGCACTGGATCACTACCGGCAGCCGGGGATCCGCCGGGGCCCTCTTCGGAGAACTTCAAGGGTCCGCCGTCGAGCACGGACGAAGCCCGAGCGGCCCGCAGCGACGCCTCGGCTGCCGTTGTAGGCCAGCCACGAAG
Source organism: uncultured Mycobacterium sp. (assembly GCA_964498215.1). Taxonomy (GTDB): domain Bacteria; phylum Actinomycetota; class Actinomycetes; order Mycobacteriales; family Mycobacteriaceae; genus Mycobacterium. Next base: position 15,061 of record CAZCHU010000049.1, on the reverse strand, counting down.
GTTGGTGCGGTGCCGGTGCGCCCGGCCGAGAGCCTCGCGCGCCTCTTCTCCTGCCTGCGCGACACCCGGAAGCGCAGACAGTGGCGCCAAGACATCCGCGCCGGCGGGGTTGTCTGCCGTCATCTGTACCCGCTACCCGTCACACCAGCCCACGCTAGCCCACTGCCGGACTACCGCCGGCGGCCCAGGTTGTGCGGTGCCAACCTCAACGCGACGTCGGATGACTACCCTCACAGACATGTCCGAGATACACAGAGAAGTTCAGTCTTCGTATCCGCCCGCGCCCGAGTTCGCCGCGAATGCCAATGCGACGGAGGCGATGTACGACGAGGCCGAGGCAGATCGTCTGGCGTTCTGGGCTGGCCAAGCCAATCGTCTGAGCTGGGAGACACCGTTCACCGAGGTTCTTGACTGGTCGGAGGCCCCGGTCGCCAAGTGGTTCGTGGGCGGCACGCTCAACGTCGCGTACAACTGTGTAGATCGTCACGTCGAGGCTGGCAACGGAGACCGTGTCGCCATCTACTGGGAAGGCGAACCGGTCGGCGATGCCCGCGAGATCACCTACGCAGAACTGAAAGATGCGGTCTGCCAGGCCGCCAACACCCTGACCGACCTGGGCCTGAAAGCCGGCGATCGGGTCGCCATCTACATGCCGATGGTGCCTGAGGCCATCGTCGCAATGCTGGCCTGCGCGCGGTTGGGCGCCATGCACTCGGTGGTGTTCGCCGGGTTCTCGGCTTCAGCGCTGCGGGCCCGAATCGACGACGCCCAGGCCAAGCTGGTCATCACCAGCGACGGGCAGTTCCGCCGAGGCAAGGCGGCGCCCTTGAAGGAAGGTGTGGACGAGGCCATCACCGGACTCGGCGACGACAGCCCGGTCGAACACGTACTCGTGGTGCGGCGCACCGGCATCGACGTGCCGTGGACCGAGGGGCGCGACCTCTGGTGGGACCAGACCGTCGAGAAGGCATCCACCGCCCACACTCCGCAGTCGTTCGATTCCGAGCACCCCCTGTTCCTGCTGTATACCTCCGGCACCACGGGAAAGCCCAAGGGCATCATGCACACCTCGGGCGGCTACCTGACCCAGGCGTCCTACACGCATTACAACGTGTTCGACGTCAAACCCGACTCCGACGTGTATTGGTGCACGGCCGATATCGGCTGGGTGACCGGCCACACCTACATCGTGTACGGGCCGCTGTCCAACGGCGTCTCCCAAGTGGTCTATGAGGGAACTCCGGCCTCACCCGATGAGCACCGGCATTTCCAGGTCATCGAAAAGTACGGTGTGACAATCTATTACACCGCACCGACCGTCGTTCGGACGTTCATGAAGTGGGGACGTCAGCTCGCCTTCGAGCACGACCTGTCCAGTTTGCGGCTGCTGGGTTCGGTGGGCGAACCGATCAACCCCGAAGCCTGGCGGTGGTATCGCAAGGTGTTCGGCGGTGACCGGACGCCGGTCGTGGACACCTGGTGGCAGACCGAAACCGGCGCCGCAATGATCTCGCCGCTACCGGGGGTGACCGATTGCAAGCCGGGTTCGGCGATGCGGCCGCTGCCCGGCATCTCAGCCAAGATCGTCGACGACGACGGCACCGAGCTCGAACCAGGTGCCGACGAAGGCGAACACGTCACCGGCTACCTGGTACTCGACAAGCCGTGGCCGTCGATGCTTCGTGGCATCTGGGGTGACCCGGAGCGGTTCAGGGAGACCTACTGGTCCCGGTTCGCCCAGCAGGGCTGGTACTTCGCCGGTGACGGCGCCCGCTACGGCAGCGACGGTGAGATCTGGGTTCTCGGCCGTATCGACGACGTGATGAACATCTCCGGTCACCGGATCTCAACCGCCGAGGTGGAGTCCGCGCTCGTCGGGCACGCCGGTGTCGCCGAGGCGGCGGTCGTCGGCGCCAGCGACGAGCACACCGGCCAGGCCATCTGTGCGTTCGTCATCCTGAAGGCGCACGCCGCTGCGATGCCGCATGAGCAGATGCTCGACGAGCTGCGCTCAGAGGTGTCCCGGGAGATCTCACCCATCGCCAAGCCGCGCGAGATTCACGTCGTGCCCGAGCTGCCGAAGACCAGAAGCGGCAAGATCATGCGCCGGTTGTTGCGTGACGTGGCCGAGGGCCGTGAACTGGGCGACACCTCAACGCTGCTGGATCCCGGCGTGTTCGAGGCGATCCGCGCCAGCAAGTAACGCGGTTAGTTACTCCCGATCGGGACGAAGCCACTGCCGGGTCGGCCCTTGGCGGTGATGTCGGCGAGCTGGGTGTTGAACGACATGGTCACCGCTGGCGTGTGCAACGGGATGAACTTGAGCACGCAGGTCGGCAGGGCCTCGGAGAACGCGCCGTGGATCATGCCGACCAGCAGGTTGTCCACGGTTACCGGCGCTCCGGAGTCGCCGGGGCCGCCGCACACCTGGTTGACGATCGTGCCGGGATCTTGGCCAGGACCCCAGGTGACACCGCATGAATACCCGGTGCTGCGTCCGAGTTTGCAGGCCACGTCGCCGAACACCGGGTCGGGGCCGAGACCGTCGATGCGGAAGCCATCGACGGAACTGACGGGGTTGACTTTGGCCGGATCAAATTGGATCACCGCGTAATCCAGGGTGTCGTTTCCGGCAACCATCTTGCCGACGATTCCCGCGCTCCGCTCCGCTTCGGAGGCAACCACAGCCCCCGGTCCGCCGCAGTGCGCCGAGGTGAACCCGATCAGGTTGCCGCGGTTGTCGGTGCCGATTGTGGTCAGCGTGCACAAAGCTTCACCGTCGACGACGATTCCCGAGCCGCCCCCGAGTGTGACGGGCGCATCGGCGTGGGCGGTCCCGGCGTTCCCGACAACCATCCCGGACATCAGCGCAGCGATCATCATGCCGATGACGACGCGAAATGCCACGTTCAGGCCCACGGACCGGTCGGTGGTTCTCAAGAATTAATCCCCAATCGACATACCCGACCCGCCTTGTAAGGAACTCAGCCAGTCTATCCTCGGGCGGGATCGGTCAGGCGCGACGCCACGTGGCACCATTGAGCCGATATGTAACCGCGACCTGACAGCAGATGCGGGAAGGAAGCTTTGTGAGCGACCGCAGGAACGGCGTACCAACCACCGTGACCTCTATACCACTGGTGGACCCCCACGCGGCCAAACCCGACCCGTCCATCGGCGATTTGGTCAAGGACGCCACCTCGCAGGTGTCGACCCTTTTTCGCGCCGAGGTGGCGTTGGCCAAGGCGGAAATCACCCGCGACGTCAAGAAGGGCCTGACCGGTAGCGTCTTTTTCATCCTGGCGCTGGTGGTGTTGTTCTACTCAACTTTCTTCTTCTTCTTTTTCCTGGCCGAGCTCCTGGACAGCTGGCTGTGGCGTTGGGCCGCCTTCCTCATCGTGTTCGGGATCATGGTCGTGGTCACCGCGGTGCTGGCGCTGTTCGGCTATCTCAAGGTGCGCCGAATTCGCGGCCCCCAGCAGACCATCGAGACGGTCAAGGAGATCCCCGAGGCGCTGACCCCCGGACCGGACAAGGCGGCTCAAACGATCGCGCCGACGACCGGTAAGCAGGCGTCGATCGCCGACCCGTCAGGCTGGTAATGGGCCGGCCCGATCCGTCGGTTGTGCGCATCGACGGGCCGTGGCGCCACTTGGACGTACATGCCAACGGAATCCGGCTGCACGTTGTCGAGGCTGAGCGCGGGGCCCCCGCCGACGATCGGTCCGAAACTCTCAGCGATCGCCCGCTGGTCATCCTGTTGCACGGGTTCGGCTCGTTCTGGTGGTCCTGGCGACACCAGCTGACCGGCCTTACCGGCGCCCGGGTTGTCGCCGTCGACCTGCGCGGCTACGGCGGAAGCGATAAACCCCCGCGTGGCTATGACGGGTGGACGCTGGCTGGCGACACCGCGGGACTGGTGCGCGCGTTGGGACACCAGTCCGCCACTCTGGTGGGCCACGCCGATGGTGGTCTGGTCTGCTGGGCCACCGCGGTGCTGCATCCCAGAGCAGTCCATGCGATCGCGGTGGTGAGTTCGCCACACCCCGCCGCGCTGCGGACCTCGACGTTGAGCCATCGCGACCAGGGCAGGGCCCTGTTGCCTTCGATGCTGCGCTATCAGGTGCCCGGCTGGCCCGAGCGCCTATTGACCCGACACCAGGGCGCCGAACTGGAGCGACTGGTGCGCAGCCGATCCAGCACCACATGGCAGGCCACCGAAGACTTCTCCGAGACCATGGGCCACCTGCGGCGCGCCATTCAGATCCCTTCGGCAGCGCACTCGGCGCTGGAATACCAACGGTGGGCGGTCCGCAGCCAGCTGCGCAGCGAGGGGCGCCGCTTCATGCGGTCGATGAAGCGACCAGTACCGGTCCCGGTGCTACACCTGCGCGGCGACTCCGACCCGTACGTCCTGGCCGACCCGGTGCAGCGAACACAGCGCTACGCTCCGCACGGACGGTACGTATCGATCGACGGCGCGGGTCACTTCGGGCATGAGGAAGCCCCGGAGACGGTCAACGAACAGTTGACACGGTTCCTCAGCCAGGTCTACGGCTGACTGATGCAGTTGCCGGTGAGCACCCGCTCGACGTTGCCCACCTTAGCCATCTGCCGTGCCACCTCGTCTGCGGTGAGCGCATATCCGGTGTCGACGTCGTCGACCCCGGCGCCGAACACGACCCCCAGCACCTTGCCGGAGCGGTTGATCATGGGCCCTCCCGAATTACCCTGCCGGACAGTGCCTCTGATGGTGTAAACCTTGCGGTTGACCGTCGTCGTGCGATAGATGTCGGGACCGCTGAGCGGGATGACCTCTCGGACACGCACCGCGGTGGCGACAAAGTCTCCGCCGCCGGGGTAGCCCATCACGATGGCGTCGGTGCCCGACGGAGCTTCCTCATCGACGAACTGCAGCGGAGCCGACGGTAGGTCGGCCACGTCGAGGATCGAGATGTCGGCGTCCGGGTCGTAGGAGACGACGTCGGCATCGTAGGTCTGCCCGTCGACTTCAACGGTGACACTCTCCGAGCCCGCGACGACGTGCGCGTTGGACATCACCCGATTGGGCGCGACCACGAACCCGCTGCCCTCGAGCACCTTCTGGCAGCTCGGTGCGACCCCGCGGACCTTCACCACACTCGGCCGGGTCAGGGCAACCACCGCCGAGTTGACCAGCGCTGCGTCCGGCGGGTCGACGGCGACCTCCGTCGGCTCGAAGGGTTTGAGCACACTCTGCAACCCGGCGGTGTCCCACAGCGCCGAGAGCCGGTTGGGTAGCGATCTCAGCCAGCTCGGTGCCACCGCATCTACCTCGGCGATCACCTGCGAACCCCGTACCGCCGCGACGAGGTTGGGCTGCGGGGAGGACTTCAACGCGGTGCCCAGTAGCCACGCCGCGGTCAGGACCAGCACCAGCTGAACCGCCACCCCGACCACCGAGTCGAAGATGCGCAGACCGGGATTGCGGATCGCGCCACGCACCGCCCTGCCGAGAACGACGCCGGCAATTTCACCGATGACCACCAGCGCCAGAATCAGGAACAGGGTGACAAACAGCTGGGTTCGGGGCCCGCTGATGTGGCTGACGACGTGCGGGGCCAGCAGGACGCCCGCCACCGCACCGAGAACGACCCCGATAAGAGCCAGCAGGGAACCAGGCGCCCCTGATCGCCAGCCTGAGATGGCAGCGATGAGCGCGACTGCGAGGATGGCCATGTCCAGCCACTGTGACGGTGTCATCGTTGGCCATCACCGTAACCGCCCTGGGTGTCCAGGAGCGCCATTGCGTCGTCGAGTTCGTGGACGTTGTCGGTGTTCCACGGTTCCGTCCACCCCGCGACGTCGAGCAATGCAGAGATGATCTGTCCGGTGAACCCCCATACGAGCATCTCGTTGAGCAGGAACGCCGGCCCCGCGAAACGCCGCGGGGTCCCCCCTCGGTACACCGTGATCCGATTCTCGGGATTGACGAATGCCCGCACCGGAACCCGGGCAACCAGCGCGGTCTCGGAGGCGTTGACCACGGCGACGGGGCCGGGATCCGGTGAGTAGGCGAGTACCGGCGCAACGTGGAAGCCCGAAGGAGGGATGAACACCCGTTCGAGAGCGGCTAGCGGATGCAACCGGCTCGCATCGAGGCCGGTCTCCTCGTTGGCCTCACGAAGGGCGGTGTGGACGGGACCGTCGTCGCCCGGATCTGTCGCGCCTCCGGGAAAAGCGGCCTGACCGGCGTGGTGACGCAGCGTCGATGCGCGCACGGTGAGGAGGAGATCGGCGTCCACGGGAAGAGTGCCTGGTGAGCCGGCCTGCGGGCCAGAGAACAGCACCAGCACCGCAGCATCGCGCCGGGTACCCGTTAACGCCGCGGCGGCGTTGGCTGCCCTCAGCGCTGCGATTCCGTCGACGGGCAGACTTTGGCGGTAGGCGCTCTTGACTGCGCCGGGGCGCTCGGCGAGTGGAGCCAACCAGGGCGGTGCGACGGCGGGAGTCAGCACCGTAGCCAGATCGCCAGAGTTATCGGCCCCGTTCGCCGGGCCCATGCTCGCCAATTTCAGCCCACCCCCAATTTCGGGTCGACCGCCTCGGCGATGTCGTCGGCGGTGGCGAACGACCGAGGCAGAACCTCGGCAACGCTACCGTCCGCGCGCAGCACTACGGTTGCCGGCATAACGTTGGGTATCTGCAACGCTGCAGCGATGGACCGGCGGCCATCCTGCAGGGTCGGCAACCGCACTCCCAGTTCAGCAAGGCGAAGCAACGCTGCCGTCTCGTTCTCGTCCTGATGCACGGTCAACACCGTCACCTCCGGTCCGACGCGCCGCTGGTATTCCGCCATCGCGGGTAACTCATCAGCGCACGGACCACACCAGTACGCCCACAGGTTGAGGACGGCCGGGCGACCCGCCAGAGCTTCGGCGACGTCGACCTGCGATCCGTTGCCCGCACACTCGAGAACTATTCCGCGCAATGGTTCGGGCCCAGGGCCGGACCCGGGCCCCGGGCAGGGTTCGAGATCGGCTTGGGCACGCGGGCCTGCCAGCGTTTCAGCAGTGTCGGCGTCGCGGCGGTCACGGGCAGAGACAGCCTCCGATGAGGACGATGCCGAGTCGCCGCGGCCATCGTCTCCGACGAGTTCCAACCACAGCGCGGCGCCCAGCGCGAGCAGCACCACCGCGGCCACGACGCTCCAGCGTGCCGACACGCTCACCGGCCTAGAGCCCCGCCAGAGCGAGCAGGTGGTCGGTCTCGGGGCCTTTCACCAACGGCGCCGCCACCAGCGGATCAGTGGGGCCAATACCGAAGGACGGGCAATCCTTGGCCAGCACACATACGCCACACGCCGGCTTGCGCGCGTGACATACCCGCCGACCGTGGAAGATCACCCGGTGGCTCAGCAGGGTCCACTCGCGGCGTTCAATGAGTTCACCGACGGCGTGCTCGACCTTGACCGGATCCTCCAGCGATGTCCACCGCCAGCGGCGAACGAGCCTGCCGAAGTGGGTGTCAACGGTGATCCCCGGCACATCAAAGGCATTGCCGAGGATGACGTTGGCTGTTTTGCGGCCCACTCCGGGCAGGGTGACGAGCTCTTCAAGGGTCGCCGGCACGTGGCCGTCGAATCGCTCCGTCAGCTCCTGACCCAGCCGAATCAGCGAGTTGGCCTTGGCGCGGAAGAATCCGGTGGACCGGATGAGCTCCTCAAGCTCGGCACGGTCGGCCCGAGCGTAGTCAAGGGCGGACCGGTACTTCGCGAACAGCGCCGGAGTGGTGAGGTTGACGCGCTTATCGGTGCTCTGCGCCGACAGGATCGTGGCGACCGTTAGCTCGAGCGGGTTGGTGAAGTCGAGCTCGCAGTACACATGTGGAAAAGCTTGCGCCAGAGTGCGGTTCATCCGACGGGCACGCCGGACGAGCCCCAGGTGGGACTCGTGGTCCCAGTTGCGGGCCGGGGCGCGTCGCCGCCGATTGGCGCCACCCGTTTCGCGTGACGGCTTGTTCCCCACACTCACCGCACCAGCCTACTGAGAGGGTCCGGTGCACCCAGCGGCGGATCGGACCTTAGCGACGACGATTCGTGATCGCCCCGAGACCTTGACAGTGTTTACTTCACCCTCATGTCCTGGCTGCTCGTCGCGCTGATTCCGGGGTTGCTGATGTTGGCGACCCTGGGCCTTGAACGCGTCGAATCGAGCCTGCACCGCGACGCCATCTCGGCCACCAACGTCGCGGAGTTTCTCAACCAGGCCGAGGCCGGCGACATGGAATCGCTTGCCCGGGGCGGGATGAGCGAGGCACTGCATAGCCTGCAACGGCGCCTCGATGACTGGGATTGCGTGGGCGGCGGACTCGTCGATCACCTTCCCAACTCCGATTTACCCACCCACCAGGACTTCCCGGACGGCGCCAATCCTGAATTTCAGCAGACCCGGCATCCCAATCCTGTGTAGCGTGGGCTGGTCACCAAAAGTCGCACCTCCAGACTGATCCGGCGATCCAACTCGAGGTCGTTCTACGTGTGCGCATGTCTGATAACCGAGCAGCTTTAAGAGGGGCAACGTGGACGAGATCCTGGCCAGGGCAGGAATCTTCCAGGGGGTCGAGCCCAGCGCCGTTACCGCGCTGGCCAAGCAGTTGCAGCCGGTCGACTTTCCCCGTGGACACACAGTGTTCGCCGAGGGCGAGCCCGGCGACCGGCTGTACATCATCCTGTCCGGGAAAGTGAAGATCGGCAGGCGCTCGCCGGACGGCCGCGAGAACCTCCTGACGATCATGGGCCCGTCGGACATGTTCGGTGAGTTGTCGATCTTCGATCCGGGCCCCCGCACGTCGAGTGCCACCACCATCACGGAGGTACGCGCCGTGACGATGGACCGCGAAGCGCTGCGCGGGTGGATCGCCGACCGTCCCGAAATAGCGGGGCAGCTGTTGCGGGTGTTGGCCCGGCGGCTGCGCCGAACCAACAACAACCTCGCCGACCTGATCTTCACCGACGTGCCGGGCCGGGTGGCCAAGCAACTGCTGCAGCTCGCTCAGCGGTTCGGCACCCAAGAGGGCGGCGCGTTGCGGGTGACCCACGACCTGACGCAGGAAGAGATCGCCCAGCTTGTCGGGGCGTCACGCGAGACTGTCAACAAGGCGCTCGCCGATTTCGCCCAACGCGGCTGGATACGGCTCGAGGGCAAGAGCGTGCTCATCTCGGACTCCGAGCGACTGGCCCGCCGCGCGCGGTAGGCCAGGCCGACACCGCGCTCAGCGCATGCCGACGGTCATAGGCTGGGTCAGCGCCGCAGATAGTTCAGCTGGGCTTGCACCGACCATTCGGCCACGTCCCACAGCTTTTCATCAATGTCGTGGTAGACGTGCTCGACCACCTCGCGGCTGCTGGCGCCGTCACCGAGTTCACGCAGCGCGCCCCGGACCTGATCGAGTCGCTCCCCGCGGTGCGCGAGATAGGCCTCGCTGACCGAAACGATGTCGTCGAGTTCGGGGCCGTGCCCGGGCAGCACCGTGCGATGGCCCAGCCCACGCAGGCGGCGCAGCGTCTCCAGGTAGTCGCCCAGGTCACCATCGTCCCGGTCGATCACGGTGGTGCCGCGACCCAGGATGGTGTCGGCGGTCAGCACCGCTCCGGCCCCGTCGCCCCGGGCGTCGTCGACGAGGAAGGACACCGAGTCAGCGGTGTGGCCGGGTGTGGCCATCACCGCGATGCGCACGCCGGCGGCATCGATCACCTCACCGTCGGTCAGCGGTCCGCCCATGCCACGCAGGAATCCGCTTCCCACCGAACGCACGACCGCGCCGGTAAGCTCCACGATCCGGTCGATTCCACCGGTGTGGTCGGCGTGACGGTGGCTGATCAGCACCAGCGGGATCGGCCCGAGCGCCGCCAACCGCTCGATGTGCTCGTCGTGGTTGACCGAACCGGAGCTGTCACCGGGTCCGGGGTCCACGACGACCATCTCGTCACTGCCGCTGCCCTGCAGCACCCAGGTGTTGGTGCCCTCCAGGGTCATCAACCCCGGGTTGTCGCAGAGCAGGACCGACGCTGTGTCGGTGACCGGTCGTAGCAGACCGTAGGCGGGATGCTCCAGTCCGCTCACGGGTCACCCGACCTCGACGATGACTTCCACTTCCACGGGTGCGTTCAGCGGCAGCTCGGACACCCCGACCGCCGACCGGGCGTGCGTCCCGGCCTCCCCGAACACCTCTCCGAACAGCTCGGAGGCACCGTTGACCACGCCCGGCTGACCGCCGAAGCCCGGCGCTGAGGCCACGAAGCCGACGACTTTCACCACACGCACCACCGCATCGATGCCCACTAACGAGTCGACGGCAGCCAATGCGTTCAGCCCGCACTGTCGGGCCAGGCTCTTCGCCTCGTCCGCCGACACCTCGGCCCCGACTTTGCCCGCCATCGGCAGCTTCCCGGCGGTGATCGGTAGCTGCCCGGCGGTGTATACGAGGTTCCCGGTGCGTACCGCGGGCACGTAGGCCGCCAGCGGCGCGGTGACTTCGGGGAGTTCGATGCCTAGCTGAGCCAGCCGGGCCGACGCTTTGCCGGACGTCATTTCGGTCGTTTGAGGTAGGCGACGTGCTGCTCACCGGTCGGGCCGGGTAGCACAGACACTAGCTCCCAACCGTCCTCCCCCCACTGGTCAAGGATCTGTTTGGTGGCGTGCGTCAGCAGCGGCACGGTCGCGTACTCCCAGCGGGTAGGTTCGCTCATGTAGTTGAGCTTATCCGGCGGCCGCTCGGCTATGGCTAGCATGCACTGGTGGCTACCACACAAGATGTTCCCCGGAGGGCTGGCTGGCCGTCCCGGCTGACAAAGGCGCGCCTGCATTTCGTCACCGGCAAAGGCGGCACCGGAAAGTCGACGATCGCCGCGGCGCTGGCATTGGCGCTGGCTGCCGGCGGGCGACGAGTGCTCCTGGTGGAAGTGGAAGGACGCCAGGGCATTGCGCAGCTCTTCGATGTGCCACCGCTACCCCACGGGGAGGTCAAGATCGCGACCGCAGAGGGCGGCGGTCTGGTCAACGCGCTGGCGATCGACACCGAGGCAGCGTTCCTTGAGTACCTCGAGATGTTCTACAACCTGGGGCTGGCCGGGCGGGCGATGCGGCGCATCGGTGCTGTGGAGTTCGCAACGACGATCGCGCCCGGGCTCCGCGATGTGCTGCTCACCGGCAAGATCAAGGAGATCGTGACCCGCACCGGTAGCGAACGGGGCGGCACCGGCGAGTCGAAAGGCAGGCAGACCGGCTATGACGCGGTGGTGGTCGATTCACCGCCCACCGGACGCATCGCCCGATTCCTGGATGTCACCAAAGCGCTCTCCGAAATCGCCAAGGGCGGGCCGGTGCACTCTCAGGCCGAAGGGGTGGTCAAGCTCCTCCATTCCGACCTGACAGCCATCCATCTGGTCACGCTATTGGAGGCGCTGCCTATCCAGGAGACCATCGAGGCGATCAACGAGCTTCGGCAGATGGGGCTGCCGATCGGCAGCGTGATCGTCAACCGCAACATTCCCTCCTACCTGAGCCCCGACGAGCTCGCTGAAGCCGCAGCTGGTGACCTGGACGCCGAGGCGGTACGGACCGGGCTGGCAAGCGCCGGTATCACGCTGTCCGAGCCGGACTTCGCCGGTCTGCTGACCGAGACCATCCAGCACGCGACCCGCATCACGGCGCGGGCCGAGAGCGCCGAACAGCTCGTCGAGGTCGACGTCGCACGCCTCGAACTGCCTGCGCTACCCGACGGGGTCGACCTGGGAAGTCTGTACGAACTGGCCGAAACACTCGCCCAGCAGGGCGTCCGGTGAGCGGAGGAAACCGATGAGCAGTACCCCGCCGGCCTTGGACATGGCCGCGATTCTTCGCGACACGTCCAACCGGGTGATCGTCTGCTGCGGCGCGGGAGGCGTAGGAAAAACGACGACCGCCGCCGCGATGGCGCTGCGGGCGGCGGAGTACGGCCGCACCGTTGTAGTGCTCACCATCGACCCGGCCAAACGCCTCGCCCAGGCGCTGGGAATCCAGGACCTCGGCAACACCCCGCAGCGGGTTCCGCTGGCAGAGGAGGTGCCCGGTCAACTGTTCGCGATGATGCTCGACATGCGGCGCACCTTCGACGAAATGGTGGTCCAGTATTCCGGGGAAGACACCGCCGCCGCCATTCTGGACAACCAGTTCTATCAGACAGTGGCCACCTCACTTGCCGGTACGCAGGAGTACATGGCCATGGAGAAGCTGGGGCAATTACTGGCAGAAGATAAATGGGATCTGATCGTGGTGGACACCCCGCCGTCCCGGAATGCGCTGGACTTCCTCGACGCACCGAAACGGTTGGGCAGTTTCATGGATAGCCGCCTGTGGCGTCTGCTGCTGGCTCCCGGACGCGGCTTCGGTCGGCTGATCACTGGCGCGGTCGGTTTGGCGATGAAAGGGATGTCGACGATCCTCGGATCGCAGATGCTGTCCGACGCGGCTGCTTTCGTCCAATCCCTCGACGCGACATTCGGCGGTTTCAGGGAAAAGGCCGACCGCACCTACGAGTTACTGAAACGTCGGGGCACGCAGTTCGTCGTGGTATCTGCCGCCGAACCCGATGCGTTGCGTGAGGCGTCGTTCTTCGTTGAGCGGCTCTCCACCGAGCACATGCCGCTGGCCGGATTGGTCCTGAACCGAACCCACCCCACCTTGTGCTCGCTGCATGCCGACAAGGCCGCTGAGGCTGCCGAGGAGTTGGAGAAGACGGACCCGGGCACACTGGCGGTGTCCGCGCTGCGAATACATGCCGACCGCGCGTCAACCGCCAAACGAGAAGTACGGCTCTTGTCGCGGTTCACCGGAGCGAATCCCACAGTGGCGATCGTGGGTGTTCCGTCGCTACCGTTCGACGTGTCGGATCTGGAGGCGCTGCGCGCCATCGCCGATCAGATCACCGGCGAGGCTCCCAGCCAGACGGACACCGCCTGACGGCCTCCCCCGGCAAATCCGCGCGTCGGTCAGACGGCGTTGCGGTGTTTGCGCTGAGCGGCGAAGAAATCCGCCCAGGACACCACTTCGGGGTGCTGCTTGAGAAGTGCGCGGCGCTGACGTTCGGTCATGCCACCCCACACACCGAACTCCACGCGGTTGTCCAGAGCGTCGGCCCCACACTCGGCGATCACAGGGCAGTGCCGGCAGATCACCGCGGCTTTGCGCTGCGCAGCCCCGCGGACGAACAATTCGTCCGGATCAGTTTGGCGACACCGGGCAAGTGAAACCCACGCAATACGGGCTTCTGCCTCTGCACCCTGCACAATAGAGTGGTCGGTCGGATCCACGGTGGTTTGGCGAGCGGCGGGCTTGATACCTGTCACTTGCGATCCCTTTCGTTCTGGCCGCGCCCCGACAACGCAGACGAAATTTTTTAACTCCGCCGTCAATCGCTGAGTGCGATCTAGGCCACAGCGCAATGGCCAGGTGTGACCTGCATCGCACTGTGTGCCTAACTTAGGTGGTCACGGGTCTTCTGCGCAATACGTTCGTGACCTTTTTTTGGGACCACCGTGCCGTCGCGCCGCTACAGCGCCGGAATCTGACGTTTGCAGAGGGCCTCCACGGAGTCGCACTGGACAACTCCGTGGAGTCCGGGGATCGGGTCGTCGCTAGTCTGTACGCATGCTGGAGGACCCGCCGACTCAACCGCCGGTGGCGGTCACGGTCATCAAGCTCGCCTGGTGCTGCCTGCTCGCCAGCGTGTTGGCCGCCGGACTGATGTTCCCGGTCGTCGGCGGATTCGGCCTGATGTCTAACCGTGCCTCCGATGTCGTTGCCAACGGCTCGACGCAACTCGTCGAAGGCGACGTGCCCCAGGTGTCGACGATGGTGGACGCCAACGGGGACGTCATCGCCTGGCTGTACACCCAGCGCCGGTTCGAAGTGACCAGCGATCAGATCGCCAACACGATGAAGCTGGCGATCGTCTCGATCGAGGACAAAAGGTTTGCCGATCACAACGGTGTGGACTGGCAGGGAACACTGACCGGGCTTTCGGGCTACCTGTCGGGGAACCTCGATACCCGCGGTGGTTCGACGATCGAACAGCAGTACGTCAAGAACTACCAGCTTCTGGTGGTTGCTCAGACCGATGCCGAGAAACGGGCCGCCATCGAGACCACCCCGGCCCGCAAGCTGCGCGAGATCCGGATGGCATTGACCCTGGACAAGACGTTCACCAAGCCGGAGATCCTGACGCGTTACCTCAACCTGGTGTCGTTCGGCAACGGCGCGTTCGGGGTCCAGGACGCGGCGCAGACGTATTTCGGGATCGATGCGTCAGAGCTGAGCTGGGAGCAGGCCGCGCTGCTGGCCGGCATGGTGCAGTCGACGAGCACCCTGAACCCCTACACCAACCCCGATGGCGCGCTGGGGCGTCGGAACGTGGTGCTGGACACCATGATCGAGAACCTGCCCGAGCACGCCGCCGAGCTGCGCGAAGCCAAGCAGCGGCCGCTGGGGGTGTTGCCGCAGCCCAACGAACTACCTCGCGGCTGCATAGCGGCCGGCGACCGCGCGTTCTTCTGCGACTACGCGCTGGACTACCTCGCGCGCTCAGGCATCAGCAAGGATCAGGTGGCCAAGGGCGGCTACCTGATCCGGACGACTTTGGACCCCGACGTGCAAAGGGCGGTCAAGTCGGCGATCACCGAGTTCGCCAGCCCAGACCTCAACGGCGTGGCCAGCGTCATGAGTGTCGTTCGGCCGGGCAAGGAATCTCACCCGGTGCTCGCGATGGCGAGCAACCGCACCTACGGTCTGAACCTCGACGCCGGGGAGACCATGCAGCCTCAGCCGTTCACCCTGGCGGGCAACGGTGCGGGATCGGTATTCAAGATCTTCACCACAGCGGCCGCTCTGGACATGGGCATGGGCATCAACGCCGAACTGCCGGTGCCAGCCCGGTTCCAGGCCAAAGGTCTGGGCAGCGGCGGCGCACGGGGCTGCCCGCCGGCGACGTGGTGTGTCCAGAACGCCGGCAACTACCGCGGGTCGATGAACGTCACCGATGCGCT
>CAZCHU010000048.1:10562-20650 GCA_964498215.1 uncultured Mycobacterium sp. | reverse complement strand
GCCCGGGGCTCAGCATTGTGGCCAGACGCTCGGCCTCAGAACGTGTGGCGGTATTCGCTGACGGGCACTCTGCCGTCATTCACCAGAACTCCCTCGGCCCGCAGTAGCTCCAACTGCCTCGACGCCAGGTGTGACGCAGGCTTTCCGGACGCGCGTATCACCCGGTGCCACGGCAGGTCCGAGGAATCGGTGCGCATGATCCAGCCGACGATGCGGGCACTGGAAAGACCTGCCGCAGAGGCGATATCGCCGTAGGTGGTGATCGTTCCCCGGGGTACCGCCGCAACTAGTGCGCGTACCCGTTCGACCTGTTCTTCGGTGATTGCCGGCACCGGTCAAACCAGCCGGTCGCGGATCAGCGCGGCAGTCTCGGCGGGTTTGGCCAGAGGCACCATGTGGTCGCAATCCCACTCCAGCAGGGTGAAATTCGCCCCTGATACGGCCTCGAGGGTGGAGATCAATCCGTCGCTGGCGTACGGCGGGCTGGTGCGCTTTGCCCGCACCAGAGTGATCGGCGTGCCAGCGCCGGGAAGCGATGCCGATCGCGTGAGCTCACTCCAGTAGGACAGCATCGCGGGAATGCTGATTCGCCACCTGACCCTGCCGCTGGTCAGTCCGACCAGATGCTCGTCGAGTTCGCGGTCCAGTTCGTCAGCGGCCACATCGGCCCACGACCCGCACGCCTTCTCGGCTCGCGCCTCCCCGCGATCGGTGTAGTCAGGTGAGGTGAACATGCCGTCGGCGATTTCGCGCATCCACCGGCCGTTCAGGTTCACCGCGGGGTCCAGCAGAACCAGGCTCGCGATCAGGTCCGGCCGCTCCGCTGCCAGACGCAAGGCGACCGCAGCCCCGAAAGAATGGGCGACGACCACAACCGGGCCCGCGGCCTCGCCCACCACCAAAGCCGCGAGGGCTGCCGCGTTCGCCTCGATCGTCCACGGCGCATCCCACGACGACCGGCCATGGCCCAGAAGGTCGGGCGCGACGGCCGTGGTGTCGGGCAGATGCTGGGTGAACATCGATTCCCAGCGTCTGCCATGCCCGGTCAATCCATGGATCGCCAGAACCTGCGCTGGCCCAGGCGGCCCGAATCGGTGAGTGTGCAGCACGGTGTCGATGCTGCCAGCTATGTCGAGGCGAGGGCCAGCTAGCTTCACTTGGGGCGGCTTGTCGTACCCGCGTGATGTCATGCCCACATGTCTGCGCCACACATCGAGTTGACACCGGCCGCGCTGGGTGGACGTGCGGTGCGTGGAACGGTCCGCGTGCTGGGTGGGGCCGGTACGGGCAAGAGCGCCCTGCTCGTCGATACCGCGGCTGCGCACATCTGCGCTGGATGCGATCCGGAATCAGTTCTGCTGCTGACGGGTTCGGCTCGGCTGGGCGCACAGGCCAAGGCCGCGATCACGGCGACGTTGTTGACCTCCGGTGACCGCACTGCGGTGCGGGAGCCGCTGGTGCGCACCGTGCATTCCTACGCCTTCGCCGTACTGCGACTGGCCGCGCAGCGCAATGGGAGCCCACCACCGAGGCTGATCACCAGCGCCGAACAGGACGGCATCATTGGCGAGCTGCTGGCCGGCAATATCGAGGACGGTGATAGCTGCTCCGTGCGTTGGCCGGCGCGACTTCGCCCAGCGCTGCGCACCGTCGGTTTCGCGACCGAACTACGCGATCTGATGGCGCGCTGCAGCGAGCGCGGCGTAGATCCCGATGCACTGCAACGCATTGGCCGGGCGGCCGGCCGGGTCGAGTGGCAGGCGGCCGGTCGATTCGCCCAGGCTTACGAACAGGTCATGCTCCTGCGGTCAGCGGTGGGTATGGCCGCCCCCCAGGCCACCGTCCCCGCGCTGGGGGCCGCCGAACTCGTCGGTGCCGCGCTGGAGGCCTTCTCGACCGACCCGGATTTGCTCGCCGACGAACGGGCACGGGTCAAGCTGTTGCTGGTCGACGATGCTCAGCATCTTGACCCGCAGGCGGCGCGGCTGGTTCGGGCGCTGGCAGCCGGTGCCGACCTCGCCGTGATCGCCGGAGATCCACGCCAGACGGTGTTCGGCTACCGGGGGGCAGACCCTGGTCTCCTGGGTGGCGAGGGCCCGGTGTTGGCGCTCACGAAGTCGCATCGCTGCGCAGCGCCGGTGGCCGAAGCAATCGGCGCGGTCGCGCGTCGCCTGCCGGGCCGGGACGCGGCACCGGAGTTCACCGGCACCGACGCGCCAGGTTCGGGCGCCGCAGGGGTGACGGTGCGGATCGCCGCGTCAGCGCATGCGGAGGCGGCCCTGATCGCAGATGGGTTACGCCGCGCCCACCTTATTGACGGCGTGCCGTGGACACAGATGGCGGTGATCGTTCGTTCGGTGCCCCGGGTGGGCGCAGCGCTCGGGCGTGCGCTGGCGGCCGCCGGCGTGCCTGTGGACGTGCCTCAGGGCGGCACAATCCTGGCGCACCAACCGGCGGTGCGGGCGCTGCTGACGGTGTTGGAGGCCACAGCCGACGGCCTTGACGGGCAACGGGCACTGGCACTGCTGACGGGGCCCATCGGCCGGGTAGACCCGGTATCGCTGCGCCAGCTTCGGCGCGCGCTGCGTCGAGCCGCGCACGGGTCGCCCGCCGACTTTGGGGAGCTGCTTGTCGAGGCCGTGCAGCGCGGATCGGGCACACTCGCCGACGAACAGGGACGTGCGCTGCGCCGGGTACACGCTGTGCTGGCGGCAGCTCGGCGCAGTGCCGACCGCGGCGGCGACCCGCGGCATACGCTCTGGCAGGCCTGGCACCGCTCGGGCCTGCAGCGACGCTGGCTGACCGCCAGCGAACGGGGCGGGCCGGCGGGCGCACAGGCAGACTGCAACCTCGCCGCCGTCACCGCGATGTTCGACGTCGCCGAGCAGTACGTCGAGCGGACGGCGGGGGCGTCGCTGAGTGGGCTCGTCGACCACATCGCCGCGTTGGCCCTACCACCGGTCGGTTACGGCGACGGCCCACCAAACGATGCGGTCGCCGTGCTCAGCGCGCACTCGGCGTTGGGTCGGGAGTGGGATTTCGTGGTGATTGCCGGGGTGCAGGAAGGGTTGTGGCCCAACGTGTCCCCGCGGGGCGGCGTGCTGGCGACGCAAGAGCTGGTCGACGTGATCGACGGTGTCGCCGAGGCGGGGCAGCGCGGGCTGTCGAGCCGGGCGCCTCTGCTCGCCGAGGAGCGCCGGCTGCTGGTCTCGGCGATGGGTCGGGCCCGCCGCCGGCTCTTGGTGACCGCCGTGGACAGCGACGGCGACGATGCGATGCTGCCATCGTCTTTCTGTCGTGAACTCAGCGCGCTGGCAACAGATCCCGCCGCCGAGGACGCCGCGCCGATCCGGGCTCCGCGGGTGCTGGCCCAGGCGGCGCTCGTCGGTCGCCTGCGTTCGGTGGTGTGCTCCCCACCGGGCGCAGTCGACGATGTGGATCGCGACTGCGCGGCCCTACAGCTAGCTCGTCTTGCTGAGGCAGGGGTGCCTGGCAGTGACCCGGCATCCTGGTATGGCATGCGCGAGTTGTCGAGTGACGAGCCGCTGTGGGACGACGACGGCGGTGATGGCGCCGGCCCTGTGGTGACCTTGTCCCCGTCGACGCTGCAGACACTCTCCGACTGCCCACTGCGCTGGTTGCTCGAACGTCATGGCGGTTCCGCAGCGCGCGACGTGCGCTCCGCGCTCGGATCATTGGTCCACGCTCTGGTTTCCGATCCTGGGAAGGTCGAATCGCAGATGATGAACGAGCTCGAAAAGGTCTGGAGCCAGATCCCTTTCGACGCGCAGTGGCACGCAGACAACGAGTTGACCCGTCACCTCGAAATGTTGTCCGCCTTCGTGCGCTGGCGCGACAATACTCGTCACGAACTCACCGAGATCGGCAGCGAAGTCGACGTGGAAGGGGAACTGGCCCCAGCAGACGGGGAGCACCCCGCTGTACGTGTGCGCGGGCGTCTCGACCGCCTTGAACGCGACGGCGAGGGGCGGCTTGTCGTCGTCGACATCAAGACGGGCAAGAATCCAGTCAGCAAGGACGATGCTCAGAGCCACGCCCAGTTGGCGATGTACCAGCTGGCCGTAGCCCAGGGCCTGTACGCCGATGGCGACATGCCCGGGGGAGGCCGCCTGGTCTATCTGGGCAAAGCCAGCAGCGGCGGTGCGAGCGAACGCGACCAGGCCGCGCTGACCCAGGAAGACCGATCCGAATGGCAGGCACTGGTGTACGAGGCCGCTGCGGCGACCCAGGGGCCGCGTTTCCTCGCCCGGATCAACGATGGTTGCACGCACTGTCCCGTCCGGGCCATGTGCCCCGCCCAAGCCGCGGGGGGAGCGGTGCGATGACGCGTCACTACAGCCCTGCCGAACTGGCCAGTGCGCTAGGTCTTTTCGCGCCGACTGAGGAGCAGTCCGCCGTCATCGCCGCCCCGCCGGGCCCGATGGTGGTGATCGCCGGCGCCGGTGCCGGCAAAACCGAAACCATGGCTGCAAGGGTGGTGTGGCTGGTCGCCAATGGATACGCACGACCCGGGGAAGTGTTGGGGCTGACGTTCACCCGCAAAGCCGCGGGCCAGTTGCTGCGACGGGTGCGCACCCGACTGGCCCGCCTTGCCGGCGCGGGTCTGATGAGTCCGGTCCCGGCCGGCGTCGACATGGGCGACGACCCCGTCACGATCGGTACCTATCACGCTTTCGCGGGCACGCTGCTACGCGAGTACGGCCTGCTTCTGCCGATGGAGCCCGATACCCGGCTGCTCAGCGAGACGGAGTTGTGGCAATTGGCTTTTCGTGTGGTGTGTGAGTATCCGGATGCGCTGGACACCGAGAAATCGCCCGCCTCGATCACCGCGATGCTGCTCAGGTTGGCCGGCCAGCTCTCCGAACATCTGGTAGATACCGCGCAGCTTCGCGACACCCATGTGGAGCTCGAGCGGCTCGTCCACGCATTGCCCCCCGGCCGGCATCAACGTGGCAGCGGTCCGAGCCAGTCGCTGCTGCGGATGCTGGCCACGCAGAACGAACGCATCGCCCTGGTGCCCCTGATCGACGCGCTGCACCGGCGCATGCGCGACGAGCGTGTCATCGACTTCGGCGCCCAGATGGCAGCTGCGGCGAGGTTGGCCTCGCAGTTTCCGCAAGTCGGTGAGCAACTGCGCCGGCAGTATCGCGTCGTGCTGCTCGACGAATACCAAGACACCGGGCACGCCCAACGGGTCGCGCTGTCGTCGTTGTTCGGTGGCGGCGTCGACGATGGGCTTGCGCTTACTGCCGTCGGCGACCCAATCCAGTCGATCTATGGCTGGCGCGGCGCGTCGGCGACCAACCTCCCGCGGTTCACCACGGATTTTCCCCGTTCGGATGGCACCCCGGCACCGAGCCTGGAGTTGCGTACGAGTTGGCGCAACCCCCCCGAAGTGCTGCACCTGGCCAATGCCGTGTCTACGGATGCGCGGCGCCGTTCAGTGGCGGTGCGACCGCTGCAGCCGAGGCCGGACGCCGGGCGCGGCTCCGTGCGCTGCGCGCTGCTGCCCGACGTGGTCTCCGAACGCGAATGGGTGGCCGAGGAGGTGGCGAAGCTCTACCACGAGGGGGTCGCGGTGTCCGGTGAAGTGCCCACGGCGGCGGTCCTGGTGCGCCGCAACGCCGACGCTGCGCCCATGGCCGAGGCGCTTACCCGGCGCGGGGTCGCCGTCGAAGTGGTCGGTCTGGCGGGGCTGCTATCGGTCCCGGAGGTCGCCGACGTGGTGGCGATGCTGCGGCTGGCCGCCGACCCGACCGCCGGCACCGCCGCTCTGAGGGTGCTCACCGGTCCTCGCTGGCGGCTGGGCGCCCGCGACATCGCGGCGCTGTGGCGGCGTGCCCGGCAGCTCAACGACACCGATGCGACGGTGGACGGTACAGGGGTTGACCAGATCCTCTCCCAGCTGGCACCCGACGCCGATACGGCGTGCCTGGCCGACGCGATCTGCGACCCGGGCACAGCTGCCGCGTACTCGTCAGCCGGGCACCTCAGGATCGTGGCGTTGGGTCGGGAACTGACAGCACTGCGTGCGCACCTGGACAGTCCACTGCCCGATCTGGTGGCTGAGGTGCGCCGCCTACTCGGAGTCGACACCGAAGTCCGGGCGGCCCGGCCGGTTTCGGCGGGATGGTCGGGGACCGAGCATTTGGATGCGTTCGGTGAGGTGGTCGCTGATTTTTCGGCTCGACCCGGCGCGACGGTCTCGGCGCTGCTGGCGTTCCTCGACACAGCCGAACAGGTCGAGAAGGGTCTGGCGCCTGCTGAGATCCCGGCTGCTGCCGACCGGGTGCAAATCCTGACCGTGCACGCGGCCAAAGGTCTGGAATGGCAAATCGTCGCGGTGCCGCACCTCAGCGGGCGGGTCTTCCCGTCGACCGCGTCACCGCGCACCTGGTTGACCGACGCGGCCGACCTGCCTCCGTTGCTGCGCGGCGATTGCGCGAACGTATCCGATCACGGTGTCCCAGTGCTCGACACCTCCACCGTCAACGACCGGAAAGCTCTGTCGGACAGGATCGCCGACCACAAGCGCAGCCTCGACCAACGGCGAACCGATGAGGAACGGCGGCTCCTGTATGTGGCGATCACCCGCGCGGAACGCATTCTGCTGGTGTCGGGTCATCACTGGGGTGCCACCGAGTCCAAACCCCGCGGCCCGTCGGCGTTCCTCTGCGAACTCAAAGATGTCATCGATGCGTCGGCTGATGCCGCAATGCCGTGCGGAGCCGTCGATGTGTGGGCCGATGCCCCTGCCGAAGGTGATCCGAACCCGGTGCGCGACCGGGCTGTCGAGGCGATGTGGCCGATCGAACCGGCGGCCGGCCGCGGCACGGACATCGACCGGGGCGCCGACCGTGTGTATCGGGCGATGTCCGCCGGAGCTCAGCATGACGCACCGGCGGATCTGCACGGCTGGGCCGCCGACGTCGACGCGTTGCTCGCCGAACGGGAACTCGCCGCGCACCGGCCCACCCCACCGCTGCCCATGCAGATCTCGGTGAGCACCCTGATCGAACTCGGTCGCGATCCTGGCGCCACGGCGCAGCGACTGCATCGGCGGCTGCCGCGTCGTCCGGATCCACAGGCGCTGCTGGGCACGATGTTTCACGAATGGGTGCAGCGATATTTCCAGGCGGAGAAACTGTTCGACCTCGACGACCTTCCCGGCGCCGTGGATGCCGGCCACCAGGACCGGGGAGAACTCGCCGAGTTGCAGGCCGCGTTCGCGGTGTCCGAGTGGGCGACGCGCACGCCGATCGAGGTCGAGGTTCCGTTCGACATGGTCATCGACGGGCGGGTGGTGCGCGGACGTATCGACGCGGTGTTCGCCGACGAGGACGGCGGGGTTACCGTGGTGGACTGGAAAACCGGAGACCTGCCGACGCCGGAAATACTGCAACGCAACGCTGTTCAGCTCGCCGTCTATCGAATCGCCTGGGCCCGGCTGCAAGGTTGCCCGGTGTCTTCGGTGCGCGCTGCGTTCCACTATGTACGTTGCGGGCGCACGGTGCGGCCCGACGTGCTGTTGCGCGCCGACGAGGTCGCCGAGTTGATGGCCTCGCCGGTCTGATGATCGTCGTTCAGCTTTCGCGGTAAACCTTCAGCGCCTGCAGGATCATCGGGATCTGCAAGGGCAATCGAGCGACGGCGGCAACTTTCATGGGCAGCGTTTTCGCCGGATCCTTGAACCACAGCCGGACCATGTTGACGTTGGCCGGAAATACGCTGACAAACAGCGCGACCGCCGCCAGTGCACCGACCCGGCGGGTCCTCGGGGCCACCAGCAGACCGCCGACCGCGACTTCGGCGGCACCCGAGGCGAGAGTGTAGAAACGCTGGCTGCCGGGAAGCTCAGCCGGGACGATGGTGTCGAACGGCTTGGGAGCAACGAAGTGCAGCACCCCCATCCCGATCAGCCAGGTGCCCATCTTGGTGGCACGCGACGACTTGGTGGTCCGCTGCAGTTCGGGCGTAGGCGAAGTCATGGTTACATTGTGCGGGTGCGACCACCTCATCCGGTGACCGGTCCCAGTGGCTAGGGCTCGCCTGCGCCATAGGTTGCGTCGATTCGACCAACCGCTAGCCGATCTACCGGTCCATGCGCTCACCGATCGGGTGCAAATCCCGACCACGCTCGTCAGTCCGGTACGTCGCATCACCCGCCGTGTGGCGTATGCGCTGCTCGCACTGTTCGCGGCTGTGCTCATCGTGTACATCGATCGCGAGGGCTATCGAGACACCTTTGACGACCACGTGTCGTTCCTCGACTGCGTCTACTACGCGACGGTGTCGCTGTCGACCACCGGATACGGTGACATCACCCCGGTGACCGAGGGGGCCCGACTGGTCAACATCCTGGCGATCACTCCGCTGCGCATCGCCTTCCTGGTCGTGTTGATCGGTACGACCGTCGAGACCCTCACCACGCAGTCGCGTCAGGTCTACCAAATCCAGCGATGGAGGAGCAGATTGCGCAACCACATCATCATCGTCGGTTACGGCACCAAGGGTCGGACAGCCGCCACGGCGATGGTGGGCGATGAGATCGCGCCCGCTGACATCGTGGTCGTCGACGAGGACTCCAAGGCCTTGGACCGAGCCAAGAGCGCCGGACTGGTCACCGTCCGCGGCAGCGCGACCGACTCCGAAGTGCTGCGGCTGGCCGGCGCCCAACATGCCAAGTCGATCATCGTGGCCCCCAACAGCGACGACACCGCCGTCCTGGTCACGCTGACAGCGCGTGAACTCGCGCCCAACGCCAAGATCATCGCGGCGGTGCGCGAGGCCGAGAACCAGCACCTGCTGCTTCAATCCGGTGCGGATTCGACCGTGGTGACCTCTGAGACAGCCGGGCGCCTGCTCGGCATCGCGGTGCAGACACCCAGCGTCGTGGAGATGATGGAAGACCTACTCACCCCGGACGCGGGCTTCGCGATCGGGGAGCGGGAGGTCACGCCGAAGGAGGCCGGTAGCTCGCCTCGACACCAAAGCGACATCGTGTTGGGCGTGGTGCGCGACGGCAGGCTCATCCGCGTCGACGATCCTGAGGTTGACTGCTTGGAACTCGGCGACAGATTGCTGTTCATCCGAAGTGCGGATGCGGAGCGGTGAGCAGACGGCCACGATGAGCCACTCGGGGTTCAGGCTGCGCAACATTCCGCTGCTTGCCCGGGTGGGCGCTGATCGGGCCGACGCTGTGCGCACCGATGTGGACGCCGCCCTGGCGGGATGGCCGGACGCGCTGGTGCTGCGTGTGGACCGGCGAAACCGGGTGCTGATCTCTGAGGGCAGGGCGGTGCTGGGCCAGGCCAGCGAGCTGGGCGACACGCCGCCGGGCGACGCCGTGTTTCTCGGTCGGCTCGAGGATGGCCGCCACGCCTGGGGGATTCGCGCCGAGCTGCAAGCCCCTGAGAATGCCGGTGCGCCCACCGAAGTACTTGACCTGCGCCGGGCCGGCCAGGTCTTCGACGACGTGAGCGCGCAGCTGGTGGCTACCGCCACCGCGCTCCTGAACTGGCATGCTAGTGCGCGCTTCAGTCCCAATGACGGGATGCCGACCACGCCGGGGAGGGCTGGATGGTCGCGAATCAACCCGGCCACCGGTCACGAAGATTTCCCCCGCATCGACCCGGCGGTGATCTGTCTGGTGCACGACGGGCATGACCGTGCCGTGCTGGCCCGCCAGTCGCTCTGGCCGGAGCGACTGTTCTCGATCCTCGCCGGGTTCGTCGAGGCCGGTGAGTCGTTCGAATCCTGTGTCGTTCGAGAGATCGCCGAGGAGATCGGCCTGACCGTCACCGATGTCGAGTATCTCGGTAGCCAGCCGTGGCCGTTTCCGCGGTCGCTGATGGTTGGTTTTCACGCGCTCGGCGACCCCGATCAGGAGTTCTCGTTCACTGATGGCGAGATTGCCGAGGCGGATTGGTTCACCCGTAGCGAGATCCGCCATGCGCTGGAGCAAGGGGATTGGAGCAGCGATCGTCCCGGGCGGTTGCTGCTGCCGGGATCAATCTCGATTGCCCGGGAGATCATCGAATCCTGGGTGGCGTTCGAATAGGTCTGGC
>CAZCHU010000048.1:0-10462 GCA_964498215.1 uncultured Mycobacterium sp. | reverse complement strand
ATCTCGATTGCCCGGGAGATCATCGAATCCTGGGTGGCGTTCGAATAGGTCTGGCGGCCGAGTAGCCCGTCCCTACGCTGCCAGGGTGAAGGTGGACCGGCGGGGGCGCGGGAAAAAAGAGAAAAAATGAAGAGCCGAAAGCCGCAACCTCTATAGCCCTTCGCCAACAACCGCATGGATGCGGGTTCCGCGCCCCCTGCGACGATCGAAGCGGATGTCAGCGATCACCGCAAGTTCCGCAGGTGCACCAGCGACACCAGGCCCATCTCGCGGCGCAACACCTCCGGCGGCAGCTGACGAAAGCCACGCACGCCCGGCCGCTCCGTGGCAACCTGCGCGATCTTGCGGGCTATCCGGAAATCCAGGTCTTTGAGGACCGCTCGATCCGTTGTCGTGTCAAGCAGGGCGGACAAGCCAGAAACCGCGAACGGGTTCGCGACATCGAGCATGACGTTCGTCGCTTTCACGAGGTGCTGCGCGCGTTCCCTGGCCGGCAGCGACGACAGAGCGGGCGCGGAGGCGTCGATGCGGGTCGCAATACGTCCGATGAACCGGCGCAGCCGATGCGGACCCAACGTCATCGTGCCGGTATGGCTGACCGACAGGCCAAGGCTGTCGATCCGGTTGCGTCCGCGATAGGCGGGGTCCTCGGCGGAGGGTCGGCCATTTCCGCTGAGGGCGGTGCGCCGCTCTTTGGAGAGTTTCCTTTTGACACCCAATTCATCGACCAGTGCGTCGATGCGTAGGTCCGCCTCGTGAAGTGCGGCGAGATCCGAATGAGCCACGATGAAGTCATCGTTGTATCGGGCATAAAAGACGCCTTCGACCGCACAGATCGCCTCATCCATCGGTACGACCGCCAGGTTCCCCAGGATCGGGACCAGCGGGGTTCCCATGGCGGCGCCGTAGAGGCGGGTGAATTCTGCACCATCGCCATCCCGCACGACGGGACGCACCAGCGAGACGATGAGTTGCCAAGCAGTCGAGTTAATTTCGCCGCTCGGACTGCCGAGTGAAGCAACGTCGTGCAGGGTGCGCCACAAGGCTGCATTGGGGCCGACGGGGAGATCGTCTCCGTAATGTTCGAAATCGGATTGCAGGACATAGAGCGGGGGGCCACTAGCGCCTACCCGCTCGCGATGGGCGCGAACGAACGCCGCAAGTGCCCGCATGGCAGCGACATTGGTCAAACCGGGCAGGTAGGAGTAGACGCCGGGGAGGCCATAGCAGCGTGCGTTGTGTGACAGAAGCTGAAACAGTGCAGAACCGACGACATGGTCGATGAAGGCAGGCATGTGGGCCGCGCGACGCTTGCCGTCACTCTCGAGAAACCAGAGCTCTACCGGCTCTGGCTGGTAGTCGCCATCGGCCACACTGCGGGCGATCAATCGCGACAGGGCCTGCCTCTCGGTCGCAGTGCTGAAATAGGTGACGCCGCCGCCGGCTTCGACGAACGCCAAGCCACGCTGACTCCGCTTGGCGAAAATCCGCAAGATCGTTTCTTCATAGGTTTTCGGGTCGGTGAGTAGTTCCCCAATGTCGAGTGGTTCAGCCATTGGAGGTGCTCCCCGCGGCTTGCGTTGTACCCCAACTGATATGCCAGGTCTGTACCATCCGAAGCCAGCTCTCGAGTATGGCGTCTTCGGGTTCGGGTGGTAATAGGAGGATTAAGCGCAACCTCCCTTGGTGAAAGATGGGCGTGAGCCAGCGCCCCGACAGTGGAACCACGACGGCGCCATTTTCAAGGCCCCTCATTGCCGTTGGCAGGGCCCCGGCCAGCAGACTCCGCTTGAGGCTGCGCATGTCCCGGGTGCCCTCGAGCGTCTCCAGGTCGAACACGACGCCATCTGAAAAGAGCGTCCGGAACTTGGAACTGAGGATTCCCGGGTCGTCGGCCCTCGACGACTGGTCGGTAAGGGGCTGTATCCATTTCTCGGCGGTGAGCCGGTCAAGCGCCTCCGAGCCGTTTCTCGTCGGCGGCGCCAAAACCTTGCCGCGGCTGGCAGCGCCGCCGGTCATCTCCTGAAATGCCAGGTGTAGGTGTGGCACCGCCTCATCGTTGGAGGCTCGAATGTAGTAGACGAGCGTGGTAGCAGACCGGAACGAGAAATACCCCTTGCCGTCTAACGTTTGTTGCATCAACTTGACCACAGCGGATCTCTGGCGCTGCGGGATCCATTTCGGCACAACGATTTTGCCGACACGGACCGGCCCGGACTCGCGGGCAAGCGTGCCCATCCAGTCTCCTATGGCCAGCAGCGTGGGCAGCGGGCGCTGACGGTCCTGAAGATGTTGCAGGTTGATGAGAACAATGAGCAGGGTGATCATGGCGGCGGTGATCTCAAGGAGATCGGAAGCGGGATGCACGTCAAGCCACACCAGCCCCAACAACGCGGCCAACAACACCACGGTGGCGATGAGCGTGCCGAAGCGTCCTTCGGCAAACAGACGGATCTGGTAAATGCCGGTAACACTGCGAACAACGAAAAGTGGTAGGAGAGCGAGTAGGAAACTGAACGGTATTTCCTTCAGGACGAACAGTCCGAGCACCGCCGCCAGCGACCAGAAGTACACCGCGATAACGGGCGTCGTCCACAGGAGCCTGCGAAAGAACAACAGCCGCAATTCCCGAAGTGCGGGATCGCGTCGCAAGCGCACGAAGTCGAAATAGAAGAGGGCGGTCCCCTCGTAGGCGCCACGAAACAGCGGGAGGACCAGATAGAAGAACTGGAAGGCATCGATACCCCGCCAGGCCGCTACACCTTCGGTGAGGTCAAGGGCCCGGGTGTTCGTCCCATAGATGCCAAGGATCGCGAGAACGATCACGCCGTCGAGGCGCAGCCCAAGTCCCGCAACCGTTGTCTTGAAGCCAAGCGCGAATGGGATTCGCGGCAGCAGCTGCCGCAGCGGCCGAACCCGTGCCCGGTATTTCGGCCAAACGCCGACCAGCCGATAGACCTTGAGCGTGTAGTGAACGGTGATCCAGGTTCCCAACGCATTCGAAGCGATAATCGCAATGATGAGTGCAGCGGCCGGGAACAAGTAGTAACCCACGCCGAGTATCAGAACCTGCACGAGTGTCGGCGCAAACATCGACCAAAGAGGCCTGTAGATGCGCCGCGTGGCGTACATGCCGGAATGAAGTACCCGGACAGGAAGACGTATCGCAAGCTCAAGGACAACCAGGACCGCGTAAACGTGCCCGACTACGCCGTGATCGGGCGGAAGCAGGAGGTCCAGCACCGCAAGGATGATGATTGTCAGCACCGACGCCGTGACCACCGAGAGCGCCAGCCAGCGACCGATTTCGTGCTCGGCGGCGTCACGTTCACCCGATTGGGAAAACGTCCTGAGCCGCTCCCGCATGATTTCGAGGAGCCCCCACCAACCGCCGTTGATGATGAGGCTGCCTACGCGCAGAACGATAACGGTGAATGCGGCCAACCCACCCAGGGCGGTGAGAAGGATCAGGAACTCTATGGCGTGGACGACGAATCGTGCGGTGTCGAGCAGCAGCGAGTAGCGCAGCCGGTAGCGAAAGTAGGCGAAGAGTCTGCCGGTGAGAAGGCTTGTGTACAACGAGACCATGCGATTTTCTCGGCGCGCCGTGCGCTCGAACCAGCGGTCGATGTCGTTCACTGCACAGGTCCGCCGTGAGGTCTCACGAACACAGGGGAACCGTGGGACACAGCTGAGTATCGGCAAATTCGAATGACGATTCTGCTACCTTTCGCCGCCGATCCTTCAACGTTGTCGTGGGGTCCTGGAAAGCTGCCCCCATCGTGCGTCAAGATCACAGTGCGGGCGATTCCAGCTCTGCCGTGTTGAGAAGAGTGAACCATGAAGCGAGGCGACGTCGCCGTATTCTCCGTATCGGCTGGACTGGCGGCGATCGTCATAGCGATGGTCACCTACAGCTTGCTCGTCGTCGATCGTTCACCGGGTTCGACTGCGCTCGGACCGGGAACCAGCACCTCGAGCCTGCTGGTGGTGACCTGGGGGCCGAGTCTTTGCGAGGTTGAGCCGTCCAACCGGGGGTGCACTAGCGGCCATGTTGGCACATTGGGGCGGACGTTTCTGCTGCACGGCCTTTGGCCTCAGCCGCCCATCGAGCAGTTCTGCGGTGTGCCGAAGAGGGTCGCCGACCGGGCCAGTGACCTGCAAAAGGCCGACATGCCATCGGTGAAGCTGCCGGCGGACGTCCGCACCGAATTGGAGGCGGTGATGTCTGACGTCGCGCTCATGGTGCCTCATGAGTGGTACACCCACGGCACCTGTTCTGATGTCAAACCCCCGGTGTACTTCAGCGATGCCATTGCCCTTACCGGGGAGGTCAGGAAAATCCTCGATCCGGTGTTCCAGCAGGCTCAGGGCCAGCAGTTATCGCCGAGCACGGTGCGTGACCGATTCGCCGCCGAGTTTGGCGAAGCGGCCGGTGAGCGGGTCGGCCTCGTTTGTGGTCAGGTCGACGGGCAGGGGATCGTCGTTAATGACGTGCACCTGTCACTTCCTCCGGTTGCCGACCTCAGAGCCGGGGAGGCAACGTTGTCGCTGGCCGACCTGCTCGCCAGGGGGCCGACGATTCCGGCGGGGTGTCCGAACGGGCGCGTGCCATGAGGTGTGGTTGTCGGGCCGCGCTGCCATGATGGTCGGCATGTCCCCGACGGCCTCAGCTGACCGGCTGGTGGGCGACCTCGACGAAGAGCAGCGTGAGGCAGTACTTGCTGCCCGTGGACCAGTCTGTGTGCTCGCCGGGGCCGGCACCGGAAAGACTCGAACCATCACCCGCCGCATCGCCCACCTGGTGTCGGCCGGCCACGTCGCCCCGGCTCAGGTGCTCGCGGTGACATTCACCCAACGTGCTGCGGGCGAGATGCGGGGCCGGTTGCGGGCGTTGAGCAGCGAGGTGGCCGGGCCGTCTACCGAAGCGGTGCAGGCCATGACGTTCCATGCCGCCGCCCGCCGCCAGCTGGCGTATTTCTGGCCGCGGGTAGTGGGAAGCACCCAATGGCAGCTGCTGGATACCAAGTTTTCGGTCGTCGCCCAGGCCGCCAACCGAGCGGGCCTGCCAACCAGCACCGACGACATACGCGACCTGGCTGGCGAAATCGAATGGGCCAAGGCCTCCCTGATCACTCCCGAGGACTACGCCTCGACCGTCGCCCAGGCCGGGCGAGACATCCCGTTCGACGGGGCGAAGGTCTCGGCGGCCTACGCCGGCTACGAGGCGCTCAAAGTCCGCGGTGACGATCGTGTGCTCCTGGATTTCGATGACCTGCTGCTGCACACCGCGGCCGCGATCGAGAACGACGCCGCGGTGGCCCAGGAGTTTCGCGACCGCTACCGCTGCTTCGTGGTCGACGAGTATCAGGACGTCACCCCGTTGCAGCAGCGGGTGCTGGAGGCCTGGCTCGGCACTCGCGATGATCTCACCGTGGTCGGTGACGCCAATCAGACCATCTACTCGTTCACCGGCGCATCACCGCGCTACCTGCTCGATTTCTCCAGAAAATTCCCGGAAGCGACGGTGGTCCGGCTGGAGCGCGACTACCGCTCCACCCCGCAGGTGGTGTCGTTGGCCAACCGAGTCATCGCCGACGCGCGAGGGCGGATGGCGGGCAGTCGGCTGCATCTGGTCGGTCAGCGGGCACCCGGGCCGGAGCCGACGTTCAGCGAATACCCGGACGAGGTGGCCGAGGCGGCGGCAGTGGCCCGCAGCGTCAAGAAACTACTCGAATCCGGTACTGCCGCTTCGGAAATCGCGGTGCTTTATCGCATCAACGCGCAGTCGGAGGTGTACGAGGAGGCACTGACCGAAGTCGGCGTCCCGTTCCAGGTTCGTGGCGGCGAGGGCTTCTTCAGCCGGCAGGAAATCCGGCAAGCACTGCTGGCTCTGCAGCGAGCCGCCGAGCGGGACGACGGGCAGTCCGAGGGTGCGGTGGCCGATGTTGTCCGCGCGACGCTGGAACCGCTGGGATTGTCCGCCGAGTCGCCGTCGGGCAGCCGCGCGCGGGAGCGCTGGGAGGCGCTGGTCGCGCTGGTTGACCTGGTCGACGAAGAAGTGGCGCGGCGTCCGCAGATCGCCCTGCCCGCCCTGGTCGCTGAGCTGCGTCAGCGTGCTGATGCCCGCCACCCACCGGTTGTGCAGGGCGTCACGCTGGCGTCGCTTCATGCCGCCAAGGGCTTGGAGTGGGATGCGGTGTTTCTCGTCGGGCTGGCTGACGGCACGCTGCCGATCTCGCACGCGCTGTCCCACGGCCCCGACAGCGAGCCGGTGGAGGAGGAGCGTCGGCTGCTGTATGTCGGAATCACCAGGGCGCGCGCGCATTTGGCGCTCAGCTGGGCGCTGGCCCGCACCCCGGGCGGACGGCAGGGTCGGCGTGCGTCGCGTTTCCTCAACGGCATCGCGCCACATTCGCAACGGGACACCGGGCCCAGCCGGCCGCGCAAGCCGCGGGGGCCGGCGCCGCGGTGCCGGATCTGCAACTCCGCCCTGAGCGCGCCCGCGGCGATCATGCTGCGCCGGTGCGAGACCTGCCCCAGCGACCTCGACGAGCGACTGCTCGCGGAGCTCAAGGAGTGGCGGCTGCGGATCTCCAAGGACATGAGTGTGCCGGCCTACGTGGTGTTCACCGACAACACCTTGATCGCGATCGCGGAGACACAGCCGACCGACGATGCCGCGTTGGTAGCCATCCCGGGTATCGGCGCGCGCAAGCTCGAACAGTTCGGCCCCGATGTGTTGGCCATGGTCAAGGCCCGCAAAACCTCGACGTAGCGCCCGCGAGTGGCGAAACCGCAGGTCAGAAAATCGCTTGTGGGTTTCGCCCTCGAGCCATTAGCCTCGAGCACACACAGACGACGGCCACGTACGGAGGGAGGGTGCCGCGATCATGACAACTCATGGTGCGTTCACCGGTGTACGTGTTTCCGGCAGGTCGCGGTCCTTCCATGCTCCCGCCGCTATTGCGGCGCCGGCTAAGTACCGCGCCGCAGCCGGCGCGACTGCCACGTCCGTGAATCGGGGCTCGATCTAACCAGAGCCCGCGAACAGCCTGAAGGCCACGGACCCGCAGTCACCCGGATCCGTGGCCAGACTCTTTCGCGGGCTCCCTACCAGCCCACAGAATCGCAAGACCTGGTCGCAGATCCATCACAGAACAGATGGCCAACAACAACGACCAGGAAGCAGAGGACTGGACATGTCTGGATCGACATGTGGGAGGACGCCGGCGCCGGTGCCGTGTCACGTCGAGGACCCTGACCTGTGGTTCGCCGAGGATCCGCGGCACCTCGAGCAGGCCAAGGCGCTGTGCATGGACTGCCCCATCCGTCGCGAGTGCCTGAACGCTGCATTGCAGCGTCAGGAGCCGTGGGGTGTCTGGGGCGGCGAAATATTGCTCAGGGGCGCAGTCGTCGCACAGAAGCGGCCTCGTGGGCGTCCACGCAAAGGCGTCAAAGATCCTGTCGCGGCGTGATGTCCAGCCAGCTCTTCGCTAATCGGCGTCGGGGGCAGCGAACCCCGGCATCGTCTCCTGGGCGATGCGTTGGGTCGGGACATGCGCGTCGAGCTGGCAGGAGATCGCGACGATCGAGGCGATCACCCGCATCGGAATCGCCAGCTTCGGCGGGATGTCCATCTGCCGAGCGGCTTTGATCTGGCCGGCCGCCCTGTCGAGCTCCACCGCGGTCATCCGCTGTAACCACGCACGGGTGTAGTGAAAAACCGGTACCTGCAGCGGATCCACATACTGCTTGAGCATGTCGTCGATCTCCCGGGTGGATACCTCTTGGCCCTTCTGGATGAAACCCATCCTGCGCATGGTGGGCAGTAACTCGTCGTAGTTCTTGTCTTTTGCGTACCGCAGGATTTGACCCAGCTCGACGGGCCAGCCGCCCGGCATCGGTGCCACGGCACCGAAGTCGATGACGCCCATACGGTCTCCGGCCATCAGCATGAAATTGCCGGGGTGGGCGTCGCCGTGAACCATTCCGAGCCGCCGTGGCGCGTCGTTGGCGAACTCGAAGAGCCGGGTAGCCATCAGGTCGCGCTGTTCCTGGGTGCCTTCGCGGATGATGTGCGACAGCGGGACGCCGTCGATCCACTCCTGGATCACGACTTTGGGGGCGCTGGCCACCACGCGGGGCACCACGAATTTCGGGTTGCCCCGGTATGCCTTGGCGAAGGCGCGCTGATTGTCGGCCTCCAGCCGGTAGTCGAGCTCCATCTCGGTGCGCTCGATCAACTCGTCGACAACGCCCTGCACGTCGGCGCCGGGGGAGAGCTGCCGAAGTACTCCGACCATCCGTTGCATGGTCTTGAGATCCGCGCGCAGTGCCTCATCCGCGCCGGGATACTGGATCTTGACCGCGACCTCCCGGCCGTCGGCCCAGACCGCCTTGTGGACCTGGCCGATGCTGGCCGACGCGATCGACGAGTCATCGAACGATTCGAATCGCTCCCGCCACTTGGTGCCCAACTGCGCATCCAGCACCCGGTGCACTTTGGCAGCCGGCAGCGGCGGGGCCTCGCGCTGCAGCTTGGTGAGTGCCTCTCGGTAGGGCTTGCCATATTGCTCGGGGATCGCGGCCTCCATGACCGAAAGGGCCTGGCCGACTTTCATCGCCCCGCCCTTGAGCTCGCCGAGCACGGTGAACAGCTGCTGGGCGGCCCGGTCCATCAACTCGGCGTTGACGTCGTCCTTGGACTTTCCAGTCAGGCGCTTGCCGATGCCCAGCGCGGCCCGGCCGGCCATACCCACTGGCAGCGAGGCCAGCTTTGCGTTGCGCGCGGTACGCCCCCGCTTGATGTCGCTCACAGGTACATCATCCACCACCGAGGCCAACTTCCACGCACGAGTTGGAAAGGGTTGACGTCAACATGTGCATCGGGGATGCCGCGACCATCTGCGGGCCACGATCGCGCCTCTGGTGACGTCGAACTCCAGCGTCGCGCCGAGCGACGAAGGCGGAGTCGCTCGCGCCGCCAACCCGTCCGCGCTCGGGTTCGGGCCGGCCGACGGGCCCTCGGCACTGTGCACCGCGCGGATGACGTGGTCGACCTCGCTGAGGGCCAACGCCGCGGTCGCCATAACGGTAGCCCGGTCGGCGGTGCCCACGGTGCGACACAGCTGCGCCGCGACTGCCGGCCAGGCCTCGTCGCGATCGCTGCGATGCAGGTCAGCGCAGCGCAGGCAACTCGTGACGCCGGGTAACACCAGCGGGCCGACCAATCCGGCGCCGTCGCGCACCCGCACCGCCAGATGAGGCACTCCGGCTTGGTGTAGGTCGCGCACCACGCGCGGGTCAGCGACCAGGTAGTCGGTCAGCACCGCGAGGTCCACGCCGCGGGCTACCGCATGAGTTCTGCTGCTTTGCCCGATGCACACGCCCGAGCGCTGTAGCGAGGAGATGAGCAGGTCCGACAATGGGCCGCTGCCGTGGACGCGAATCGAGGCGGCCCGAGTCCGGCGCCGCGCCGCCACCGTGACCACGCCTTCCTCGACCAGGTGGGTGACCAGGGCCGTGACAAGGGCCGGATCGACACCCTGATCGGAGGCCAGCGTATGCAGATCGGTAATCGTGGCGGTGGACTGCAGCGTACGCAGCAGCTCAGCAAGGAGCGTTGCGGCAAGCCCGGGCGGCGGGTGTACCACGACCGCGCGGCGTGGATCCCAGCCCACCTGGACGGTGCCGTCGGGCCGAGAAAGCACCGGTGTTGCCGGGTTGAGGGCGTATCGCGTCATCAGACGACAGTGGCACGAGTCGGCGACCCCGAGCCGAGTTATCCACAGGGCAGGTGCGGACGCCGGCTATTGCTTGGGTTTATCGGATCCGTCGTCGTCGCCGGTCGGGTCCCGTTCGAGGTCATCGGCCTGGTCCAGAGCCTGTTCGATGGCACTGTCCAATCCGCTGGTGTCGCCGCCGATCATGCTGTCGATGAACCCGGCGGGCTCGTCCAGGTCCGACGCGCTCGGCAACAGGTCAGGGTGCTGCCAGACTCCGTCTCGGGCATCGGCGCCGACAGCCTGGGTCAGCTTTTCCCACAGCGCCGCGGCTTCTCTCATCTTGCGCGGACGCAGTTCCAGTCCCACCAACGTGGCGAACGTTTGCTCGGCCGGCCCACCGGTGGCCCGTCGCCGGCGCAACGTCTCGCTGAGAGCCGGGGTGCCGGGGATTCGGTCTCCGAGAGCGTCGGAGACCACGGTTTGTACCCAGCCTTCGATCAGAGCCAGCAGGGTTTCCAGCCGGTCGAGCGCGGCGGTCTGTTCGGGGGTGGCTTTCGGTTCGAAGATGCCCTGGTTGAGTAGCTGCTCCATCTCGGCAGGATCGGTCAGGGAGGCAGGGTTGAAGCCGCGCGCGAACTCCTCGATGCCGCTCATGTCGATCTTGGTGCCCTTGGCGAAGGCCTCGACGGTGGCTAGTAGCTGGGAAGAAAGCCACGGGACGTGGCTGAACAGTC
>CAZCHU010000047.1:6187-20772 GCA_964498215.1 uncultured Mycobacterium sp. | reverse complement strand
CCGAAGCCCTGGTGTTCGCCTATGACGGGATGCGGGAACGGGGCCTTCGGGCCGTGTCACCGCTGTCGGTCCAGATGTACATGCCCAACGGGCCCTCCGCGGTGGTCGGGCTCGAGCGCCACGCCAGGGCCGGTGTGGTGACTCCCGTCTCGGCCTGCGCCTCGGGCTCCGAGGGCATCGCTCAGGCCTGGCGCAACATTGTGATCGGCGAGGCCGACATCGCGATCTGCGGTGGCGTCGAACAACGCATCGAGGCTGTCCCGATCGCCGCCTTCGCGCAGATGCGCATCGTCATGTCCACCAACAACGACGACCCGCCCGGTGCGTGCCGCCCGTTCGACAGGGACCGGGACGGGTTTGTCTTCGGCGAAGCCGGGGCACTCATGGTCATCGAGACCGAGGAGCACGCCAAGGCCCGCGGCGCCCAAATTCTGGGGCGCCTGATGGGCGCCAGCATCACCTCGGACGGCTTCCACATGGTGGCCCCCGACCCCAACGGTGAGCGTGCCGGTTACGCGATGACGCGCGCCATCCAACTGGCAGGTCTGAAGCCCACCGACATCGATCATGTGAACGCGCATGCCACCGGCACCAGCGTCGGCGACGTCGCCGAGGGCCGGGCGATCAACACGGCGATGGATGGTCACTACCCCGCGGTCTACGCGCCGAAGTCGGCGCTAGGCCACTCGGTCGGCGCGGTGGGCGCGGTGGAGTCGATCCTGACCCTGCTGGCCCTGCGCGACGGGGTCATTCCACCGACGTTGAACCTGAAGAACCTCGATCCCGAGATCGATCTCGATGTGGTTGCCGGGCAACCGCGCAGAGGAGCCCTCCGGTACGCGATCAACAATTCGTTCGGGTTCGGCGGGCACAATGTCGCATTGGCCTTCGGTAAGTACTGAAACGGCAGGAGAACGCATGACGACGATTGAGGATGGGTTGGCCCCCGACGCAATCAACGAATCCCTGGATCCGCGTGACCCGCTGCTGCGCCTATCCACCTTCTTCGACGACGGCACCGTCGAGCTACTTCACGAACGTGACCGCTCCGGCGTGCTGGCCGCCGCGGGCGCCGTCAATGGCGTGCGGACCATCGCCTTCTGCACCGACGGCACCGTGATGGGCGGCGCCATGGGCGTACAGGGCTGCCGACACATCGTTGATGCCTACGACGTTGCCATCGATGAGCAGAGTCCGATCGTCGGGATCTGGCACTCCGGCGGTGCCCGGCTGGCTGAGGGGGTCAAGGCCCTGCATGCCGTCGGACTCGTGTTCGAGGCGATGATCCGGGCATCCGGCTACATACCCCAAATCTCGGTCGTCGTCGGTTTCGCCGCCGGCGGCGCGGCCTATGGCCCGGCGCTCACCGACGTCGTCATCATGGCGCCCGAGGGGCGGGTTTTTGTCACCGGCCCCGACGTGGTACGCAGCGTGACCGGCGAGGATGTCGACATGGCCAGCCTCGGCGGCCCCGACACGCATCACAAGAAGTCCGGCGTGTGCCACATCGTCGCTGCCGACGAACTCGACGCCTACGCCCGCGGCCGGCGCCTGGTCGGTTACTTCTGCCAGCAGGGCCATTTCGACCGCAGCAAGGCTGAAGCCGGCGACACGGACCTGCATGCGCTGCTTCCTGAGTCGTCGCGGCGCGCCTACGACGTGCATCCCCTCGTACAAGCCTTGCTGGATGACGACTCACCGTTCGAGGAGTTCCAGTCCAAGTGGGCTCCGTCGATGGTGGTTGGTCTGGGTCGGCTGTCGGGGCGCACCGTCGGCGTGCTCGCCAACAACCCGCTGCGACTCGGTGGCTGCCTGAACTCCGAAAGCGCCGAGAAGGCAGCACGTTTCGTGCGGCTGTGCGATGCCTTCGGCATTCCCTTGGTGGTCGTCGTGGATGTGCCCGGCTACCTGCCCGGCGTGGATCAGGAATGGGGCGGCGTGGTTCGCCGGGGCGCCAAATTACTGCACGCCTTCGGTGAGTCATCGGTCCCACGCGTCACGCTGGTTACCCGCAAGATCTACGGCGGTGCCTACATCGCGATGAACTCGCGCTCACTGAACGCCACCAAGGTGTTCGCGTGGCCCGATGCCGAGGTTGCCGTCATGGGCGCCAAGGCCGCGGTCGGCATCCTGCACAAGAAGAAGCTGGCCGCTGCGGCTCCCGAGGAACGTGAGGCCCTGCACGAAGAGCTCGCCGTCGAACATGAGCGGCTCGCCGGCGGCGTCGACGCGGCGATCGACATCGGTGTGGTGGACGCAAAGATCGACCCGGCACACACCCGCAGCGTGCTGACCCAGGCACTGGCTGAGGCGCCCACACGCCGCGGCCGGCACAAGAACATCCCTCTGTAACCCGACGAGCGCGGGGCAAACGCCTAAGAGTCAGCGCGTGCCGTATCCGGCGAGCATTTCTTCGGCGACGGCTTCTACCCGCACGCGGTCTGCGGCGACGAGTCCAATACGGGTCCGCCGGTCAAGGATGTCATCGACGGTGAGCGCGCCCTCGTGGGTAACCGCGTACTCGAACTCCGCCCGGGTGACATCGATTCCGTCGGCCACCTGTTCGATCGGCCGATCACAGCCAGCCCGGGCGATCACATTAGGCGCCTCGGCGCCGTATCGTGCCACCAACGAGCCCGGCAGTGCGGCCGCTGAGCCAAGTGTCGCAACAGGATTCGCCGGGGCCCCGACCAGCGGAAGGTTGTGGGTCCGGCACCCATCCGCAGTCAACCCGCGCAGCGTGGCCGCACGGTCCACCACATCCTGCGCCATGTACCGGTACTCGGTGAGTTTTCCGCCGACGACGCTGATGACACCGGAGGGGGACTCGATGACCGCGTGGTCGCGGGAGACGTCGGCCGTGCTGGTCGCCTCCCCCGGTCCGTCCGCGCCGGCCTGGCGAACCGGCCCGGTGTCGATCAGCGGTCGCAGGCCCGCGTAGGAGCCGATGACGTCGCCCTGCCCGAGGGACGTATCGAGGGCTGTGTTGACGGTGTCAAGCAGGAACCCGATCTCCGACGGGGTCGGCTGCGGGACGTCGGGAATCGGTCCCGGAGCATCCTCGTCGGTCAGCCCCAGATAGACCCTGCCGAGTTGTTCGGGCATCGCGAATACGAACCTGTTGATCTCACCGGGGATCGGGACCGTCAATGCGGCAGTGGGATTGCCGAACGCCTTGGCATCGAACACCAGATGGGTTCCGCGGCTGGGCCGCAGCCGGATGGAGTCGTCGACCTCGCCGGCCCACACCCCCGTGGCGTTGACAACTGCGCGTGCGGTGACGTCCATGGACTCTCCGGTAAGCGTGTCGGTCAACGTCACCGAGGTGCCCGTCGCATTCGACGCCGCGACGCGGGTGAGAATTCGGGCACCGTGCTGTGCCGCGGTCCGAGCCACCGCCGTCACTAGCCTGGCGTCGTCGATGAGCTGCCCGTCGTAGGCGAGCAGGGCGCCATCAAGGCCACCGCGACGCACGGTCGGCGCCAGCGAGACGGCCCGTTCCGCATCGATGCGGCGAGATCTGGGCAGTGTGGAGGCCGACGTTCCCGCCAGCCTGCGCAGCCCGTCCCCCGCCGCGAATCCGACCCGCACCAGCAACCGGGAGGCTCGGCTCATGCTGGGCAGCAGCGGAACGAGCTGCGGCATCGCGCTGACGAGGTGTGGTGCGTTGCGGGACATCAAGATTCCGCGTTCGATCGCGCTGCGCCGAGCGATGCCCACGTTGCCGGTGGCCAGGTAGCGCAGGCCGCCGTGAATCAACTTCGAGCTCCATCGGCTGGTGCCGAACGCTAGATCATGCTTCTCGACCAGCACGACCGATAGGCCACGGGTCGCAGCATCCAGCGCGATTCCGACGCCGGTGATTCCGCCACCGATCACGATGAGGTCGACCGCAGTGTCATCGCCAAGTGCCAAGAGTTCCTTCGCCCGTCGCGGTGCGTTCAGAGCCGTTGAGCCGTTCAAGGTTTCAGGTATCCGTTCAGTGAGTGTGCCAACTCGATATTGAGCGCCCGGCGGTCGAGGAGCGCTTCGACCATTTGTGCCGACTGGATGGTTGACTGCGTGATGAGGAGACACATCGCCCCCATCTGACGCGGGTCGCCAGGGCGCACACTGCCGTCCCGCTGCGCGGCCTCGATTGCCTCGGCGAGTGCATCGACGAGAATTTTTTGGCTGGTGCCCAGCCGTTCGGCGATGTACACCATCGCCAGACTCGGCGCGCTGACGATCACCGACATCACGATCTCGTCGTTGCGCAGACGCTCGGCGACGGCGATCACGCGGTCCACCAACGCCTCACGCCCGACGGCTTTTTCGGGGACATCCTCGAGCACGCCGGCGATTCTGGCGGTCAGGAGCTCGGCGATCACCCAGCGGATGTCGGGCCAGCGCCGGTAGATGGTCGGGCGGCTGACCCCCGCGCGACGCGCGATCTCGGTCATCGTCGTCCGCTCGACGCCGTACGCCAGGACGCACTCTGCGGCCGCGTCGAGGATCTTCGTCTCCACGCTGGCCTCAGAGTTACAGATTGACATGATCTGTAATACTGTAACTCATGACCGCCGCTGACGCCGCTCACCCCACCGACCCGCCGATGCAATGGAACGCCTGGGGTGACCCCGCGGCGGCCAAACCCCTATCCCCTGGCATCAGCGCCCTACTCAGCCAAGCGCTCGGCGTCGAAGGACCCGGCCCAAAGGAGCCCAGTGCCGATCAGGTTCAGCTTCGCCCCTCGGCACTTTCGCAGGCCGACCGCGACGGCCTGAGCTCCATCGTCGGCGCCGCAAACATCACGACCGACGATCGCGGCCGACTGCTGCGCGCGGGCGGCAAGTCGACGCTCGATCTATTGCGACGCCGGGACTTCGGCGTTCAGGATGCGCCGGATGCGGTACTGCTACCCAAAAATGAGGACGAGATCGCGCGGATCCTGACATTCTGCACTGACCACGGCATCGCCGTCGTCCCGTTCGGGGGCGGCACCAGCGTCGTGGGAGGGCTGGACCCGGAGCGTGGCGACTTCAACGCGGTGGTGTCGCTGGATCTGCGCCGGCTCAACGAGTTACACGCCCTCGACGACGTTTCCTGCGAAGCCGAGTTGGGCGCCGGCCTCAGCGGGCCGGAGGCCGAACGACTTCTCAGCGAGCGTGGCTTCTCCCTGGGGCACTTTCCGCAGAGCTTCCTGTTCGCCACAATCGGTGGATTCGCCGCGACCCGATCCTCTGGACAAGACTCCGCGGGATACGGCCGGTTCAACGAGATGGTTCGCGGCCTTCGCGCCGTCACGCCGGCGGGCATTCTCGATCTGGGGCGCGCCCCAGAATCCGCGGCCGGCCCGGACCTACGCCAGCTGCTCATGGGTTCGGAGGGCACCTTCGGGGTCATCACCCGGGTGCGGGTCCGCGTACACCCGATCCCGGCCGCGACCCGCTATGAGGCGTGGTCGTTTCCGGACTTCACCACTGGCGCCGACGCTCTTCGCGCGGTTGTTCAAACCGGCACCGGACCCACCGTGATCCGGCTGTCCGACGAAGCCGAGACCGGCGTCAACCTGGCGACCACCGAGAACATCGGCGAACAGCAGATCACCGGAGGATGCCTGGCGATCACGGTGTTCGAAGGCACCGAAGCCCACGTAGCGAGCCGGCACTCCGAGACACGCGCGCTACTGGAGGCCAGCGGCGGCACGTCGCTGGGCGAGGACCCCGCACACGCATGGGAGCACGGCCGCTTCAACGCGCCCTATCTGCGCGACGCTCTCCTGTCGGCCGGGGCCCTGTGCGAAACGTTGGAGACCGCAACAAACTGGTCAAACATACCCACCCTGAAGTCCGCGGTCACCGAGGCACTCACCGGCGCCCTCGCCGAATCAGGTACGCCGGCGTTGGTGTTGTGTCACATTTCGCATGTGTACCCCACCGGGGCGTCGCTGTACTTCACCGTCGTGGCCGCCCAGCGCGGCAACCCGATCGAGCAGTGGCGCGCAGCCAAGGCCGCCGCCTCCGATGCGATGGTCCGCGTCGGCGCCACCATCACGCACCATCACGCCGTCGGTGCCGATCACCTGCCATGGATGCGCAACGAGGTCGGCGACGTCGGCGTGCAGGTCCTGCGCGCCGTCAAGGCAGCGCTCGATCCGGCGGGCATCCTGAACCCGGGCAAGCTGATTCCGTGACCGAGCGGGCTCGTGTCACCGTACTGACCAACCCGGCATCCGGGCACGGCAGCGCGTCACACGCAGCCGAGCGCGCCATCGCGCAATTGCACCGCCGGGGTGTCGACGTGGTCGCCATCGCGGGCCGCGACGCCACGCACGCGCGACAACTCGTCGACGGCGCCCTCGAGCGCGGGATGGACGCGCTGGTGGTCGTCGGCGGAGACGGCATCATCTCGCTGGCCTTGCAGGTGCTTGCACAAAAGGAAATACCGCTGGCCATAGTCCCAGCGGGGACCGGTAACGACCATGCGCGCGCGTTCCGGATTCCCGGCAAGGATCCCGAAGCCGCGGCCGACATCGTGGTCGACGGAGTCGTCGACACAGTAGACCTGGGCCGCGTCCGAGGCGCGGACGGCACCGACAAATGGTTCGGCACCGTGATGGCCGCCGGATTCGATTCACTGGTCACCGACCGGACTAACCGGATGCGCTGGCCACACGGTCGAATGCGCTACAACCTCGCGATGGTGGCCGAAATCTCTAAGCTGAGGCTGCTTCCGTTCCGGTTGTCGTTCGACGGCGGGGAAGAATTGCTCACCAATCTCACGCTGGCCGCGTTCGGCAATACCCGTAGCTATGGCGGAGGAATGCGGATCTGCCCGGGCGCCGACCCATCCGACGGGCTACTCGACGTGACCATGGTGGCTTCGGCGTCCCGCACCAAGCTCATCCGCCTGTTTCCGACTGTGTTCAAGGGCACCCACGTCAACCTCGACGAGGTCCGGACCACCCGAGCCCGCACCATCAACGTCGACTCGCCCGGGATCACGGCCTACGCCGACGGCGAATACATCTGCCCGCTACCGGTGGAGGTATCGGCCGTACCGGGAGCGCTGAAGATTCTTCGGCCAAAACGTCAGGCCTAACCGACTCCCCTGTTGAGCCAGCTGACCTCGGCGGTGTCCCCGCCGTCGCGATAGGCCTCAAGCGCCTCGTCCCACGCGGTGCCCAACACCGAGTCGAGTTCCACACTGAGTGCGTCCACACCCGACGCCATCAACGTGCGCAGCCTCATCTCACCGACCATCACGTCGCCATTGGCGCTCATCGCGCCGCTCCACATGCCCAGCTGCGGGGTATGGCACCAACGGTGACCGTCGACGCCGTAGCTGGGATCCTCGGTCACCTCGAAACGCAGTACCGACCACGAACGCAACGCATTCGCCAGCTGGGCTCCGGTGCCAACCGGACCGACCCAGTTGGTAACGGCACGCAGTTGCCCGGGCATGGCCGGCTGCGGGGTCCACTTAAGATTCGCCCTCGCAGAAAGGGTCGACGACAAGGCCCACTCGACGTGGGGACACACCGCCGCGGGCGAGGCGTGGACATACACCACGCCTGTGGTCGCGTCGGCGAATTGGTTCGCTGCACGCATCTTCTTGCTCCTTCGGCTCCACGAGGGACGTCTTCCCCAACGACCTGGTGAAACACCGAACAGAACGCGATGTGTGCAAAGAGATGTAGTTGTAGCTGCGTGTGTCTTACGAGACCATTGTGCCCTGTGAGGCGGATGTTGCGCTAGTCCGGCGTGAATTCTCTCAGGACTTCATCAGATAGCGCCGGCATCACCGAGTGCGCCCAGTCACCGAAGTCGCGGTTGGTAAGCACGATCAGCGCGAGATCGGCGTGCGGATCGACCCACAGGAACGTTCCCGACTGGCCGAAATGGCCGTATGTGCTGGTCCCGTTCGTCGCGCCGGTCCAGTGCGGCGACTTGCTGTCACGGATCTCGAATCCGAGCCCCCAGTCATTCGGCCGCTGCACGCCGAAGCCCGGCAGCACACCGTCGAGACCCGGGAACTGCACGGTGGTGGCCTCCTCGTGCATCTGGGCAGATACCGTGGCCGGCATCAGCAGATCGCTCGCGAATGCCACGAGGTCATCGACCGTCGACGTCGCCCCGTAGCCGGCAGCCTGCGCTCCACCGTTCAGAACGGTGTCGGCCATCCCGAGCGGTTCGAGGACGGACTCGGCAAGGTAGTCATCGAAAGCGATCGTGGACTCTCGCTCGAGGACGCCGGCGAGCACCGCGAACCCATGATTGGAGTAGATCCGCCGGGTGCCCGGCTCGGCGATCACCTTTCCCGAATGCATGTCATAACCCGCGGTGTGGGCGAGCAGATGACGCACCGTCGAACCGGGCGGGCCTGCTTCGGTGTCGAGCTCGACCGCCCCCTCCTCGACGGCCACCTGCGCCGCGCGGGCCGCCAACAGCTTCGTGACCGAGGCCAGCGCGAAGCGCCGCGCAGTGTCCCCGTGGCTATCCAGCACCCCGGACGACCCCACCACCGCCGCGGCGACGGTGGGGACCGGCCAGTCCGTCAGGACATCGAGAGCAGACATCGAGTAGGAAGCTTAGTTGGCCGCCCGTGCAGCGCTGCCCAGTCGGCTGTGGCGGCGACGCAACCCTTGTTGTTGCTCA
This sequence comes from uncultured Mycobacterium sp., assembly GCA_964498215.1. Lineage (GTDB taxonomy): Bacteria > Actinomycetota > Actinomycetes > Mycobacteriales > Mycobacteriaceae > Mycobacterium. Next base: position 12,133 of record CAZCHU010000047.1, on the reverse strand, counting down.
CTTCCCGGCCACGTAGTAGTAGTTGACCGGATCTGACTCGATCTCGCGTACCTGCGGGTCGGAGAATCCGGCGTCGGCCAGCATCGAGGTGGCCAACTCACGGCCCCAGCAGGTGCCCAGCCCTTCGCCGTCGAGACCCAACGACACGCTCATGCAGTGCATCGTCGAGACGGTGTACAGGTAGGAAGCCATTGGTACGCCGATGTTGTCCTCAAGCCGACTCGACGACTTGATGTCCACCATCAGGTAGCTGCCCCCAGTCCGCAGCACGCGGTGAATGTTCTGCAGTACTCGACGCGGGTGCGCCTGGTCGTGGATGGTGTCGAATGCCGTGATGAGATCAAAGGATTCGGTCGCACCGAACTCGGCGACGTCGGCTGACTCGAACCTCACATTGGTCAACCCGAGCCGCTTTGCTTCGGCCGCACCAGCGGCCACCCCCTCGTTCGAGAAGTCGATCCCGACGAATTGGCTAGCCGGGAACGCCCTGGCCATGACGTTGACGGCGTGCCCGCTGCCGCAACCGAAGTCGGCGACCTCGATCCCGGCGCGGAGCCGTTCGGGCAGCCCGTCGACCATCGGCAGGATGGTGTCTATCAGCGCCGCATCGAACACTTCTCCGCTCGCCTCGGCCATCAGGGTGTGAAAGCGCGGGTACTCGCTGTAGGACAGTCCGCCGCCGTGGTGAAAACAGCCGATCACCTTTTTCTCCACTTCCGCGAGCAGCGGGATGAACTGCGCGAGCCGAGCAAGATTGTCCGGCCCGGCGGCCCGGGTCAGCACCGCAGCCCGATGCTGGGGAAGCGAATACCTTTGCGTCGCAGGGTCATAGTCGACGACCCGGCCCGCTACCACACCGCCGAGCCATTCACGCACGTAACGTTCGTTGAGCCCGGCGGCATCAGCGATCTGCGTGCTGGTGGCCGGCGGAAGCCCGGCGAGCGTGTCGAACAGCTTGGTCTGATGACCGATCGACATGAGGATGGCTACGCTGGCGGCGTCGATGGCGCCGACGATTCTTCCGGCGAATTCTTCGGCACCCTCGGCGAATTCTTCGGTGGCCTCAGCGGCCTCGGTCAGTTCTTGATTCAGTGTTGTCATAACCATTGACGCTAGCCCGCAGGGTTTGTGCAGCACATCGGCAAGACCATGCATTTTACGGACCAGCCCGTGGTGCAAATGATGCAGACGCCCTAGCGCAAGACGCTGTGCTCACGCGCCCAGGCAACCGCCGCGGTCCGTGAGTTCACGCCGACCTTTGTGTAGATGTTCGCCAGGTGCCGGCCGATCGTCTTCTCGCTGAGGTGGAGCTGCTGTGCCGCCTGGCGGTTGGTCGCACCGACGGCTATGCATGTCAGCACTTCGCGCTCGCGACGGGTCAGCCCGCCCGGCGACGCGGCTCCACAGATACCCGCCGGCTCCACACCGAGTTGAACGTAGATGGCATCGGCGGTCGCTGCGTCCGCAGCGGCAGCTTCAGTCTGCCCCAAGCCAAGGCGGGCCAGCGACATCCACTCGTAGACCTCACCGGTTTCGTAGCGTGATTGCTGGATGCGGTATTCACGCAAAGCTGTCTGAAGCGATTCCAACGCCGTTTCGAACAAGCCCCGCCGCACGGCCAACGCGCCCCGGCAGTGCGCGGCCCACGCCAGAAAGCCCGGCGTTCGGTACGCCTTCGCATGACTTTCCAGTTCGGCACAATAGGTTTCCGCCTCATCCAGTGCATCACGGCTCAACGCGATCTCTACGGCCGCACGCAGTAGACCCACCCTCACCAGCCGATCGTCACCGGCAAGAGCCCACCGGATCGTCGTCCAGGCTCCCTGCCGATCGCCGCGTCGGCACGCGAGCAGCGCCTCGCCGGGCTGCGGATCTATGCCCAGCGACCGAGCCTGCGCGAACGCGCTTGCCGCGCCGTCGAAGTCACCCAGCAACATCCGCACCTCACCGAGTTGGTAGTACCCTTCGGCCGCCGCCCAGGTATTGACCCCCTCAAGCGCCCGACTGGCCTGCCCGAGCCGATCCTCCAGACCTGGGTAGTCGTCGGTACCTGCCTTTACCTGCAGTCGGCGTACGTCGCATACCCCTCCGTAGGCCACCGACCCGGACAGGTCACACCACTGCTCCATCGACTGTGTCCAGGCGCGCATCCGCGGCCGGTCTCCGAGCCTGTGGCAGTGGTGCAGCACGAAGCAGTAAATGTCACCGGCCCATTCGATCGGGACCTGGTCGGCCAACAACGGCAAAATCGCCTCGTCGAGCAGCGCGTAACCCTCGGCGGTGCGTGCGTGCAGGATCGCTTCGACACCTGCGGCGATCAGTCCGAGCGCGGTGATCGCCGGTAGCTCCAAGCGCTCGGCCATCCCGCGCAGCGCTCGCACGTGGGTCGCCAGAACGTCGAGATCCTGCGACATCGCGGCGACCGCGGCATCTAGATACGTCAGATACCCCAAGGCGGGGCTCTCCTCAGCATCGGCCAGCATCCGGCGGGCCCGATTCATCCAGCCCAGGCCGATGTTGATATCGCCGCGCACCAGCCAAGCCAGCGCCAACTCGTTGGCCTTCATCGCGGCTGCAGCCGGATCGGTCCTAGCCAGCTCTGCGAACACCCGCTCGGCGATGCGGCTGGACTCCTTGACGTGGCCCAGTCGCCAGGCAGCGAATGCGAACGACTCCAGATCGTCGGTGCGCAGGGCAGCTTGCCGACCGGCGAGATCGAAGGCGTTATAACTCGCGCTCCAGTCTCGCCGCCGATGTGCCGCACGCGCGGCGATCAGCAGATCTCTCTGGGCCTCGGTCGACATCGACCTCTACGGTATCGCTGATCGGCCTGTCCGGGACAGTACGCCGGACCGCTAAGTTGAGGTCATGACCCAGACTGTGCGCGGAGTGATCGCTCGGACGAAGGCCGAGCCGGTCGAGGTGGTGGATATCGTGATCCCCGACCCGGGACCGAACGAGGTCGTCGTCGACGTCCTCGCCTGCGGTGTGTGCCACACCGACCTGACGTATCGCGATGGTGGAATCAACGACGAATTCCCGTTCCTGCTCGGCCACGAAGCCGCCGGCACCGTCGAATCGGTCGGCCCCGGCGTGACAAACGTCGAACCCGGCGACTTCGTGATCCTCAACTGGCGCGCGGTGTGCGGGCGGTGTCGCGCATGCAAGCGCGGACGGTCGCATCTGTGCTTCGACACGTTCAACGCTGCGTCGCCGATGACTCTGACCGACGGCACCGCGCTTACCCCCGCGCTGGGCATCGGGGCTTTCGCCGACAAGACGCTGGTGCACGAGGGCCAGTGCACCAAAGTCGATCCGGCGGCCGACCCCGCGGCGGCCGGTCTCCTCGGCTGTGGCGTGATGGCGGGTCTGGGCGCGGCAATCAACACCGGCAATGTCAATCGCGACGACACCGTGGCGGTTATCGGCTGCGGCGGTGTCGGCGACGCCGCGATCGCCGGCGCCCTACTGGTCGGCGCCAAACGCATCATCGCGGTCGACACCGACAATAGGAAGCTGACCTGGGCTCGCGAATTCGGGGCAACCCACACCATCAACGCGCGCGAGCTGGACGCGGTGCAAACCATTCAGGATCTGACCGACGGATACGGCGCCGACGTCGTGATCGACGCGGTCGGCCGACCGGAGACCTGGAAGCAGGCGTTCTACGCCCGCGACCTGGCAGGAACGGTGGTCCTGGTCGGCGTTCCAACCCCGGATATGACGCTGGAGATGCCTTTGATCGACTTCTTCTCTCGGGGCGGATCACTGAAGTCGTCCTGGTACGGCGACTGCCTGCCCGAGCGCGACTTCCCTTCCCTGATAAGCCTTTATCTGCAGGGCCGGTTCCCATTGGACAAGTTCGTCTCCGAGCGGATCGGGCTGAACGATGTCGAGGAGGCATTCCACAAGATGCATGCGGGCAGCGACGATGTAGTGCTGCGCTCGGTGGTGGTCTGGTGAACACCGGTCCGATCCAGCGCCTGGTGACCAGCGGAACGTTCGAGCTCGACGGAGGCAGCTGGGAGGTCGACAACAATATCTGGCTGGTCGGCGACGACGATCAAGTGGTGGTGTTCGATGCCGCCCACTCCGCCGAGCCGATCATCGAAGCTGTTGGCGGACGCCACGTCGTTGCGGTGGTGTGCACGCACGGTCACAACGACCACGTCACCGTTGCGCCCCGATTGGGCGCGGCGCTCGACGCCCCGGTGCTGATGCATCCGGCCGACGACATGCTATGGCGAATGACGCACCCCGACAGCGACTTCCATCCGGTAGCTGACGGTCAGGTATTGCGCGTGGCCGGTATCGAGCTGCGTGCGCTGCATACCCCGGGACATTCGCCCGGCTCGGTATGCTGGCATGCGCCCGAACTGAAGGCGGTGTTCAGCGGCGACACGCTGTTCCAGGGCGGACCCGGAGCCACCGGACGTTCGTTCTCCGACTTCCCCACCATCTTGGAATCGATCTCCGGTCGCCTCGCCACGTTGCCCGCCGAAACTGTCGTCTACACCGGCCATGGTGACTCGACGACCGTCGGCGACGAGATCGTCAACTACGACGAGTGGGTAGCACGAGGCAGCTGACCTCGGCGGCAGGCGAGCCGCCCGGCTCCGAGCCCCGAGCCCCGAGCCCCGAGCCCCGAGCCCCGAGCCCCGAGCCCCGAGCGTGAAGGCTTCCGCACGGTCGTAGCCGAGCGTGAAGGTACCTTCACGACACGGCCGCGGGACGGCTACCGTTGGAATAGCACATTTACCCGGACGTTCTCGGAGGTCACGATGCCTGAGTCGAGCATCGTTGTGCAGCCGGAGCCGACGGACAGCGGCTCTTATAGCGCCGCCGTGCGACTGCAGGCGGCGGGTCTGCAGTCGGCCATCGCAATGTTCGAGCAGGCGTCGGCCGCGGTGCCGCTGCCGGATCCGCCACAGCCGATCGTGATCGCCGATTACGGGGCATCCAGCGGGCACAACTCGCTGATCCCGGTCGGCGCGGCGATAGCAGTGTTGCGCAAGCGAACCCGTCCCGAGCATTCGGTGCTGGTCGCTCACACAGACATGCCCGACAACGACTTCAGTGCGCTGTTTCGGACCATCGAGGACGATCCGGACGCCTACCTACGCAAGGACCCTGCCACCTTTGCGTCGGCGGTGGGCCGTTCCTTCTATTCTCAGATTCTGCCCTCAAATAGTGTCAACCTCGGTTGGAGTTCCTGGGCGATCCAGTGGTTGCGTCGGGTTCCGCACGTCATCGAGGACCACATCCACGTGGCCTACTGCGCGGACGAATCCGTGCGGAGCGCGTACGCCAAGCAGGCCGCCCGGGATTGGCATGAGTTCGTCGCGTTCCGCGGCCGGGAGCTGTGCCCCGGCGGTCGCCTGGTCGTGACGACGATGGCCATCGGCAGCGACGGCGAGTTCGGCTACCGGCCCCTGCTGGCGGCAGTGATGGACGGGCTTGATGAGTTGGCCTCCGACGGGCTACTCACCGCCGACGAAGTGTCCCGGATGTGCATTCCCACCGTTGGGCGGCGCGAAGCTGACTTCATCGCCCCATTCGCGCCATCCGGTCGCTTCGAACGACTCGAGATCGAACACCTCGAAGTGTTCGATGCCGAGGACCGGTTCTGGTCCCGCTACCGGGTCGACGGTGACGCAGGCGCTTTCGGTGCACGTTGGGCCAGGTTCGCCAGGGCCTCTGTGTTCCCGGCACTGTCGACGGCGCTGACCGACGGGTCCGCGGACCCGCGTGCCGCAGCGATGTTCGATCGGCTCGAGGCAGGTGTCGCCGAGCGTCTGAGGGCTGCGCCCGAGCGGATACAGATCCCGCTGGCGCATGTGGTGCTCGCGAAACAGAGCTAAGGAGCCGGCTGCGCGGGCACCGGAAAGAGCGGGATGGGCGGTAGTCCGGGAATCGTGATAACGGGTCCCTCGATCGGCGGCGGCT
>CAZCHU010000047.1:0-6087 GCA_964498215.1 uncultured Mycobacterium sp. | reverse complement strand
GTCGCCGGCGGTGCCTGGATCGTCGTCGACGGATCGGGGGGCCCTGGGGTCGTCGTGAGTGGACTGGGCGCCGGGGCGGTGGTCACGGGCGGTGGCGTCGTAGCCGGCGCCTGGTCATCGCGCATCAGCAGTGTCGCCGCCGACCCGAGGACGACGAGCGCGCCGCCGATGGCGGCCCCGGCGATGATGAGGGGTCGTCGGTACCACGGCGCTCGTGTCGAGTTTGCCGGGTCGACGCCGGCACCGTCGGGGACGAACTGCACGATAGGCCGGGGAATGTCGGCGGCGGCTTCCGGCGGCTCGTCGTAATCGGACAGCTCTGCAGGGGCGACGTCGGGAATACCGTCGGCATCCGACCAGGCCAGCGCCTGGACGGGCCTCGACACCGAGTCGGTCGGCGAGGCTACCGAAGCCACCGACGTCACTCCGTCTGGTTCGGCGGCTCGGACACTGTGTAAACCAGCCCCGATCGCCGCCGTCAACTCCGGATGCTCGGTGGTGATGACGGGCACCCGGAACAGCTGGGACAGCGTGGCCGTGACAGCCGGGATGCGGGCACCGCCCCCGACCGAGGCGACGGCGGCAAGGTCACCCGGACGAATTCCGTTGCGCTCCAGCTCTTCCTGAATCACTTCGGCAAAACCCTGCAGCGGGGCGCGAAGGATTTCGTCGAGCTCGTCACGGGTGATCCGCAGATCGGTACGGAGTCCCGGAAGGTCGGCTGTCAGCGCGGCGACCGCGCTGGTGGACAGCCGTTCCTTCGCGGTGCGGCACTGTGCACGCAGCCTGCTCAGCGCGCCGATCGCAGAGGTCCCCGACAGATCGATGGCGCCCGCCGCGGAGAGTCCGTCGATCACATGTTTCAACAGGGCCTGGTCGATGACGTCGCCGGAGAGATCGGGATGCCGCACCGTGGGAGCTAGCGGCGCCACCTGCGCGCCCTGCGCCATCTCGACAAACGTCAGGCTGGTTCCCGTGCCGCCGAAGTCGCACACCGCGATCACCCCACGGGTGGGCACGCCGGGGTCGCGGGCGAGTGCGGTCAGTACGGTCTGCGTATCGGCGATCAACAGCGGACCGTCGGTCGACTGAAATTCGGCGGCCCCGGCCAGAACTGCACGCAGTGCGTCGACCGTTGCCTGGCCCCAGTGGGCAGGGTGGCTAACGGCGACCGGCCCTGCCGGCAGACCCACCGCGACAGTGCGCAACAACGCACGTAGGGACTCCGACAGCAGTTCCTCTGCGCGGTGCGAGGTTCCGTCGGCGGCAACAATGCCGACCGGGTCGCCGACCCGGTCGACGTAGTCAGCGACGATCAGCCCGCTCTCGGTCAGGTTGGGATTCTCCGACGGCACACCGACTTCCGGCGGTCGGTGCGAGAACAATGTGAGGACCGGTACGCGAGTCACGGCGGTGCGTTCCACGACAACCGCCGCCAGTCGGGTGGCGCCTATCGACAGGCCCGTGCCGTCCATTATCGCGTTGCCCTCCAGCGCGTTCAGCGGATTGTCCCCGCTCCCGGGATCAGCGGTAGATCGAGTGCGGTGACCCACCCCGCAGGCAGGTCGTTGACGGCGGGCACGGCGTTGAGCGCTCGCAGCCCGGTGGCCAAGCACCCGGCGGCCGCCGCGTCCCGCCCGGAACCATCGGTGAATCGGAACGCAGTTTCCTGAAAGATGCTTGGGGTTCCTTCGATGTCGACACGGTAGACATCGTTCTGATCGCCCGAAGGCCAGTCTGGCGCCGCGTCGCTACCGATCCGGTTGACGTGTTCGAGTTGAATTCGCGTGTCACCGCGGTACACCCCGTTGATCGTGAATCGAACGGCCGCGACGTTGCCGGGTTCGATGATCCCCTTGGCGGTCTTGCGCGGATCCGGAGTGATCCATTTATCCCAGGTTGTGGTGATCTCGTCCAGCATGATTCCAGCCGCGTGCGCGATCATGGGAACCGTGGCACCCCAGGCGAATACCAGGATGTCGGGATTCTGCAACATCGGTCGATAGTCGGGTGGTCTGCCGATGCCCATCTCGCGGTCGTAGTCACCCTCGTAGTTGGTGTAGTCCAGGAGTTCAGACGCGCGGACCCGGCGCACCTCGGAGGTCAGCCCCATGAGGGTCATGGGGAAAAGGTCGTTGGCGAAGCCAGGGTCGATACCGGTGGTGAAGCACGATGATTCACCCAGCTCGCATGCCTCGGTGATCGGCGATATCCAGTCAGGCGGGTTGAGATGCATCGTCGGCCAAATCCACGGTGTCATCGCGGTGGAGCACACATCGATACCGGCGCGCAGAAATCGGGTGATGAGCTTGATGTTGGCTTCGGCGTGCGCCGCAGTCGGACCGTAATGCACCAATGCGTCGGGACGGAGGCTAATTAGGGCGTCGACGTCGTCGGTCGCCGTCAGTCCGAGGCTGACGCCCAGCCCACAGAGGTCCCCGACGTCTCGCCCGATCTTGTCCGGATTGCTGACCCCAACCCCGACCAGCTCGAAGTGGGGGTGTTTGACGACTTCGGCGATCACCATCCTGCCGACGAACCCCGTTCCCCAGATCACCACTCGCTTGGCGCCGAATCTGTTCACCGGTCCCGTCTCCCGTCTGGCTTGTCGTCGGGCGCACCCGCTGCCAGCGCGGATAGCTCGGCCGGTCGCATAGTTGTGAACTCTAGTTCGCGTCGGTCCGCGCGGGAATGAGCGAGGTCACGCGTGTACCCGGGCAGCAGTACGCCTGCGCGCCGCCCCCTGAATGCTGCCCCACCCGTGAGAAGGTCGTCGCCATGAAGCAATTGAGCGGCAAAGTTGCGCTGGTCACCGGCGCTTCGGCAGGCCTGGGCGCAGCGACCGCCAGACTGTTCGCCGATCGAGGCGCGAGGGTCTTCGGCATCGCCCGGGATGCCGCTCGCATGACGGAAGTCTTCGCCGACGTTTCGGGCGGGAGCTTCGCCTCGGTGGACATCTCCTCGCCGCAAGCCTGCACGCAGGCTGTCGCAGCCTGCGTGGAGAAGTTCGGGCGTCTCGACATTCTTGCCAATATCGCGGGCTACCACCAGATGCGCCACACAGCCACGATGACCGATCTCGACTGGGACACCGATCTCGCGGTAAACCTGAACGGACCGTTCTATCTCTGTCGCGCGGCGCTGCCCCACCTCCTTGCATCCGGGGGCAACATCGTAAACGTCACGTCGATCGCTGGCGTGGAGGGCGAGGTGTACTCGGCCGGTTACTGCGCGGCCAAACACGGGCTGGTCGGGCTGACTCGCGCGTTGGCGGTCGAGTTCACCAAGGAACGGGTGCGGGTCAACGCGATCTGTCCGGGCGGCATGCGGACCGCTCAGGTGACTGCATTCCAGGCCCCCGCAGATGCCGACTGGGATCTGATCATGCGCATCGCCGCACCCCGCGGAATCATGGAACCCGACGATGTCGCCAAAGCGATAGCGTTCTTAGCCAGTGACGATGCCGCCGCGATCCACGGGGCGGTCTATCGGGTGGACAACGGCAAAGGCGCGGACTGACTCCTCGCGGGCCGGACGCCTTTCGGGCGGGTCCCTCTATGCGGGGACGGCCGCCATCGTGATGTCGACGGTGCCCTGGCAGGCGCCGCTCTGGATGTCGGTGTGCCACCGTCCGGCGAACGTGCCATCGGCCTGCGGCGTGTAGGCCACCTGCGCGGAAGCAGGATTCCACTGGATGGAGCCGTCTGGCATCAGGCAGTTCCAGTGAAAGTTCGTGTTCGAGGCCCACGCTGAACCGTTCCAGGTGAAGGTCACCGGCACCGGGACAGTGGAGTTGCGCGGAGCCGGTCCCCCGACGATGGTGGCGACGCAGGATCCCCCAGTGCAACTCGTGTCGAACGTGTAGCTGTCGGTGTACCGGTTCTCGGCCTGGCTCGCCGCCACACTCGTGCCGGTCTTCTGGTCGACGCGGAACGTGATTTCGTAAGGCCCTTCCCAAACGGGTACGCCCCCTGCGGACGCGGTCGGCGCAAGACCGAGGGCGGCCACAGCGCCTACCGAGGTTGCAGCGGCCATCCAGTGATATCGCGACATCTCAACTCCCGGGTTGCGTGCTCTTTTCCCGTCTATCCCCAGGAATGGTGCTGGTGTTACAGAAATTGCCGGAGTTACCGGGGTGGCCAGACGGGCCAGTGTGTAACAGGGCCGATAGTGCCTGCGTCAGCTTCTCACTGCGACGCGTCCGCGAAACGCCGAATCAAGCCTGGCGAGACGTCGCCGACTCGAGTCTCAGGAAGCGGCGCAGCATATCCCGTTCGGCAGCCGGATTAGCCAGCGGCCAGTACAACAAGGCGAGCACCAGGCGGACAATCCATTGCGCAGCCTGCGCGTCGCTGTCGTCGATGCCGGTAAGTTCGGCCGCAACTTCCGCCGGAAGCGGCGACTCGACAACCCAACTCCTCTCGGCGGCGCCGCGCATCGACTTGACCAGGACATGCCCGAGAGGGTCGGCTCTGAGCTGTTCGAGCGCCGCCATCACGGCCACCACTGCCCGCTCAGGACCACTCACGTTGTCCACCTCACGGCGCACGGCCTCGATGATCCGCTCGGCGTTGCGAGCGAGCACAGCATCGCGGATGCGGTTCTTACCACCTACGTGTCGGTAGATCGTCGCCCGCGAACAGTGCACGCGGGCTTCCAGCGCAGCCATGTCGAACGCCTCGACGCCGTCGCGGGCAATGAGCTCGGCTGCCACTGAATAAATGCGCTCGGCAGCCGCGGTACGGCGGTCGCCGATCAGCCAATCTTCTCGCACCAACGCCCGCCCCTATCGAGACGTTTGCACATACTAATCTCATAGTGAGACAACAGCAGAATAAATTCTCACTACCGTAGCAGGTGAGCGGAGGACACTGAGACGACCGGACCCACCCACCGGGACCAGCGGGTTTCAACTTTCGGCGAGTCATTGACTCAGCCGCTGCAGCACCTCCAGCCTGAAGAGGTGACGGTCCAGGACACAAACCTCGGTGCGGCGTTGTTCGACGACCGGTTCATCCAGGATCCGTATCCGCTGTACGACCGGATGCTGGTCACGGCGCCCATTCACCGTGTCGCAGCCTCGAATTTCTTTGCGGTCTGCAGCTGGGAGGCCGTGGCCGAGGCCGTGGGCCGGCCCGACGACTTCTCCTCCAACCTCACCGCGACCATGACATATCGGCCCGACGGCACCATCGGCCAGTTCGGGATGGATGAGCTCGGCGGACCGACCCAGGTACTGGCCATCGCCGACGATCCGGCGCACGCCCTGCACCGCAAACTGCTCATACCGCGGTTGGCCGCCAAGCGTATCCATGCCCTGGAGTCATTCGTCGTCGAGAAGACCGAACAACTCTGGCGCGAGGAACTGCATGACGGTCACATCGAGTGGATGTCGGCGATAGCCAACCGGCTACCCATGATGGTGGTCTGCCACCTTCTCGGCGTGCCCGATCGCGACGCCGAACAGCTCGCTGCCTGGGGTTATGCCAGCACCCAGTTGCTCGAAGGGCTCGTCAGCGCCGACCAGCTGGCGGCCGCCGGCACCGCCGCCGCCGAACTGCTCGGCTACGTCGCCGAGAAGCTGCGACACGCTGCCGCACATCCACCCGACAACCTCCTCGGCGACCTGGCCATCGCCTGCGCCACAGGAGAACTCGACGAAGTAGCCGCCCAGCTCATGATGGTGCAGTTGTTCAGCGCCGGGGGCGAGTCGACCGCGTCCCTCATCGGTTCCTCGACAAACATCCTGGCGACCCGCCCCGAAATCCAGGATCGAATCCGTGCGAACCCGAAGATCGTCCCGGCATTCCTGGAAGAGGCGCTCCGGTTCGAGCCACCGTTTCGGGGTCACTATCGCCATGTACGCAATGACTGCACGCTGAGCGGTCATGAGCTCACGGCCGGTTCACGATTGATCCTGCTGTGGGGAGCGGCTAATCGCGACCCTGCACATTTCGAGGCGCCCAACGAATTTCGACTGGACCGCGCAGCTGCCCGGGGACACATCTCGTTCGGCAGGGGGGCGCACTTCTGCGTCGGTGCCGCGCTCGCACGAATGGAGGCGCGAATCGTGATCGGGCATCTACT
>CAZCHU010000046.1:0-20832 GCA_964498215.1 uncultured Mycobacterium sp. | reverse complement strand
AGGAGCATCCCATGCATACGTCCCTGTGCGACAAGCTCGACATCGAGTTCCCGATCTTTGCGTTCACGCACTGCCGCGATGTCGTGGTTGCGGTGAGCAAGGCCGGCGGCTTCGGTGTGCTCGGTGCGGTGGGATTCACCCCTGAGCAACTTGAGATCGAGCTGAACTGGATCGATGAACACATCGGCGACCACACCTATGGTGTCGACATCGTCATCCCGAACAAGTACGAAGGCATGGACTCGAACCTGTCCGCCGATGAGTTGTCGAAGATGCTGGTCGATATGGTGCCGCAGCAGCATCTCGACTTCGCCCGCAAGATCCTCACCGACCATGGCGTCCCGCTCACAGCCGAGGACAACGAGAGCACGCTGCAACTGCTGGGCTGGACCGAGGCCACTGCTACGCCCCAGGTCGAGGTGGCGCTCAAGCATCCGAAGATGACACTGATCGCCAACGCGCTCGGCACCCCACCCAGAGAGATGATCGAGCACATCCACGCCGAGGGCCGTACGGTCGCTGCCCTGTGCGGGTCACCGAGCCAGGCGCGAAAACACGCGGAGGCCGGTGTCGACGTCATCATCGCGCAGGGTGGTGAGGCGGGCGGACACTGCGGCGAAGTGGGCTCCATCGTGCTGTGGCCGCAGGTGGTCAAGGAGGTGGCTCCGGTCCCGGTGCTCGCGGCGGGCGGCATCGGCAGCGGCCAGCAGATTGCCGCGGCGCTGGCACTCGGTACCCAAGGCGCCTGGACCGGCTCGCAATGGCTGATGGTCGAGGAGGCCCAGAACACCGCGGTTCAGCAGGCGGCCTACGTGAAGGCCGATAGCCGCGACACCGTCCGGAGTCGTTCGTTCACCGGGAAGCCGGCCCGGGTTCTGCGCAACGACTGGACCGATGCGTGGGAGAACCCGGACAACCCGCAACCTCTCGGGATGCCCTTGCAATTCATGGTCTCCGGGCTTGCGGTAGCTGCCACGAACAAGTACCCCGACCAGACCGTCGACGTAGCCTTCAACCCGGTGGGCCAGGTTGTCGGCCAGTTCAACAAGGTGGAGAAGGCCTCCGCGGTGATTCAACGCTGGGTGCAGGAGTATCTCGAGGCCACCAGCACACTCAACGACCTCAACGAGGCGGCCAGCGGGTGAACACCACTAGGTTCCCGGCCGCCGCCCGCAGTTGCTCTGCGAAGCGGTAGCGCGCGACCTCGAGCCACTCGACACCGCTAATGGACAGCTCCAGACGCTCCTACCCGCCGCGAGAAAGCAGACCGTGCGATGACCGAGCAACTGACCGACTGGCAGCCCACGGCCTGCATCCTGTGCGAGTGCAACTGCGGCATCGTTGTGCAGGTCGAGGACCGCACACTGGCCCGCATCCGCGGCGACAAGAACCATCCCGCCTCGCGCGGGTATACCTGCAACAAGGCGCTGCGGCTGGATCACTACCAGAACGACCCCAATAGACTCACCTCCCCCATGCGGCGCCGTCCGGACGGAACGTTCGAAGAGGTTGACTGGGATACCGCGATCACCGAGATCGCGGCGGGCTTCCGGGCGATCGCCGATACCCATGGCGGCGACAAGATCATGTATTACGGCGGTGGTGGACAGGGAAATCATCTCGGCGGCGCCTACAGCGGGGCGTTCCTCAAGGCGCTCGGATCCCACTACCGCTCCAACGCGCTGGCGCAGGAGAAGACCGGGGAGCACTGGGTCGACACCCACTTCTACGGGAACCACACCCGCGGGGAGTTCGAGCACTCCGAGGTCGCGGTGTTCATCGGCAAGAACCCGTGGATGTCGCAGAGCTTTCCGCGGGCCCGGGTGGTGCTGCAGGAGATCGCCAAGGACCCGGCCCGGTCAATGATCGTGATCGACCCCGTCATCACCGACACCGCGAAGATGGCCGACTTCCATCTGCGGGTCCGGCCGGGCACTGACGCATGGTGCTTGGCGGCCTTGGCCGCGGTGTTGGTGCAGGAGAATCTGTGCGATGAGGAGTTTCTCGCCCAGCATGTCAGCGGCGTGGAGGCGGTGCGTGAGGTTCTCGCCGAGGTGCCGATCGGTGATTACGCACAGCGCTGCGGCGTCGCGGAGCATCTGTTGCGTTCTGCGGCGCGCCGGATCGGTGCGGCAGACAGCGTCGCGGTGTTCGAGGATCTCGGCGTCCAGCAGTCCCCCAACAGCACCCTGTGCTCGTATCTGAACAAGCTGTTGTGGATTCTGACCGGCAACTTCGCCAAACGTGGTGGCCAGCACCTGCATTCGTCCTTCGCGCCGCTGTTCCGGCTGGGCGGTGTGGGCCGGACACCGGTGACCGGCGCCCCGATCATCGGCGGTTTGATGCCCAGCAACGTGGTGCCCGAGGAGATCCTGACAGACCATCCCGCCCGGTTCCGCGGAATGATCGTCGAGAGCAGTAACCCGGCGCACTCGATCGCTGACTCCGACGCGGTGAGCCGGGCATTCGCGGAGCTGGAATTGCTCGTGGTCATCGACGTGGCGATGACCGAAACGGCCCGGCTGGCGCACTATGTACTGCCCGCGGCGACCCAGTACGAGAAGGTCGAGGCGACTTTTTTCAACCTGGAGTTCCCGCACAACACGTTCCACCTGCGACATCGGCTGATGGAACCGCTGCCGGGCACACTGCCCGAGCCCGAGATCTGGGCGCGTCTCATGCGTGGGCTCGGCGTTGTTGACGAGTCCGAATTGGTCCCGCTGCGCCGAGCCGCGGAGGCGGGTCTCACCGAATTTACCGACGCGTTCCTTGCGGCGGTCGGCGCCAATCCCGGACTGGGTAAGGTGCTGCCGTTTGTGCTGTACGAGACGCTGGGGCCGACGCTGCCCGAGGGTCTTTCCGGGGCGGCAGCGCTGTGGGGTCTGGCTCAGAAGGCGGCGATGACCTACCCGGAGGCGGTCATCCGAGCAGGGCACGCGGACGGGAACGCGTTGTTCAACGCGATTCTCAGTGGCCGCTCGGGAGTGACGTTCACGGTGCATGAGTACGAGGACGACTTCGCGTTAATCTCACATCCGGACCGCAAGATCGCTCTGGAGATGCCGAAACTGCTGGCTGATGTCCGGGCGCTGGCCGATGCGGCGGTGGGACTGACCACAGCGGAGTTTCCGATTGTGCTGTCGGCGGGCGAGCGCCGCGCGTTCACGGCCAACGACATCATGCGCAACCCCGCGTGGCGCAAGCGCGACGTCGACGGATCGCTGCGGGTCAGCACCGAGGACGCGGATGCACTGGGCCTCACCGATGGCGGTCGTGCGCGCATCACCACTGCGGCCGGTACTGCGGAGGCGACGGTGGAGATCAGCGACGCGATGCTGCCCGGGCACGCGTCGCTGCCCAACGGATACGGTCTCGACTTCATCGACGAGGACGGCAGAGAGCTGATTCCCGGTGTGGCGCCGAACTCCCTGACATCGAGCGACTGGCGCGACGCCTATGCCGGTACGCCTTGGCACAAACACGTCCCCGCGCGCATTGAACCAGCGCCGCTGGCAGCTGCGGCTTGTGACTAAGCCGCGGGCTGCGCTGCGTCCGCCGGCGGTGCGTCGGACGGCGCTGGCGCCGGCGCGGGTGCGTCGGGCATTGGCGCCGGTGCGGGTGCCTCAGGCATTGGCGCCGCAGGCGGCGGTGTTTGAGGTCCGGTGGGCAGTCCTCGCGGCGCGTCGGCATTCATGGGCCGCTGGGTCAGCAGCAGCAGGGCATCACCGCCGCTGACCTCCTGCGTCCGCATCGCGTGCCACAGATCCCGCAGGTAAGTCAGCCGCGGCTGATTCGGAGTCACCGGGGTGTCGCTGGTGCCCGGCGGCAGGTTGTCCAGGCTGGGCAGGTGAGGTACGCCTTCGACGACAGGTGCAGCGGCAGAATTGGTGATTGCTTGCGCGGAACCCTCGGCTGCTGGCGTCGGCGCGGGCTCAGGCACCGGCGACGGCGCGGGTGCGGGCGGTGCCGGGGTGGGGTCGGCAGTGGCTGGCGCCGCGGTAGCGACCAGCGTCGCGAACGCCGTCGCCCCAACGATGGACAAGGTCTTTGCGCCCAGTACGAACTTCACCGATGTTTCCTCCGGGTTGCGCGTTTACGCTGCTTTCACTCGTTGCATCTGTTATAGCCTCGGAATCGTTACAGCGCACATTGGCGGGGTGCAACCCCACTACGCCGGACAGTCGGGGCTCAGGACTGGATGATGATCGGGTCGCCGATTCGGACGGTGTTGAAGTACCAGGCGGCGTTGTCAGGGCTGAGGTTGATGCACCCATGGCTGACGTTCGCATAGCCTTGGGAACCCACAGACCACGGCGCAGAATGGACGTACACACCGCCCCAGTTCACTCGGACGCCGTACTCCCCCTTGATCAAGTAGCCCTCGGGGTCGTCGAGTGGAATACCGATGGTGCGGGAATCGAATGTGACCCTGCGTTCCTTGCTCAGCGCGGTGAATCGGCCGGTTGGGGTCGCGAACCCGGGTTTGCCCATGGAAGCTGGCATCTGCCGCGCGGTCACCCCGTCGATACTCACGGTGAACGAGTAGGCACTGATGTCGGCGACGCTGACCACCGAGGAACCCGTTTGAAAGCTGGTGGAGTACCCGCCGACCGAAACGTTGATCGGCGTGTGCGCCGGGAAGAACTCGGCCGGGGTCCACTCCACGGTGCGATCATCGAGCCAGGTGAATGAACCCGAGGCTCGATCGGAGTTGCCCGCAGGTGCCACCGTGATCGCTCGCTCCACCGCGACTCGGTCGTCGACCGCGCCGGTGAATGTGACGGTCACGGGGTGGGCCACTCCGACGGTCTGACCCGCCGCGGGTGACACACTCACGACTGTTGCCGGCAAGGTCGACAAAGCAGATCCGGTGGCGGCCGGGCCCAGTGTGGACAGCCCGGCGAGCAGCACAAGTGCACCGATCACCGCCCCTAGACGGTGCATCACCGGGGGTGGGGTCTGAGTTCGCTGAAAACGGGTGCCGGGCACGTTGCCATCCTAGTTCGTCGTCCGCTTTCGGCGCTGGCGTTATAGTCGCGCGGCGAATCGGAGTGAAATTTCTGTTCGCTTCTGATCAGCTATCGAACCCACGCGCCGGAACGTTTCACGGCACATCCGCAGCGGTGCCGGGCGTCACTACGGCAGCTGCGGCGGCACGTCGGCGAGCGGATCTTCATCATCGAAGGGATCGCCGCCGAAGGTTTCGTCACCGAAGGTTTCGTCACCGAAGGTGGCGATCCGCTGTGGGCTCCGCTGCCTGAAGGTTGACGTTTCCTCCGGTGCCGCTTCCGGGGGTGGCGCGTCGGCCATGGGTGCCGGTTGGGCGATGTATTCGGCCTGCGGGACCACTGCGGGCTCGGGAGCCTGCACCGGCGGCACCTCGGGCGCGGGCGGCGGCGCAGCCTCGACTGGCGGGGCCGGCTGCGGCCGCATCGCCGGCGCAGGTCCGCGCACCGATACGGGTGTTTGAGCGGACGCCTCAGCAGCCGGGCGGGCCTGCGGCGTGGAACGCTCTGGGGCGGCCTGCAATGCCAGCGCAGCGGACACCGATGCCACGAACGTCACGACTCCAGCGGCCAGGATGGTTGCTGCGCCCCCAGGAGCGAGCCGGCGAACTCGACGTCGGACAGCCCTGGGTCGCTCGGCATCAGTATCGGCATCGATCTCGCCGACCGCACCGTCGAACCGGAAATCCGAGTTCTGTGCACAGGCCAGAGCTGCGCCACGGGCCAGCGCGAGCTGCGCCGTGGCTGGGCTGAACACCGGCACCGAGAGCGCTTCCTCAAGGACGGTCCGCAATCCGTCGAGGTCCTCCGCGGAGCCGACGAGCACGAGCGCTTCAGGCTGCCAGTCGGCCCGGGTGAAGACCGCGCTCAGCCAGCCGACGAGATCCTCTTCGGTCACGACCGTGTGATTGACCGCGGTCTGAACTGCGCCTTCATCGGTCTGGACCACCATGGCGATGAGGTGTTCGGGTTCGACGACGCACACCGCGGTGGTGCGATACTCCGTAAGCTCGGCGATGCCCCGTGCCAACGCATCGGTGGCCTCTGACAACCGGACCGGAACGATGTTGTCGAAGCCGGAATCGCTCAGCGACTTCAGCAGCAGCGACGCCTCCGCGTCCGCCTCGTCACTCCAGGTCACGCCGATCGAACGCATCCGCTGCCCCCGGCCGGCAGCGATCGCCTCGGTACGCAACACCGCGGCAGCTGCCTGTTCGGACGTCTGAACTGCGCTCGATGGCCCACAACTGTCGACCTCGAACCCCGTACCGTCGATGGTCGCTGCATCGGCGTCCTGACCCTGCACCAGTACCAGGCCAACAGCAGACGGTGTCACCGACAATCCCAGTACCGCGTCCACAACAAACTCCTTTGCGCGTCCACGGTCCTCCGGTGGGCCAAGCTGACGCAATCCCGCGAGACACTACCTGTTGACCAACCGAAATTGCACACCTGTCTAATCAGCCGGCCGGTGATTCCGCCAGGATTTCCAGGAGCGTCTGTGGATCGATGTTTCCCCCAGAAACGATCGCCACGGTCGGCCCCGGCGATCGCGTCGGGTCCTTACGGAATGCGGCCAGCGCTACCGCTCCACTGGGCTCACTGACCAGGCTAGCTCGGTGTGCCAATTCGGCTACCGCAGAGCGGATTTCGCTCTCGGAGACGGTGATCATCCCGTCAAGTAGCCGCTGCAGATGGGCGAAAGTGAGATCTGACGGTTGAGAACGCAGGCCATCGGCGATTGTGCGGTTGCGATCCTCGACCGGCCAGTCCACGCGGTGGCCCCGGGACAAGCCGTCGGTCGTATCCGCAGCGAGCTCGGGCTCTACCCCGATGATCTGTGCGTTCGGACACAACGCGCGAAGGGCGACACCGACGCCCGAAGCCAGTCCGCCGCCACTGACGGGAATCAGTATTCTGCCGACGAGCGGGAGGTCAGCGGCAATTTCCAGACCGATGGTGCCCTGTCCGGCGATGACATCGTGATGGTCGAACGGGGGAATCAGCGTGCCACCGGTCTGGGTGACAACCCGGGCGGCCACGGCTTCCCGTTCGCCGGCCGCGCACAGTACGACGTCGGCGCCGTACCTGCGGGTCGCTTCAACTTTGACACTCGGGGTCTCCGCGGGCATCACGATGTGGGCGGGCAGTCGGTAGGCGGCCGCCGCGTAGGCCACCGCCTGTGCGTGGTTACCGCTTGAGTAGGCCACGACCGCGGTAGGCATCGGTCCGGTGGCCGCGGCTACCGCGATCGCGTTGAAGGCTCCACGCACCTTGAATGCGCCGACGGGTTGCAGGTTCTCGGGCTTGAGCCACAGCGGCCGGTCGTCGTCCGCGTACCGCGCGGCCAATAGCGGAGTGCGTACGACGTGGGGTCGGATCCGCTCGGCGGCTGCACGGATGTCGTCGATCGTCACGAGCTTCATTGCCCGAGTCTCGTACAGCGCGCCGCGGCTGCCCAGTCGCCATCGCGGTGAGGCGGCGCTCGGATCGCCGTGGATCGCAGTCTCGGCGACTGCGGTGGTTAAGGTGGCTTGATATAGGAGAAACTTGTGAGCGCTTTTTCGCTGCCGATCGTGCCCCGCTACGCCGAGGTCGACCAGCAGGGCGTGGTGTTCAACGGCCACTACCTGACCTGGTTCGACGAGGCGTGCACCGGGCTCCTTGAGGATCTCGGTATCACCTACTCAGAACTGGTGTCGTTCGGTTACGACTTCCAGGTGGTGCACAGCGAGATCGACTTCCGGGCGCCGGTGCGGTGGCGCGATCAGGTTCGGGTTACCGCGGCGTGCACGCGGATCGGCTCCACCAGCTTCACCATCGGATTCGGGGTGTGTCGCAAGGCCGCCGGGGCTGATGAAACCATCGCTGTTCAAGGGCACAACGTCTACGTCGTGGTGTCCACCCAGGACTGGACCAAGCGGCCGATCCCCGGGGTGCTGCGGGATGCCCTGAGCGGCTCTGCCGCGAGTTGATATCGGGCCTTTCGGTGGCTCAATGAGCGGTACGGTCTCCTCATGGGGCAGGATCACGATCATCACCGCGAGATTCCATCGGGGATGGCGGAGCAACTCGACTTGGCCTACGCCGGTCTGGTCTCCTTCGGCCATCGGCCTTTTCTGACCGAGGTCGAACAACTCGACGCGTGGAAGCCCGACGTGGCCATCGTGGGTGCTCCCTTTGACATCGGGACCACTAATCGGCCGGGGGCGCGTTTCGGCCCGCGCGCGATTCGAGCGACAGCCTATGAGCCTGGCACCTATCACCTGGACCTCGGATTGGAGATCTTCGACTGGCTGGAGGTCATCGACTTCGGCGACGCCTACTGTCCACATGGTCAGACTGAGTTGTCGCACAACAATATTCGTGCCCGTGTTCAGGCGCTCGCCGAGCGCGGCATCGTTCCGGTGATTCTCGGCGGTGATCATTCGATCACCTGGCCGTCCGCCACCGCGGTGGCTGATGTGCACGGATACGGCAACGTGGGCATTGTGCACTTCGACGCGCATGCCGATACCGCGGACGAGATCGAGGGCAATCTGGCAAGCCATGGCACTCCGATGCGTCGGCTGATCGAATCGGGTGCCGTACCCGGTACCCACTTCGTCCAGGTTGGTCTGCGGGGCTACTGGCCTCCCCAGGACACGTTCGAGTGGATGCTCGAGCAGGGAATGACGTGGCACACCATGCAGGAGATCTGGGAGCGTGGATTCAAGGAGGTGATGCGCGACGCGGTGGGTGAGGCCCTCGCCAAGGCCGACAAACTGTACGTCTCGGTCGATATCGACGTGTTGGATCCGGCCCACGCACCGGGCACGGGTACCCCGGAACCCGGCGGTATCACGAGCGCGGACCTGCTGCGCATGGTTCGCCAACTCTGCTACGAGCACGATGTCGCCGGCGTGGACGTCGTCGAGGTGGCGCCGGCCTATGATCACGCCGAGTTGACGGTCAACGCCGCGCACCGAGTGGTTTTCGAGGCGCTGGCGGGGATGGCTGCCCGACGCCGGGATGCGGCCCAGGCTCAGCCGGGGCCGCCGGCGCGCGTGCCTCGGGACATCAGCCCTTCGTGAGGGTGAACTGGCAGATGTCGGTGTACCCCTCGTGGAACAGCTCAGCGCAGCCGGTGAGGTAACGCATGTACCGGTCGTAGACCTCGCGGGACTGAATGGCGATGGCTTCGTCCTTGTGGGCCTGCAGCGCCGCTGCCCAGGCCTCGAGTGTGCGCGCGTAGTGCAACCGCAGCGGCTGGACTCGGGCGAGCCCGAAACCTGCTTTTGCGGAGTGCTTTTCGACGTCCTCAACTTTGGGAAGTTCGCCGCCGGGGAAGATTTCATCCATGATGAACTTGAAGAACTTCAGCTTGTTCATCGTCAACGGCAGCTTGCGCTCGGCGAAGTCCGCGTCGCTGGGCTTGATGATCGTGTGCAGAAGCATCACGCCGTCGGCCGGCAGCACCTGGTAGGCCATCTTGAAGAACTCGTCGTAGCGACTGCGCCCGAAGTGTTCGAACGCGCCGATCGAGACGATACGGTCCACCGGTTCGCGGAACCGCTCCCAGCCCTCCAAGAGAACCCGCTTGCTGCGTGGGCGATCCGATTGGTCGAAGAGTCGTTGCACGTGTGCCTGCTGGTTGCGGCTCAGGGTTAGCCCGATCACGTTCACGTCGTACGTCTCGATGGCGCGCAGCAAAGTCGCGCCCCAGCCGCAACCGATGTCCAGAATCGTCATGCCAGGTTCTAGGCCGAGCTTTCCCAACGAGAGGTCGATCTTCGCGATCTGAGCCTCTTCGAGCGTCATCTCGTCGCGCTCGAAATATGCGCAGCTGTAGGTCTGGGTCGGGTCGAGGAACAGTCGATAGAAGTCGTCGGACAGATCGTAGTGCGACTGAACGTCTTCGAAGTGTGGCTTCAAATCCGCAGCGTCTTCGGTGAATCTTGGCACGATTATGGCCCTTGAGGTTCGGCGATGATGGTTGATGGCCGGCCCCGCCTGGCTTGAGGGCCCGTCTGGTCGTCTGCGCAATCCACGCACAGTATCCGAGGGTTGCCGCGTCCAGTGAAGCATCATTTTGCCGCGCGCAGCAACGGCCAGATGGGATGCCACGGGCTCGGCGGCGAGGCGGGTGCGCTCTGTGCGGGTGACAACCGCGGGAACGGGTACCCCAAGACCAGCGGGCATAGCATGGAAGGCAGTCCGCACATCACTGAACGCTGGAGGGAGTGGCCATGACGACACCAGAGCGCAGCTCACTGGTTGAGGCAGCTGAAGCCGACGTTGTCGAACAGCGTCGACCGATCGATGACGCCGGCGATGACACCTGGCTGGACGTGCAACGTATCTCGGAGGGTCGAGACTGGCAGGCCAGCGAAGGTGACCTCGTCGAGCAAGCCGCCGCCGTCCCCGTGGATGAATCCGAGTGACTTCGCCGGGCAAGAGCCGAGCGTGACGATGCAGGCTTCGGTGACGGTCACGATGGCGGCCCCCGCACTGCGAATTTGGGAGCTCATCGCCGACGTTCGCAACACCGGCAAGTTCTCGCCGGAGACGTTCGAAGCGGAATGGCTTGATGGTGCGACCGGCCCGGCGCTCGGTGCCCGCTTCCGCGGACATGTACGGCGCAACGAGATCGGCCCGGTCTACTGGACGACGTGCCGGGTCACGGCCTGCGATCCCGGTCGGGAGTTCGGCTTCGAGGTGCTCGCCGGTGGCCGGCCGGTCAACAATTGGCACTATCGGTTGACGCCGTCGGGTTCGGTGACCGAGGTCACCGAGTCGTTCCGGCTGGACGAGAACCCGCTGATGTCGCTGTACTCACTGCTCGGCGGCCAGCTCCGACGGCGCCGCAACGTTCGGGACATGCGCAAGACGCTTGAACGGATCAAGACGGCCGTGGAGGGCTGAGCGAAGGGGCGTCGCCCGCACGGCAGAAAGGGTCACGAAGCCAGACCGTGCGGCTACGCTTGGCCTGCATGGGCTCGAGAACGGGTGTCACCCGAATCAATGGAGCCGCACCGCCCGAGGTTTCGCTGCCCGACATCGACCTCGGCAGTTGGGGCTTCTGGGGTCTCGACGACGACGTCCGGGATGGGGCTTTCGCCACCCTTCGCCGGGAGGCGCCGATCACGTTTCACGGTGCATTCGTCCTCAACCCTGACTCCGGCACCGAGGTCGCCGGGCACTGGGCACTCACCCGCTATGACGACGTGTTCTATGCCAGCCGACATCCCGACCTTTTCAGTTCAGCGCTTGGCATCACGATCGGTGACCAGACCGCCGAGTTGAATGAGTATTTCGGCTCCATGATTGCGATGGATGACCCGCGGCACAGCCGCCTGCGCAACATCGTGCGCAGCGCATTTACCCCTAGAGTGCTCGCGCTCATCGAGGATTCGGTGCGCCAACGCGCGCGCCGCCTGGTCGAGGAGATGATTGCTGCCCATCCCGACGGTCACGGTGAACTGGTTTCGGAGCTGGCCGGCCCGCTACCGCTGCAGATCATCTGCGACATGATGGGCATACCCGAGCATGACCATGCGCGGATCTTCCATTGGACGAACGTGATCCTGGGCTTCGGTGACCCCGACATCGCCACCGACTTCGACGATTTCGTCTCGGTCGCCATGGCGATCGGCGCCTACGCCAAACAGCTTGCCGAGGATCGCAGGGAACGGCCCGGCGACGATCTGACATCCAGCCTGGTCCAGGCGGACATCGACGGTGAACGGTTGAGTTCGGCCGAGGTGGCCTCGTTCTTCATCCTGTTGGTGGTCGCGGGCAACGAGACCACCCGCAACGCGATCAGTCACGGCCTGCTGGCCCTCAGCCGGTATCCCGAGCAGCGCGAACTGTGGTGGTCGGATTACCAGGCGGTTGCACCGACCGCGGTCGAGGAGATCGTCCGGTGGGCCTCCCCTGTCGCCTACATGCGCCGCACCACGACCTGCGATGTGGAGGTAGGTGGGGTGAAAATGGCTGCGGGAGACAAGGTCACGCTGTGGTACAGCTCAGCCAACCGGGACGAGTCGAAATTCGCTGATCCGTGGATGTTCGATGTTCACCGCCATCCCAATCCGCACGTCGGATTTGGCGGCGGCGGTGCCCATTTCTGCCTCGGCGCCAACTTGGCGCGCCGCGAGATCACGGTGGCCTTCGAGGAACTGCACCGTCGCGTTCCCGACATTCATGCCGTCGAGGAACCCGACCGGTTGCACTCGGCATTCATCCACGGGATCAAACGGCTGCCGGTGACCTGGGGCGTTTGACGCGCTACCGGCGTCCTACAGCGCGGCGGCGATCGGTCCGTTCTCCTGACAGTACTTCTGCGGCGGGTTCCCCTTGGAGGCACAGCCGCGTCCGGTTGAGGTGTAAGTGGTGCCGGGGTGATAGGGCTGGAAGAACACCTTCGCGGGCACTATGCCGTTGGACCTGGCGCACTGCCCGCCGCCCTGGCTGCCCTGCATCTGGATACAGGCCACCATCTGAATGATGTTCGCCCCATCGCACGCCCTCGGGGAGATCGTCGCGGTCACGATATCGGTGCCCGACACGTTCACCACGGTGGGTGGCGTCAGTTCGTAGCTGCACGGTGACTCATCCGGCTGCGCACCGGCCACCACCGAAGTCGAGCCGAGGGCCAACGCGGTGGCCGCCAAGACAGTGAACATCCGAAACATTGCTGAATGGTAAGTCACGACGGGGCCGGTTTATCGGGCAATGGGCAGCAATGGGTCGATCGCCCGGCTCCCATCGCCGCTTCCGACCCGCTCGGTCCTCCGGTGCCAGGCTCGACGTCGCTGGTCAGAGGTGGTAGTAGACACTCGGCCAAATCTGTTCACAGATTTCGTTGACACGTGTGTGGAGCCGCTGTTCGATTGGGCATTGTGTCGGCTAGCTGAGTTGGTAGACGCGCCGAGCGTTTCCGTGCGCGATCATGTCGACGATCCGCATCGAGTCGGCTTCGCTCCACTCGTCGGCGTCGACGAAGCGCTGCAGCGTGGCAGCCATACCGTCGCGCCACAGCGCAGCGCCCAGATAGTGCAGCTCGGCCGGGCCGAACCCGTCCGAGGAGTACAGGATCTTGCGGAACGGAGCCATTTCCAGCAGTCGGCCGATGAAGGCGGCCGAGCGTGAGCCGAGGTAGTTGATGGCCAGGCCGCCGTCGAGGTAGACGTTGTTGAACGCCTGGGCAAGATAGCCCGCCTCTCGCTCGTACGGATAGCAGTGCAGCAGCATGACCGGTGTGTCACCGCTAGCCCGCAGAAAGTCGAGAAGATGAACAGGATTGGCGGCGTGCAGGTCGCAGTCGCGATCACCGAATCCGACATGGAACTGCAGCGGCTTGCCCAACCGCAACGCCCTGTGCAGACCGAAGCGCAGCAACACCCGATCGGTGAGGTGCTTGCCTCCGTCGTCGCGCCACCGGCCGGCGGCCTCGGTAACCTCGGCCGGCGAAGGATCGGAGAGGTCGCCGGGGAAGCCGCCACGGTAGGCCAGGATTGACTTGATGGCCACCGCATCACGGGCCCGCTGCGACAGGATGTCGTCGAACGCCGAAACATAGTCCCCCGGCGCGGCCGCGGCATGCTCGGCGATCGACTCCAACCGGACCACCTCGCGCACCCCGCCGCCCGTGAGAGTCGCCATCTCCTCGAGACTGGCTACCCCGCTGGCGAATCCCGTGTCGACCAGCCAATCCGACACCTGCGCGGCGGACAAGAACAATCCTGCGAGCTCGGGCTCGGGAATCTCGCTACGGCGTAGCCAATACGCCTCGGCGTCCGCGTGGCGGGGCAGGCCAAGAAGCGGGCCACAGCGGGCGCGGACCGCGAAGCCGAGTTGCGTGTCGAACCCCGAGTCGAACGTTGCGAGCGGCTCGGTGTTGGCTTCGTTGAGCGCGTTCTCGAATCGGTAGCGGTCACCGGCGGTGAGCCAGCAACCGTGCGTGTGGTGATCGACCAGCGGTACTGCCCCGATGTGCTCCCGCAGCGCCGTCACTCACACGCTCCAGGCGAGGCGGAACTTCTCGGCGAGCTCATCGGGGCTGAGGTCGCCATAGTTGTCGTGCTCATAGCGCCGCACCGCGACGACGGCCTCAACCAGTTCGTTCCCGAGAACCCCACGCATCAGCGAGGATCGGTCG
Organism: uncultured Mycobacterium sp.; assembly: GCA_964498215.1. Classification (GTDB taxonomy): domain Bacteria; phylum Actinomycetota; class Actinomycetes; order Mycobacteriales; family Mycobacteriaceae; genus Mycobacterium. Next base: position 6,684 of record CAZCHU010000046.1, on the reverse strand, counting down.
AGGGCGTCGATCGCTTCGGACTGGTTCGGCGTCAGCGGGTGTATGCCCGCCTTGGCGCGGTCGGCCTCACTCAGGGCGGCCGGGTCTACGGTGACCTGTTCGGGTATGGCCAGCGCACGGTTGATGCCATCGAGCGCCAGACCGAGGACTGTGGCCGATGCGAGGTAGGGGTTCGCCGAAGGGTCGATCACCTTGACCTCGATGTTGCCACCGTGCGGGTTGGCCGGTCCATCGGGCAGAAAACGTACCGCTGCCTCACGGTTTTCGGTGCCCCAGCAAGTGTAGGCGCCAGACCACCGGCCGGGTTGCATGCGCAGCCCCGACATGATGGAGCCGCACAGCACGCCCTGGGCTTGTGCCAAGCCTGCGAGCACTCCGGCGACTGCGGAGGCGCCTTCCGCCGTCATCTCCGCCGAGGGCTCACCGCCGGCGAATAGCGGGGATTCCGCGCGGGTGAGTGAAAAATGCTGATGGGCGCCGGAACCGACGCTTCCCGCGAAGGGAACCGGGGAAAGGCTCACCCGCATTCCATACCTTCTTGCGACTCTGCCGACGATGATGCGCAGCAGTATCAACTGGTCGGCCGCCGCCACCGGTTCCTCGGGAGCCAGCGAAATCTCGAACTGATTCGCGCCGTACTCGGGGTGGAACTGCTCGATGGCCAAGCCCGAGTCAGTAGCGGCGTCAGTGACGTCCCGGACGAATCCTTCGTACTCGAGTACCCCCGCCAGGCCGTACTGCGCCCACAGGTGCGCGGGCAGAGACCCGCCGTCTGGACCTACGAGCACAAACTCCATCTCGTGGCCTACCCGAGCCGCGATGCCCGCATCGGACAACCTGGCTTGAATTCGGGTCAGCGCTCCACGGGCACAGTAGGGATCCGGCGATCCGTCCTGATCGAAGAAAGACCCTGGGGCCCAAGCCAACCCCTCGCTGAGAATGCGCAATCCGCGCAAGTCGATACGGATCCGCTGGTCCCCCACCACCCCGGTTGATTCACCGAACACGATGCCGGACTGGTCGGTGGCGAACACGTGCCAGACCGGACTTGCGCCGAGTCCCGGATCGGCGAAAGCTCCCATCCGTCGCAGCGGAATGGTCTTCGCATGGATGAGCCCCGCCGGGTTGACGACAGTGCCGATCAGGGTAGCGACCCCATCAGCCTCTAGTTGCGCGATGGCTGCGGCCGCGAGGGGTTTGGCGTCCATGTCAGCCATCGTTACCAGCCTCAGTGTCGCCGCGCCAGATGCTAGAGCGTGATCCGGCAGCTTTGGCCGATGTCGAGGGTTCGCAGCATACGACCCATGCCGACCCACATGGCACACGAGATGGCCAGATCGGTGAGCAACTCGTCGTCGAAGTGCGCGTGCATGCGCTCCCAAAAGCTCTCGTCATCGCGAAGGCCGGTGTGGTCGGTGGCGAATCGATGTGCGAATTCCATCGCGATGCGCTCGGTGTCGCTGTAGCCGGGCCAGGTCTGCCACTGCTCCGCGTGGTCGTAGAACTCCTCGTCGACACCGCTGGCTTCGCCCTCGGAGTCCCGGGTGTTCTGGCAGACGACGCATTCGTTGGCGTGCGCGATAACGATGCGGGCGCCCTCCCGGACACGCTTTGGCAATCTGCCCTTCGTGTACACCGATTGACTGAAGGCCGCCATGGCCGCACCCAACTCCGGCGATTTCACGGCGAAACCCGACACGTCGTCGTCGGCGAAGTCCCCGATGCGGCTCATGGCCGCATCGTACGTGGCATCACTTCGGCGCCGGGGCGTCCGGAACCGCTACTGGGGCGGACGCGATACGCACTGGGCCGAGTACAACTCATCGCCGAGCCTGCCCATCAGCTCAAGCTGGGTTTCGAGGTAGTCGATGTGGTGCTCCTCGTCAGCCAGGATCTTCTCGAGAAGGTTTGCCGACGTGGCGTCGCCCTTCTCGCGGCACATGATGACGCCCGGCTTCAGACGCTCGACAACCTCGTATTCGATCGCAAGGTCTGCCTCGAACTGCTCGCGCAGGGTCTGGCCAACCCGCAGGGAGAACAGTCGCTGGTAGTTGGGCAGGCCGTCGAGAAGAAGGATGCGATCGGTGAGTTCCTCGGCGTGAACCATTTCTTCAAAGGATTCTTTGCGCGTGTGCGCCGCTAATTCTGTGAAGCCCCAGTTGTCTTGCATTTTGGAATGCAGGAAATACTGATTAATCGCCGTGAGTTCGCTCGTCAATTGCTCGTTGAGCAACTTCAGAACCTCGGGATCGCCTTGCATTTTTTACTCCTCGACGCCTTGGTGAAGTGATTGCGCGCATTCTCCGCACGGGCTGCGTGCGATCACTCCAATGTAGTGCACACCGAGCGGATCTAGGGCAAACCGAGGACCTGTAGCGCGCCATCGGCGGCCTTGTGCGGCGGGTTTTCACCAAAGGTTTGTTTCCGGTGCCGTTACCCGGGGTGCAGATCAGCCCACACCTTGGACCGCCTACCCTGAGTAAGGTTAGACTGAGCTAACTATTCGACGGCAGAGGGGCAATGGAAGCCGATGGGTGACGATGATCTGCACTCATTTATCCTGGCCTGCGATTTCCATGCCGACGACGTCGATCACATGTGGGAATGGCTCAACAAGCATCGCGATGGACTCTCGTCGATCGGCGCGCATCACGTCGTGTTGTATGAATCGATCTGGGAACCCTGCCGAGTTCTGGTGACCATCGGGATTCGGCACGCCCGCTCGATTCGGGATGTATTGCGTTCGCCAGCGATTTTCGAGTGGTTCAATATCTCGGGCGCCGACGATATTCCGCCGATCTTCGGCGGTGAGGTCGTCGAGAAGATCGATCTCGTTGCGTCAACCTCGGAGCGCCATATCGGCCGAGTCACCGTGGGGGTCATGTCCTCGGTCGAGGATGTCGCTGCGCTGATGATCAAAGTGCACGATGGCCTGGAACGGTTCAGGCAAAGCGGCGTGCGCAAGATCTGGGTCTACCGTGCGCTCGACGATGGCAACGAAGTGCTGATCCTTCAGGAGATCGCCGACGAGACCAGTGCACGGCAGTGGATCGAGCACCCTGATGCGGCCGCCGAGTGGATCGCCAACGCCGGACTGGGCGCCTACCCCACCCGGTTCGTCGGCAAATTCGCCCATCTGATGGATCTCAGCGAGCAGGGGTAACGGGACCCATGTTTGTCTGCCTGTGCACCGGAACCACAAGCCACGTGGTCAACGAGGTTGTGGCCAACGGTGCGCGAACCTCCAGGGAGATCTCCGAGGCATGCGGGGCCGGGGGTGACTGTGGCCGATGCCGGCGTACGTTGCGGGCGATCGTCGCGGCACATCTGGAAGTCACCGAATGCACTCCGGAGAGCGTCACCCGCTAACGCTTCAGGCCCCGCCCTGTCCGGTGAACTCGGCAAGTGCCGCGGCGTTCGCGGCCCCGCCGAGCAGTTCGAGAAAGTGCGCATTCTCGCGTTCGGTGGCCGCACCGATTCCGGGACGGTACGGATCGACGATCGTTTTCTTGACGGCCATCAGGCTGGCAATCGAACGGGACGCCAAGATTTCAGCGTGTCGGCGCGCCTCGGGCATCAGGTCGTCGGGTTCGCAGACCTTCCACGCGATTCCCATCCGGTGGGCCTCTGCCGCATCGATCCACTCCGAGGACAACAGCAGCCACGCCGCGTTCTGTCTGCCGATCAGCTGCGGCAGCAGGTATGACGAAGCTGCCTCAGGCGCCACACCGAGGCTGGTGAACGGGCACTTCAGTCGAGCAGTGGACGACATGAAGACTAGGTCGGCATAGCCGAGGATGGTCGTACCGATGCCTAGGCCGACACCGTTGACTGCGCAGATGAGCGGCTTCGAGAGGTCGGTCAATGCGCTGATCATCGCCGAGAAGTGACTGCCTTCGCGACTCAGCGAGGAATCGGCGATACGGGACTGCATCTCCTTGAGGTCGTTGCCTGCGCTGAACGCGCGACCCTCGCCGGTGAGCAGCACGACCGCTACATCTGGGTCGTCAGCGGCATCGCGCAGGGCTGTCGCGGTGGAGTGATAGAGCGCTTCGTTGAATGCGTTGAGAGCCTCTGGTCTGTCGAGGATCAGGGTGCGAACGCGGCTATCGTCGCTGATCTTCAGTGTCACGGCTGCAGCGTAGCCCCCTGGGCCTCGCTGAAGTTGTGAAGCGCCGCCGTCCATCGAACTAGAGGTCCAGTTCGATGTCGGAGCAGGCGAGGCTGTTGCACACCGTGATGCGATCCATCAAGCCGTGGTCGGCCTCGAGTTGGGTGGCGCCACTGAGCTTGGGTGATAGGCATGCGCCACAGAGTCCCCGTTGGCAACCGGTCGGCACCCGCACTCCGACCCGGGTAGCTGCCTCCAACAAGGTTGTTGCGCCGTCGATTTCGACGGATTGTTCGCTGCGCCGGAACCGCACGGTGTACCGGCGGCCGTCGGTGGCGGGACGGTCGATGGTCGGGGGCGTGAACGATTCGGTGTGGAACCGTCGCGGATCGAGCCCCAGGCTGGTCAGGTGTCGTCTCGCGATATCGATCATCGCCGGCGGTGCGCATACGAAGACCTCGCGTTCGGCAACGTCTCGGACGTAGCGCTTGAGCAGGATATCGGAGAGCTGACCATCGGTGATGTCCCGACGGCGAGACGGCTTGTCGGTCAGGAAGTGCACCCGCAGGCCTGAGCGCTCGGCAAGCTGTCGCAATTCGCGCTCGAAGATGATCGATCGGTCGTCGCGGTTGAAGTAGAGCAACACCGCGTCGGAGCCCGGAGCCTCGCGGGCGATGGTGCGCAACTGACTGATGATTGGGGTGATCCCCACGCCGCCGGCCACGAACAGCGACTTGCGCGGCATCGTCGGGATCGCCAGCCCACCGGTGCTGGCGGGCACGCCGACCAACGTGAGGTACTTCCCGGCCCGCAGGCTGTCGTTGAGACGATTCGAGACCCGGCCGTCAACAACGCGTTTGACGCAGATGTCCATGGTGTCGGAGCCGGTGCTGTCGTGGACGAGGCTGTACTGGCGCACCAGCACCTCGTCGCCGACCTCGACGCGAACCGAGACGAAGGAGCCGGCATCCCAGCGCACGTCTGCCCAGCCACGCGGCTTCTGCAACCGCACGTGCAGGGCTTGGCCATCGGCTACCGAGTCCGCCGAGAGCACCTTGACCGGAACGTTGTAAAAACGAGGCTTGTCCAGATAGGGGCCCTCAGGGAGCGGCTTGTAGGCGGCCCCGAAGACCAGCCTGCGCACCAGCGACACTGGCTGTGCCAGGAGGCGCAGCGGCTTTCCGAGCTCACGCTCGCCCAACGGGATGGACAAACCGGTCAGCGCCTTCGCGAACAGGCGCATGGACTCCAGCAGCGGTGTCTCGTGATAGGGCAGGCCGTGCCGGGCAGCGATCGCCCGTACCGCCGGCGCGATCTCCCGCTGCCGGTTGGGCGGTAGATCCGGGAACATGTGGTGCTCGACATGGGTGTCGAGGCCGCCGTAGAAAATCCGGAAATCGGGCCGGTTCTCGTACGGGACCTCCTCAGTGAGGATGCGCTGAAGGAAATTGTCGATGCCGGGACTGCGCAGGAAGTTCCTGGTGGCGCGGAACTGGCGTGCGTAGTACTGGCTCGGCGTCTCGTCGGGGCCGGGGTCGGGGAACATCTCCAGTTCGCCGGCGTGGTGTTCGATCGCAACGAGGAAGAACACCGACATGTAGCCGGCGACCCCACCGAGATAGTTGGCCAGCATCGCGGGCAGGAATCGCGGTCCCGCGGTCAGCGGCTCGCGCAAATAGCGTTGCACCGCGTCGTTGAGCGCGATCCGCACCGGAGAGCGCAGTGTGTCGCGGCTGAAGAATCGCTGACCCTCAACGTGTCGGGTCACGTTGCCGAGCATGAACGCCGCGCTCTGCGGGGCAGTCGCGGCGAGCGCACCGATGACTGCCGTTTGCACGATGTGATGGCCGAACCAGTCCTGACCGGCCATGGCGCGCGAGATGCTGTAGCCGAGGTCGTGGTCTCGCCCGTTGATGTTGGTGTGCGGGTGATGCCCCTCGTGGTGCATCACCTTCCACTGGTCGATGTCGACGTTGAAGTCCCACTGATAGCGCTCGGAGTGGTACTCGCCGCAGTTCGGCAGGTGGTCGTAGCTGCCGTGGATGATGTTGTGCCCGAGCTCGGAGAACTGAAGCAACCGGTAGAGCATCTCGAGCACCACGGCGCGGCCGAGAGTATCGGGAGTGCCGGTGCGCATCAGCTCGATTCGGCGCGCCTTGATCGCCTGCCCATAGGCGGCGACGTTGCGGATGTGCGCCAGGTCCTCGTCTCCGACCTGGGCCTTGGTCCGTCGGTACAGATCCTGCAGTTCATCGGCGAGGGTCTGCTCCCGGCCGACGGCGATCGAGGTCGTCATGGCCTCACGCTAAGGAGGACGGCCGGAGCAGGGAATGTTCCTACGGGACAGCAATTTGTTATTTTCGGACAGTGCGTCGGGAAGTGCGTATGGGTCCATGCTGGGCGGTGCCGCGCGGCACCGAGGGCGTGCGGATCATGGTGCAGGCCGGCATCGCCAACGGAATGACGGCCGCTGAATGCTTGGCGGGCAGCGGGGTGACCGAAGCCGACCTCGACGACGAGAACTCAGAGATCTGGGCGCACCAGGAATTCGACGTCATCCGCAATCTGATGGC
>CAZCHU010000045.1:0-21513 GCA_964498215.1 uncultured Mycobacterium sp. | reverse complement strand
CCCGACCTCACGATTATGAGTCGTGCGCTCTAACCAGCTGAGCTACACCGCCCCGATGGGCCCGGGCCGGTGCGCCGTCCGGTGTCCACCGAGCCCCCTAACGGAATCGAACCGTTGACCTTTTCCTTACCATGGAAACGCTCTACCGACTGAGCTAAGGGGGCGCTGCTGCCTTGCTTGCAATACTTGAACTCACCGCCGAGCGATGGGCCCTAAAGAGGGTACATTCTCACCGTTTGCGGCGCCAAACCGCTGGTCATTGCCCGACTGGCAGCTTTGAGGCTGCCTGTGGTTCTGCGGCACCGCCCGGAGCGCGCCCGTTCGGCGTGCGGCGCCGGCGCATACGCTGATCACCATGGCTGAATCCGACCGCCTCTACTTCAGGCAGCTGTTATCGGGCCGCGATTTCGCGGCGGGCGACATGATCGCCGAACAGATGCGCAACTTCGCGTACCTCATCGGGGACCGGCAGACCGGCGACACCGTGGTGGTGGATCCCGCCTACGCGGCCCAGGATCTGGTGGATGCGCTGGAAGCCGACGGCATGCACCTCTCGGGCGTACTGGTCACCCACCATCACCCCGACCACGTCGGCGGTTCGATGATGGGATTCGAACTCAGGGGCCTGGCCGAACTGCTGGAGCGGGTCAGCGTGCCGGTTCACGTCAACGCGCACGAGGCGGACTGGGTTTCGAAGGTCACCGGCATCGCCCCCAGCGAACTGACCTCTCATCAGCACGGCGACAAAGTCGCCGTCGGCGACATCGACATCGAACTGCTCCACACTCCCGGCCATACACCGGGCAGCCAGTGCTTTCTACTCGACGGCCGACTGGTGGCCGGGGACACCCTCTTCCTCGAGGGCTGCGGACGCACCGACTTCCCGGGCGGAGATGCCGACGAGATGTTCCGCAGCCTGCAAGCGCTGGCGAAGCTGCCCGGCGACCCGACGGTCTTCCCCGGGCACTGGTACTCCGCGGAGCCGAGCGCGTCGCTCTCCGAGGTCCGAAACAGCAACTACGTCTACCGGGCGAGCAATCTGGACCAGTGGCGGATGCTGATGGGTGGCTGACCGCCGCTATCGCGGCCCATCAGCGGTGATCTCCGACCGCGTGCTGGTCAATGCGATACCCTCCCGGTGGCTCGGCGCCAGCGGAGCGTGACGGGAGGACACACCGCGATGACGACACCGCAAACGCCCGCCGGCTGGTATTCCGACCCGGATGGATCCGGAGGCCAGCGGTACTGGGACGGCCAGGCGTGGACCGAACACCAGACCCCGGCCCCGCAGTCTCCGCCGTCGCCGACGCCGCCCGAACAGCCGAGTGCGTCCGAGCGTGGCGGGGCCCACCGTGCGCCCGAGGAAGGGCCTGACCCCGCCACACCGGCCCGATTCGAGGCGACCACCGCCCCTCCCCTGTCGTCGCCGCCATCCGGTCCGCCAAGCGAAGTCGGGAGTGTCGACCGACAACTGCTGACGCGCTACCTGGCGGTGTGCGCGGCACTGTTGGCAATGCTGGTGGCGGTAGCCATGTTCGCGGTGTTCTTCGCCGACGACGGTTCCATCGAGGTAGGCGCGTTAGAGAATCCGGCGACGACCATCGCACCGACGGAGACCCCGGGTGGTGGCTGGGCCGAGCCACCGACAGCAATGCCGGCGGTGCCCGACAGCGGTGACTACACCGACGGAGCCCTGACGTTCTTCGTGGACGCCGTTGAGATCACCACCTCTGTCGCGTCGGCGGAATTCCCCGTCGACAAGACCGCGGTGGGCGAGTACGTGGTGGTGCACATGACCGTGACCAACACCAGCGACGAACCGACCACCTTCCTGGGAACCTTCCAGAAGCTCAAGGCGGACGGCACCGTGTATTCCATCGACGACGAGGCAACGTTCTACGCCGGCGGTGCTCTCGCCGAGCTGAACCCGGGTGACGAGGTGGACGTTGCGGTGGTCTTCGATGTGCCGCCCGGTACCGACCCCGAGGCCATCGAACTGCATTCGGATCCGATGGGATCCGGCGTCGAGGTGCCGCTGTCCTAGCACGGCGGGGTCCCGCCGAGGTAAACCCGCCTGGACGGCGCATCGGCCGACGCTGCTAGGTTCGATGCGCCTGACAAGGCACGACAGGAGGACCATGACCGGCACTGTTTCCTACGCAATCGCAGACTCCGTGGCCACCATCACCCTGGACGACGGCAAGGTGAACGTACTGGGCCCCGCGATGCAGAGCGCCATCAACGAGGCGCTGGACCGAGCCGAGGCCGACGCCGCCAAAGCGGTCGTGCTGGCTGGTAATTCGAGGGTCTTCAGCGGCGGGTTCGACCTCGCAGTGTTCCAGTCCGGCGATGCTGCCGCGGCACACGACATGCTCGCCGGCGGCTTCGAGTTGTCACTGCGGACGCTGACGTTTCCGGCACCGGTGATCGTCGCCGCAACCGGTCCCGCCGTCGCGATGGGCTCGTTCTTGTTGCTTTCTGCAGACCATCGGGTGGGTGCGCCGAAGTCGCGTTGTCAGGCCATCGAAGTGGCCATCGGCATGACCATCCCGATCTCTGCCATCGAGATCATGCGAATGCGGCTGACCCCGGCGGCCTTCCAGCGAGCAACGGCGCTGGCGTCAACGTTCGTCGGTGACGACGCGATCGCCGCCGGGTGGCTGGACGAGATCGTCGAGGCCGATCAGGTCCTCGCTCGCGCACAGCAGGTGGCGCAGGAAGCGGTTGCGACGTTGCATGTCGGTGCGCACGTCGCTACCAAGATCAAAGCTCGCCAGTCGGCACTGGATGCCATCCGAGCCGGAATCGACGGCTTGGCAACAGAGTTCAGCCTCGGCTAGCGCCTCCGGCAGGTGACCCACGTCCGGGGCCGAGTCTGGCGCGATGGCAAACCCGAGGATGACTTCGAGTTCTCGTCGATCCCGGACTATCTGGCCACCGACGGCGCCTTGGTGTGGTGCGACATCTACGACGCCGACCACGCGATCCTCAAAGAACTCGCCGAGGATCTGCATCTCAACTCCTGGGCAGTCGAAGATGCGATCGCCGATGCCGAGCGCACGAAAGCTGTCGTCTACAAGACGCACACGTTCTTCACCGTGTACGAGGTATCGGTCGAGTCTTCAACGCCAACCGACGCCTCGGAGCCGACCCTGGAGATGCACCGGATCTCCGGATTCGTCCTGCCGCGCGGGATGATCACCGTGCGACTCTCGCCACACTTCGACGTCGAGAAGCTGTCGCAGCGCTTCGACCAGCTCGGCGGGCAGGAACACGGTGTCGGTTCGCTGGTACACGGCCTGCTCGACGTCGTGGTCGACAGCCATTTCGACGCGGTCCAATTCCTCGACGACGGAATCGAGGGCCTCGAAGACGATCTGTTCGCCGATCGGGTACCACGAAATGGTTTGCAACAAAACACGTTCCGGCTCCGAAAAGATCTGGTCGCCTTGCGACGTGTGGTACTGCCGATGCGGGAAGTGGTCACGGTGATTCAACACCGCAGAATGGACGGCAAGACCCCGGTCGAGCTTGACCCGGTATGGGCCGACCTCTACGACCACGTTCTGAGGGTCTCGGAATGGACGGACTCGCTGCGCGACATGGTCACGACGGTCTTCGAGACCAACCTTTCGCTGCAGGATGCCCGTCTGAACATCGTGATGAGAAAGCTCACGGGATGGGCGGCGATCATCGCCGTGCCAACGGCGGTCACCGGCTTCTACGGCCAGAATGTGCTGTATCCCGGAATCCAAACCGTCGGCGGCTTCGTGGTGAGCACGGCGATCATCGCAGTGCTGGTGGTCGTGCTATACGTGATGTTCAAGATGCGGGACTGGCTGTAGCGATCAGAGTTCCGCTGAACGAGTACACCCCCGTGTGCAAGCATCTGCGCATGCAGCCAGATGAGGATCCCGAAGCACGCATCCGGGAGCTTGAACGTCCGCTTGCCGACCAAGCCCACTCCAGCGAGTTGGGCACCCGGCCTTACGAGGCTCCGCCGTCTACGGACGTGCCGGTGCCGAGCTATCCCTACAACCCGCAACCTGGCCCCTACCAACAGACGCGGTATCAATACGGTGCACCGCACTACGATTCGCCCTACCACTCCCCGCCGCAACAGGTCGTGCACAAGCGTTCACCGACAATCTGGTTGATAGCGCTGGCGCTCGGCATCGTCTCGGTCGGGGCAGTGGCGACGCTGGTGTTCTTCAGACTCGCCGAACCCGCCACGCCGCCGGCGCCGCAGTCAGAGTCCCCCGGGTTCTCCGGCGGCGGCTCCACCGATCGCTCTGAGGACTTCCTCACCGTCGAGGCGGGCGACACCCTCAGCATGGGCGGTATCGAACAGAACAAGACGATTGTGTGCAATCAAGGCACGGTGAACATCAGCGGCATGACCAACACCATCGACATTCGGGGCGATTGCGCCAGCATCTCGGTCTCCGGCATGAACAACGTGATCACCGTCGAGAGCGCCCAGAGCATCGCCGCTTCGGGCTTCGACAACCAGGTGACCTATCGCGCGGGCACCCCGGAGGTATCGAAGTCAGGCAGCGGCAACACTATCGAGCAGGGCTGACAGACACCTTCGGTCTTCGGCGTCGTAGTCTGGCGGCCGATGGTGCTTCACCTCCATCGTGCCGACCGCACGGATCTGCTCGCCGACGGCCTCGGCGGGCTGCTGGCCACGCCTCCGGCAGACCCGTTCAGCGAGGAGCTGGTGCTGGTCTCCGCCCGCGGGATGGAACGCTGGCTCAGTCAGCGGCTGTCCCACCTGCTAGGCCGCGGGACCGCCACCGACGACGGCGTGTGCGCAGGCGTCACTTTCCGGCATCCACGGTCCCTGATCGATGAGCTCACCGGGACAACGGACGCTGATCCATGGTCGCCCGATGCGATGGTGTGGCCGCTACTCGAGGTGATCGACGGCTGTCTGGCCGAACCCTGGTGCAGCGCGCTGGCCACTCATCTCGGCCACTTCGAGCACGGCGAGGAGAAAGATCTGCGCCAGGGGCGACGCTACGCGGTCGCCCGCCGTCTCGCCGGCCTGTTCGACTCCTACGCCCGGCAGCGACCGCGGCTGCTCATCGACTGGCTCGAGGGGCACACCGAAGACCTCGACGGTGACCTGCAATGGCAGCCGGAGATCTTCCGCGCCCTGGCCGATCGCGTTGACGCCGAACCCCCACATATCAGACACGCCAGAATCGTTGCTCGGCTGAGGGATTCACCCACCGAGCTTCCGGAGAGACTGTCGCTGTTCGGCCATACCCGCCTGCCGCAGACCGAGATAGAACTTCTGCACGCCTTGAGCACCCACCACGATTTGCACCTCTGGCTGCCACATCCCAGTGACAATCTGTGGAGCCGGCTGAAGAATGCGCGCGGCGCCATTCCCCGTCGCCAGGACACGTCCCACCGCGACGTCAGGCACCCACTGCTGGCAACCCTCGGCCGGGACCTGCGCGAATTGCAGCGCAGCCTGACCTCGGCGACCGATACCGACGAATGTCTGGCAGCGTCCGAGCGCCCCGGCACGCTGTTGGGTTGGCTGCAATCCGATATCTCAGCCAACGCGGTCTGCGGGGAAGGCCGGTCGCATGATCCGGCCGACCGATCCGTGCAGGTTCACAGCTGCTACGGCGCAGCCCGGCAAGTCGATGTGCTGCGCGAGGTGCTGCTCGGTCTGCTCGTCGACGATCCGACACTGGAGCCTCGCGACATCCTGGTCATGTGTCCCGACATCGAGGCCTATGCGCCGCTGATCGTGGCGGGCTTCGGACTCGGCGACGAGATGGACGGCGCCCATCCCGCCCACAAACTACGGGTCAAGCTGGCCGACCGGGCGCTCACTCAGACCAATCCGCTGTTCAGCGTTGCCTGCCGACTGCTTGACCTGGCCGGCGGGCGCGCCACCGCTAGCGAGGTGCTGAACCTGGCTGAAGCCGCACCGATCCGATTCCGATTCGGCTTCAGCCAGGACGACCTCGACGCTGTCGGTGATTGGGTGCGCGAGGCCAACATCCGCTGGGGTTTCGACCGGGAGCACCGCCACCCTTACGGCGTCGACTTCGTGCAGAACACCTGGCAGTTCGGTTTGGACCGGGTGCTGGCCGGGGTCGCGATGTCGGATGACTCGCACGCCTGGCTGGACACCACGTTGCCGCTCGACGACGTGAGCAGCAACCGGGTGGAGCTGGCGGGACGGCTCGCCGAGTATGTCGCGCGACTTCGCCGGACGGTCGAATCCCTTTCGGGGGCAGCGCCGTTGCGCGATTGGCTGAGCGCGTTGTCCAGCGGCATCGACGCATTGACCGCGGTTCCGGACGACGACATGTGGCAGCTCAATCAGGTGCGGCGGGAGCTGAATGATGTTCTCGCGCAGGCGGGGAAACACGCCGACGTCACTCTGCGGCTCCCCGACGTGAAGGCGCTGCTGGACCGCCATCTCGCCGGACGGCCTACGCGCGCCAACTTCCGCACCGGAACGTTGACAGTCGCCACGTTGGTGCCAATGCGGTCGGTTCCGCACCGCGTGGTGTGCCTCATCGGCCTCGACGACGGCGTCTTCCCGCGTCGCGGGGTCGTCGATGACGACGACGTCCTGGCCCGCGACCCGATGACCGGCGAGCGCGACACCCGCTCCGAGGACAGACAGTTGCTGCTCGACGCCATCGGCGCGGCCACCGAGAAGTTGGTCATCACCTACACCGGCGCCGATGAATGCTCAGGTCGGCGCAAGCCGCCCGCGGTACCGGTCGTTGAACTGCTCGATGCTCTCGACATCACCACCAGCGCAAAGGTTCGCGACCGGGTTCTCGTCGAACATCCATTGCAGCCCTTCGACATCGACAACGTTACGCCCGGCCGGCTCGGCACGCCGCCAGACCAACCCTTCACATTCGATCCGACCGCACTCACCGCGGCCCGGGTCGCGGCCGGTGACCGCGAACCACGGCCGCACCTGTTCGGCCAGCGGTTGGCTCCCCCACCGCCCGACGACGTCGCACTCGACGATCTGATCGCCTTCTTCTCCGACCCCGTCAAGGGGTTCTTCCGGGCGCTGGATTACACGCTGCCCTGGGACGTCGACATGACCGAGGACATCATTCCCGTTGAGATCGATGGCCTGCAGGAATGGAAGGTCGGGGATCGTCTGCTCGATGACATGCTGCGGGGCGTCTCGCCGGCGGCGGCCCAGCAGGCGGAGTGGCGCCGCGGCTCCTTGCCCCCGGGACGCCTGGGCTGGCGCACCGCCCAACAGGTTGCGGCGCGGTCGGCGGCACTGGCGGCCGCGGCACAGCGTCATCGCACGCAGGAGCCGACAGCGGTCGACGTGGACGTCGACATCGGGCGGGCCGGCTCACCCACACCCACACCCCGGGGAGTTGGTCGACGCCTCACCGGCACGGTCCCTGGCCTGTACGGCACCCGGTTGACGTCCGTCACCTACGCCAGGCTGGATGGCAGACATCTGCTGCGAACGTGGATTCGTCTGGTGGCCTTGGCGGCTCACCATCCTGGCGGGGAGTGGACGGCGGTGTGCATCGGCAGGGCAAAGCGCGGAGACAAGCCCAGAGAGCGCCTGCTCGGTCCACCGGATTCCGCCGTCGATGTGTTGAGCGACCTTGTCGCGATGTATGACGCCGGCCGCCGTGAGCCGATCCCGCTGCCCTTGCGAACGTCCTACGCGTGGGCCGAGGCGCGATACAACCACGGGACACCCGAACGCGAGGCCAGGTTCAGGTGGAACTCCGCTAACTTCCCCGGCGAGAACGAACAGCCTGCACACGAACTCGTCTGGGGCAAGCGTTCAGATGTGAGCGTGCTGATGACGCCGGTACAGCCCGGCGAGGAGCACCGGCACGAGAACACCCGGTTGGGCGCCTATGCCGCCCGACTGTGGCTGCCGATGCTGCACGCCGAGCGAGATGGCTGCTGATGGCAATGGAGACGTTCGAACTGCTTGGCCCCTTGCCGGCACCGCGGACCACCACGGTGCTGGAGGCCAGTGCGGGAACCGGAAAGACATTCACCCTCGCAGGGCTGGTGACGCGCTATGTCGCGGAGGGCGTGGCGACGCTGAACCAGATGCTGCTGATTACCTTCAGTCGGGCCGCCAGCCAAGAGTTGCGGGAGCGGGTGCGCTACCAAATCCTGGATGCAGCGGCCGCACTCGACGATCCCACCAATCCCAGCGACAAAGCCAGAAACAATCCGGTCATCCGTCACCTACTCACCGGCACGGCCGAGGAGGTTGCCCGGCGCAGGCTGCGCCTGCGTGATGCACTGGCCGGCTTCGATGCGGCGACCATAGCGACCACCCATGAGTTCTGCCGGCTCGTACTGAAATCGCTGGGAGTGGACGGGGATACCGACTCAGGCGTGCAGCTGGTCGAGAGCCTGGACGACCTGGTGACCGAGATCGTCAACGACGTGTACCTCGCTCACTTCGGGCAGGGGAATGAGCAGCCTTCGTTGAGCTACGACGACGCGCTGAAGCTCGCGCACGAGGTGGTCCGCAACGCCCACACCGAACTGCGCCCGATCAACCCCGCTCCGGGATTCGATCCCGCGGTACGAGTGCAGTTCGCATCGGCGGTCTGCGCGGAGCTGGAGAAGCGCAAACGCAAGCGCGGAATCCTGCACTACGATGACCTGCTGTCCCGGCTGGCGAAGACACTTGAGGCACAGGACTCCCCGGCTCGAGCGCGAATGAGGCGACGGTGGTCGATCGTCATGGTCGATGAGTTCCAGGACACCGATCCGGTGCAATGGCAGGTGATCGACCGAGCGTTCAACGGGCACTCCACGGTGATTTTGATCGGCGACCCGAAGCAGGCGATCTACGCATTCCGGGGCGGCGACATCGTCACCTACCTGCACGCCGCAGCGAGTGCAGGCGCACGCAAAACGCTGGGCACCAACTACCGCAGCGACAGCCCCCTGGTCGACAGCCTGCAGGCGGTGATGCGCGATGCCCAGCTCGGAGATTCTCGAATCGTGGTCCGCAAGGTCGAGGCCGACCACAAGGGGCACCGGCTCATGGGCGCGCCGCACAACGCACCCTTCCGGCTACGCGTAGTGAACCGCGACCAATTTGGGACCCCACCCGACCGGGCGATCCCGATCGCCAGGTTGCGCACCCACATCCCGCAGGACATGGCCGCTGACATCAGCGCACTACTCGCCAGTGGCGCGACATTCTCCGACGAGCCCCTAAGACCCAACGACGTCGCAGTGATCGTGGAAAGCCACCGCGACGGCCATGCCTGCTTCGACGCGCTGACCGCCGCAGGCATCCCCGCCGTCTACAACGGCGACTCCGACGTGTTCAGCTGTCCCGCCGCCGACGACTGGCTGTGCCTGTTGGAGGCCTTCGATCAGCCGCACCGCTCCGGGCTGGTTCGGGCCGCCGCAACCACCATGTTCTTCGGCGAGACCGCCGACACCCTTGCTGCACAGGGTGATACGTTGACCGACCGCATTTCGGAGACGCTGCGGCTGTGGGCCGAGCGTGCCCGCGAGCGCGGGGTCGCCGCCGTGCTCGACGCCGCACAGCGCAACCGGATGAGCGAGCGGGTGCTGTCCTGGGTGGACGGTGAGCGACACATGACCGACCTGGTACACCTGACGCAGGTGCTGCACGACGCCGCTCATCGGAACCGATTCGGCCTACCTGCGCTGCGCGACTGGCTGCGCATACAGCGCGACGAGCGAAGCGGCGCCATCGAACGCAACCGCCGACTCGACAGCGATGCCGCGGCGGTGCAGATCATGACCGTATGGGTCAGCAAGGGCCTGCAGTTTCCGGTGGTGTACCTACCGTTTGCGTTCAACCGCAACGTCCAGACCCGCGACGTGGTGACATTCCACGACGGTGACACTCGATGCCTGCATATCGGCGGCCCATCGAGTCCCGACTACACCGCCGTGCAACAGCAGAGCCGCCGCGAGGCCGCCGGCGACGACGTTAGGCTCACCTACGTCGCGATGACCCGGGCACAATCGCAGGTTGTCGCGTGGTGGGCACCGACGAGCGACGAACCCAATGGCGGCCTGTCCCGACTGCTCCGGGGCCGCACGCCCGGCGATCCGGTGGTTCCAGACCGCTGCCAACCACCTCGGATCGACGACCCGGACGCACTGGCGATACTGCGCCGATGGTCCGACGAAGGGGGTCCGGTCCTCGAAGACTCGGTGATAGGACCTGCCGAGCCCGTTGAGGTATCCCGCGCCACAGATGATCTGGGAGTGCGCCACTTCCACCGCCACATCGACAGGTGGTGGCGGCGTACCTCGTACTCGGGTCTTATCCGGGCAGCCGAATCCGAGGCCCCGCAGGGAGTGTCCAGCGAGCCGGAGGCCGTCGAGCTCGACGACGAGTTGGACGATCCAGCCGGGGGCGCAGACGCCACCCCGGCGGAGCCCGCCACGATCGGCAGCGACCTCGCGTCACCGATGGCAGCCCTGCCCAGGGGCGCGAAGTTCGGCACCCTGGTGCATGCCGTGCTGGAGACCGCAGATCCGCTGGCCGCCGACCTCACCGCTGAACTGCAGAGCCGGATCGAGGTGCACTCGCAGTGGTGGCCGGTCGACGTTCCCGCCGTTGAGCTGGCCGCGGCGCTGGTGCCACTGCACGACACCCCGCTGGGACCTCTGGCCGGTGACATCACTCTGCGCCAGATCGGATTGCGGGATCGCCTGCGGGAGATGGATTTCGAGTTCCCGCTCGCTGGCGGCGACCTTCGGGTTGGCACACCCGAGATCCGCCTCGCCGATGTCGGGATGCTGTTGCGCGAACATCTTCCGGCCACCGACCGATTGGCCTGCTATTCCGACCGTCTCGTCAATGACACGCTGGGTCACCAACCGCTGCGCGGCTATCTGACCGGATCAGTGGATGCTGTCCTGCGCATCGGCGAGCGTTACCTGGTAGTCGACTACAAGACCAACTGGCTGGGTACCGACACTGCACTCACCGCGGCCGACTACCGGCAGCCGCGCCTGCTCGATGCCATGCTGCACTCGGACTACCCTCTGCAGGCGCTCTTGTATAACGTTGTGTTACATCGGTTTTTGCGGTGGCGGCTACCCGAGTATGACCCCAAAATCCATCTCGGCGGGGTGCTCTACCTGTTTCTGCGCGGGATGTGCGGGCCGGACACACCCTGCGACGACGGCGATCCCGCCGGCGTGTTCAGCTGGCGTCCGCCCGCCACGGTGGTGGAGGCACTCTCCGACCTGCTGCACACGGGGAGGACACCGTGATGGCCTTGCTGCAGGAGTTTGCCGATGCCGGCGTGCTCGGATGGGCGGATGTTCATGTGGCTCAGCGACTGTGCGCACTCGCCGGGGAGCCCGATGAGACGGTGGCACTTGCGGTAGGCCTCCTGGTTGCCGCGCTACGCAACGGGTCGATCTGCATCGACCTGCAATCCGTGGCTGAGCTTCATGAGCAGGCAGACACGCCCGAGGTGGCATGGCCCGATTCGGCGTCATGGCTCGCGGCCGTGCGGGCCAGCCCGCTCACCGGCGATCCGCCGGTACTGCGATTCCTCACGAACTCAACAACTGATCTGCTCTACCTCGACCGATACTGGCTCGAGGAGCAACAGGTGTGCCGTGACGTGAATACCCGCCTACAGCCCACACAACCGGTGCAGCCGGTGCCCGATCTCGGGCGCCTGTTCCCCGGTACGTTCAGCGAGCAGCGCGGTGCGGCGGAAGTGGCTCTAACGCAGCGGTTGACCATTCTCACCGGCGGGCCAGGCACCGGGAAAACGACCACCGTCGCTCGTCTGCTGGCATCGATCGCCGAGCAGTCCGACCTCAGCGGGTCCGCGCCGCCCCGGATCGCGCTCGCCGCTCCCACCGGCAAGGCCGCCGCCAGGCTGGGAGAAGCGGTGCAGTCGGAGGTCGGCAAGCTGGCTGCGGTCGACCGGATGCGTCTGGCCGGGCTTCGAGCGACAACGCTGCACCGACTATTGGGGAGCAGACCCGACACCTCGTCGCGATTCCGCCATCATCGCGACAACCGACTGCCGCATGACGTCATCGTGGTGGACGAGACATCGATGGTGTCGTTGACGATGATGGCGCGGTTGCTGGAGGCGGTGCGGCCCGATGCTCGGCTACTACTGGTCGGGGATCCCGATCAGCTGGCCTCGGTGGATGCCGGAGCGGTATTGGCCGACCTCGTCGAGGGTCTCAGCGGTGGTCAATGCGCCAGCGGAATAGTCGAACTGAAGACACCGCACCGGTTCGGTGAAGCGATCGGGGCGCTGGCGCGTGGGATTCGCGCAGGTGACACCGCCGCCGTGATGGAACTGTTGCGGGCCGGTAGCGAGTCGATCGAGTGGATCGACACCGAGAATCCATCCGCACACCTTCGCAACACCCTCACCCAACGCGCAGTCGCGCTGCAGCAGGCCGCGCAGGTCGGCGACGTCGCGGCCGCCCTGGCGATCCTGGACGGGCATCGTCTGCTGTGCGCTCACCGACACGGTCCGTTCGGCGTCGCGCAGTGGAACCGGCGAGTTGAGCACTGGCTCGCCGAGGAGACCCACGCATCGATGTGGTCCCAGTGGTACGCGGGCCGACCAGTGCTGGTCACCGCCAACGACTACGGATTGAAGATCTACAACGGAGATACCGGTGTCGTGGTGGCCTCGCCGGATGGCCTGCGCGTCCACATCGGCTCGTCGCAGGGGTCGCAGCGCTTTGCAACCACTCGACTGCCCGCTGTCGACACCATGCATGCGATGACCATCCACAAGAGCCAGGGCAGTCAGGCCGACGAAGTGACTGTGCTGCTGCCACCGCAGGAGTCGCGCTTGTTGACCCGCGAGCTGTTCTACACCGCGGTCACCCGGGCCAAGACGAAGGTGCGGGTGGTCGGCCCGGAATCGGCGGTTCGGGCGGCGATCGGGCGGCGGGCACGACGGGCGTCCGGGCTGGCCCGGCGGCTGGAGGCTCTGGGATAGCCTTCTCGCCGAGATTGCATCTCGGCAACGGCGCCATCCCTGGCCGGTCATACTCGCTAAATTGTCTGGTGAGCCGTTCACAGCCCACCAGACAATCCGAGAGATCGTAGCCATATGCGAGTTGACGGGCGGGACATCGCTGTCTCAGGCAGCCTGCTCCAACCGTTGATCCGTCGCACCAACGACATCCTGCGGCTGGCGCTGGCCGCGGCGTTCCTCGCCGTGGTGATCACCAGCTCACTGATCACCCGCAACGAGTGGGACGCGCTCGAGAAATCAATCTCGGAGATCGTGGGCGTGCTCAGCCCAGCGCAGTCCAACACCGTCTACCTCATCTACGGCGTCGCCATCCTCGCGCTGCCGTTCATGATCCTCATCGGGCTCATCGTCGGGCGGCAATGGAAGCTGCTCGGCGCCTACGCCGCGGCCGGCGTCATCGCCATCCTCTCGCTGTCCATCACCGGAAACGGCATCGCCGCGCCACGGTGGCATTTCGACCTGACCGGGCGTCTCGACACAATGCTGTCTCAGTTCCTGGACGACCCACGGTGGATAGCGATGCTCGCTGCGGTGCTCACGGTGTCCGGCCCGTGGCTTCCGGCGCGCTGGCGACGATGGTGGTGGGCGCTGCTGCTGGCGTTCGTGCCAATACATCTCGTGGTCAGCGCGGTGGTGCCAGCTCGCACGCTGCTCGGGCTGGCCGTCGGCTGGCTAGTCGGAGCCCTGGTCGTCCTCGTGGTAGGTACTCCCGCACTGGAGGTGCCGCTCGACGGCGCGGTGCGGGCGATGGCGCGACGCGGGTTCCGGGTGTCAGCGTTGACCGTGGTTCGGCCCGCCGGACGAGGGCCGCTGCTGCTCAACGCCGTCCAGGACCAGCCGGCCGATACCACCGACCCCGACGAGGGCACCGCCGTCGTCGAACTGTACGGGCCGCATCAACGTGGCGGCGGGTTCCTCCGCCAGTTTTGGAGCAAACTGCGACTGCGTGACAGCGAGACCGCGCCATTGCAGGCCTCAATGCGGCGCGCGGTCGAACACCAGGCCCTGATGGCCATCGCCGTCGGGGAGCTGACGCTGGCCAACACCACGCCGATCGCGGTGGCATCGCTGGACCGCGGATGGACGCTCTACGCGCACCGGACCTCACGCGGCACACCGATTGACGAGTGCGCGCCAGAGATTCCGGTGACACGGGTCTGGGATTCGCTCGGTGTGCTGCACAGCCAGCAGATTTCACACGGTGACCTGCGCAGCAAGAAGGTCACCGTCGTCGACGGGACACCGATGTTCGGCGGCTTCGCCTACGCCGAGTACGGCGCCTCCGAGGCGCACTTGCACACTGACATCGCGCAATTGCTCCTGACGACCACCGACCTTTACGGTGCCGAACCGGCGGTACGGGCGGCGATCACCGTGTTCGGCAACGAGGCGGTGTTGGCAGCCTCGCGACGCCTGACGAAAGCGGCTGTGCCGAAACGGGTTCGGATGGCGGTGCCGCAGGCTAGCTCCGCGATGTCGACCGCCCGGGACGAAGTGAAGCGCCAGACCGGCGCAGACCAGATCGAGACGGCGACCATCACCCGGTTCACCCGTAGCCAGCTGATTCAGATGGTGCTACTGCTGGCACTGGTCTACGTCGCGTATCCGTTCATCGCCACGGTGCCGGTGTTCTTCGAAGAGCTACGCAAGGCCAATTGGTGGTGGGCACTGGCCGGGCTCGCGGTGTCGGCGCTGAAGTACCTCGGCGCGGGCGCCGCACTATGGGCGTGCGCCGACGGCCTGGTGAAGTACCGACATCTGGCCATCATGCAGGTGGCGAACACCTTCGCCGCGACGACGACGCCTGCCGGGGTCGGCGGCCTAGCCCTGAGTACGCGCTTCCTGCAGAAGGGCGGGCTGGGCGCACTGCGGGCCACCACCGCGGTGGCTCTCCAGCAGTCCGTGCAGGTGATCACCCACGTCACGCTGCTGATCGTTTTCAGTGCCGCGGCGGGAGCCTCTGCCGACCTCTCTCGGTTCGTGCCCAGCACTACGGTGCTCTACCTGATCGGCGGCGCGGCGCTGGGGGCCGTCGGGATATCCCTGTTCGTCCCCAAGTTGAGGCGCTGGTTGGCCACCGCGGTACGACCACGACTCCAGGAGGTCATCGATGACCTCGTCGAGTTGGCCCGCGAGCCCAGACGCCTGGCAGTGATCGTGCTTGGTTGCGCGGCAACGACACTCGGGGCCGCGTTGGCGCTGTGGGCTAGCATCGAAGCATTCGGCGGAGACACCAGCTTCGTCACGGTCACGATCGTGACGATGGTCGGCGGCACGCTGGCTTCAGCGGCCCCGACCCCCGGCGGTGTCGGCGCTGTAGAGGCCGCGCTGATCGGCGGTCTCGCCGCGTTCGGCGTACCTGCGGCGGTCGCGGTCCCCTCGGTTCTGCTGTACCGGATCCTGACCTGCTGGCTTCCGGTGTTCATTGGCTGGCCGATCATGCGGTGGCTGACCCGCAGCAACATGATCTAGCACTCGAGCCCACAGTCACACGGGCAGGTGTCAGAAGTGGCGAACGGTCAGGCTGCTGACAAAGCGTGACCGTCCTTCGGACGAACTCGGTACCGTACGGTTAGGTGACCTTCCTAGACTTGGAGGCCTCGCTGCTTCACCGAATTGCGATCCTGGCCCAAGCCGCGCCGCGGCGCATCCTGGTCGCCGCGGCACTGCTGACCGTTGCGCTGGGCATTTTCGGGGTGCCGGTGGCCAAGGATCTGTCACCCAGCGGTTTTCAGGATCCGGGCTCCGAATCGAGTCTTGCCACAAACATTCTTACCAGCAAGTTCGGCCAGGGCGACGTCCAGATGATCATCGCTATCTCCTCGCCTGCCGGTATCGACAGCCCAGAGGTTCGTGCGGCCGGCACTGACATTGTGGACGCGCTCACCGAGCGCCCGCACGTGGCCGACGTCTCGTCCGCCTGGACCTCACCACCGGCCGTTGCCGCCGATCTTGTCAGCCGCGACCGCACCGCCGGCCTCATCGTCGCGGGCATCAACGGCACCGAGGCTCAACAGCAGGCCTATGCCGACGAGATCTCCGAGGAGGTCAGCCGCGAGGGAAACGGCGTGACGGTGCGCACCGGTGGCACCGCAATGGTCAACGTCCAGATCACCCAGCAGTCCCAACGCGACCTTCTCGTCATGGAATCGCTGGCAATCCCACTGAGCTTCTTGGTGCTCGTCTGGGTGTTCGGTGGGCTGCTGGCCGCCGCCCTGCCGGTCACCATCGGCATGATGGCGATCATCGGTGCGTTGGCCGTTCTGCGGCTGGTCACCTTCGCCACCGACGTGTCGATCTTCGCGCTGAACCTGGCCACCGCCATGGGCCTGGCGTTAGCGATCGACTACACGCTGCTCATCATCAGCCGATACCGAGATGAACTGGCCCGCTCCGCTGAACGCGGAGAGCCTGTCACCAGCGCGGTCCGCACCGCGGCCCTCCAACGCACTATGACCACTGCCGGACGTACGGTGATCTTTTCCGCGACCACGGTGGCGCTGTCGATGGCGGCGATGGTGTTGTTCCCGATGCACTTCCTGAAATCGTTCGCGTACGCAGGGGTCGCCACCGTCGGGTTCGCGGCCGCCGCTGCGGTCATCGTGGCGCCCGCGGCACTCACGCTGCTCGGCAGTCGAGTTGATTCGTTCGACGTTCGCCGCCTCGTGCGCCGGATTCTGGGCAAACCCAAACCTGCGCCGGTCCCCGTCGAACGACGCTTCTGGTACCGCTGCGCGAAAGCTGTGATGCGCCGAGCCCTTCCACTCGGTGTGGCCGTCGTCGTGCTGCTGCTCGCGCTCGGCGCTCCGTTCCTCGGTGTGCGGTGGGGATTCCCCGACGACCGGGTTCTGCCGCAGTCGGCATCCGCGCATCAAGTCGGCGACATGCTTCGCGAGGACTTCGCCGACAACTCAAACACCGCGGTCACCATCGTCATTCCCGACAGCAGAGGCCTGGCACCGGCAGATCTGTCTGATTACGCAGCCGAACTCTCCCGGGTCCCCGATGTTCCCGCAGTGTCCGCTCAGACCGGAACGTTCGTCGATGGAGTTCGCGCCGGACCACCGTCCGCGCCGGCGGGTGAAAGTCACGGTAGCGCCTTCCTCACCGTGACCAGTACGGCACCGCTGTTCTCCGACGCCTCGGAAACCCAGCTCGACCGGCTACACGCCGTCACGGGGCCCGGCGGTCGGTCAGTTCAGATGACGGGCACCGCACAGACCAATCGGGACAGCGTGAAAGCCATCACATCCCAGCTACCACTGGTTCTGGGAGTGATCGCCGTCATCATGTTCGCGTTGCTGTTCCTGCTGACCGGCAGCGTCGTCATGCCGGTGAAAGCCTTGGTACTCAACGTCTTATCGCTTACCGCAGCGTTTGGTGCGCTGGTGTGGATCTTCCAGGAGGGCCACCTATCGGGCCTCGGAACCACACCCACCGGCACGCTGGTGGCGAACATGCCGGTGCTGCTGTTCTGCATCGCCTTCGGGTTGTCGATGGACT
Organism: uncultured Mycobacterium sp.; assembly: GCA_964498215.1. Taxonomy (GTDB): domain Bacteria; phylum Actinomycetota; class Actinomycetes; order Mycobacteriales; family Mycobacteriaceae; genus Mycobacterium. Next base: position 3,982 of record CAZCHU010000045.1, on the reverse strand, counting down.
ACGAGGTGTTCCTGGTCGCACGCATCCGCGAATGCTGGCTGCAATTCCGAGAATCCGGCGCCACCAACGCGAAGCATGGACGATCGACCAACGAGGAGTCGGTGGCCCTGGGCATCGCCTACACCGGACGGATCATCACCGCTGCCGCGCTGATCATGTCCATCTCCTTCGCGGCGCTGATCGCCTCCAACGTGTCGTTCATGCGAATGTTCGGCCTCGGCTTGACACTGGCCGTTCTCGTGGACGCCACCCTGGTGCGCATGGTGTTGGTGCCTGCGTTCATGCGGCTGATGGGCGAATCCAACTGGTGGGCGCCGCACTGGCTGCGACGGGTGCACGACCGCCTCGGCTTCAGCGAAGCACCCAGCGCCGATGCCCCTCACCACTCAAAGGCGGAACCGACCTCATGACGAACAAGAGCCCGGTCAGCGTCATCGCCGGCGTCCAGGGTGCGCTGCCACCGCATCGCTACACCCAGCAGCAAGTCACCGAAGCATTCCTTGCCGTCCCCGCGTTCGCTGGCCTTGCTGACGTCGTCCATGGACTGCACGAGAACGCCGGGGTAACCGCCCGCCACTTCGTCCTTCCGATCGAGCGTTACCAGTCTCTGGATGACTTCGGCGAGGCCAACGACATCTACCTTGAGCACGCCCTGGACCTGGCCTGCGAGTCACTGACAGCCGCGCTCGACGAAGCAGGTTTGGCCCCAACCGATCTCGATATGATCGCAACGACCACCGTCACCGGTATCGCCGTGCCATCGCTGGACGCGCGCATCGTCGGTCGGCTCGGACTTCGGCCCGACGTACGCCGGATTCCACTGTTCGGGCTGGGCTGTGTTGCCGGTGCAGCAGGTATCGCCCGGATACACGACTACCTGCGCGGAGCGCCCGATCAGGTGGCCGCACTGGTTTCGGTGGAACTGTGCTCGCTGACCTACACCGCTGTGGAGCCGACCCTCGCCAGCCTGGTGGGCAGCGCCCTGTTCGGCGACGGTGCCGCGGCAGTTATCGTCGCCGGGGAGGATCGAGCCGCCGCGATTGACGGGGCCGGACCCGAAGTACTCGACTCATGCAGCAGGATGTACCCCGACTCGCTGGACACCATGGGATGGCAAGTCGGCCGGAAGGGCTTTCAGCTCATTCTCTCTCCGAACCTGCCCGAGCTCATCGAGCGCTATCTGGCCGACGATGTGCGCGGGTTCCTCGGCGGTCACGGCCTCACCGCCTCCGACATCGGGACGTGGGTTTCACATCCCGGCGGCCCCAAGGTCATCGAGGCGATCACCGCCACCCTCGGCCTCGACGACGACGCGCTCGAGTTGACGTGGCGTTCGCTGGCGGAGGTCGGCAACCTGTCCTCTTCGTCGGTGTTGCAGGTGCTGCGCGACTTCCGCGCCAGGAAGCCGGCTACCGGAACGCCGGGGCTGCTGATGGCTATGGGCCCGGGTTTCTGCTCCGAGCTCGTGCTGCTGCGTTGGTGCTGAGCATGTTCGCCTACACCTTGCTGATCGCCGCCGTCGGCGTGGAGCGGATCGCTGAGCTGGTTGTGTCCCAACGAAACCTGAAGTGGAGCAGGGCCCGTGGCGGCATCGAGTTCGGTGCCGGACATTACCCGGTGATGGCGGTGTTGCACACGGCGCTACTGGCCGGCTGCTTGTTGGAGGCAGCCCATCGTAGCTTCATCCCGGCGCTGGGCTGGCCGATGCTTGCCATGGTGATCGCCGCGCAGGCGCTGCGCTGGTGGTGCATCGCCACGCTGGGCCGACAGTGGAACACCCGGGTGGTCGTCGTTCCGGACGCAGACCGGGTCACCCGTGGTCCGTACCGGTTCATCGCGCATCCCAACTACGTGGCAGTCGTCGTCGAGGGAGCCGCACTACCGCTGGTACACAGCGCGTGGATCACGGCGGTGGTGTTCACCGTACTCAACGCCGTGCTGCTACGGGTCAGGATCTCGGTCGAGGACAACGCTCTCGAGTCACTGAGATGATCGATCTGGTGGTCGCGGGAGGCGGGCCGGCGGGTCTGGCCACCGCCATTCACGCGGCCCGGGCGGGCCTTGAGGTGGTCGTCATCGAGCAGCGCACCGGCCCCATCGACAAGGCCTGCGGCGAGGGGCTGATGCCGCATGCGGTGCGCCAGCTCGACCTGCTCGGGGCACGCCCGGCGGGACGGCGTTTCCGCGGTGTGTCCTATGTCGACAACCGCCGTTGCGTCACTGCGCCCTTCACCTCGGGCACCGGGCTTGGTGTTCGGCGCAGCATCCTGCATGCGGCACTGCAGCACGTGGCGACCTCAGCCGGAGTGTCGCTGGTGCAGGACAGGGTCGGTCCGATCATCCAGGACGATAAGTCGGTGACAGTCAATGGGATTCGCGCCCGCTATCTCGCTGCGGCGGATGGCCTGCACTCACCGATCCGGGCCAATCTCGGCCTGCAGCGGACCGCGACCCGCACCCGGCGCTGGGGCATCAGACGCCACGTCACCATCGCGCCGTGGAGTGATTGCGTCGAGGTGTACTGGTCCCAGCACGCCGAAGCGTATGTGACTCCGGTGGCTGAAGACTGCGTGGGTATCGCGATACTCACCTCACAGCAAGGCCGCTTTGAGCACCACATCGCAGAGTTCCCCCCGCTTCGCGAGCGAATCGATGGTCGTCCGCACCAGCCCGACCGGGCTGCCGGCCCACTGCGGCAGAAGGTGCGCACGCGGGTGGCCGGACGGGTGCTGCTGGTCGGTGACGCGGCGGGTTACGTCGATGCGCTCACCGGAGAAGGTCTGGGGCTGGCGTTCGCCGCGGCGCGGTTGCTGGTGGACTGTGTGGTCGCCGACCGTCCCGCTGATTACGAGCGGCAGTGGCGCCGCAGCACCCGTCGCTACCGGTTGATGACCGCGGCGATCCTCCACGCGAGCAGGTCGCCACTGCGCCCATTGATAGTGCCCGCGGCCAACGGCTTGCCGCGCGTGTTCACGAGCATGGTGAACCTGCTCGCGGACTAGCCGATCACGAATTGATCACCGCAGTGGCGCTCTCCAAACCGTGGAGGTCACAACCCGATCACCGAACCGCGCGGCCCTGGGACCACACCGCGAGGCGCTGCTACGTTCGCGCCCGTGGCGATCTTGGGGCATGGGATTCGGCGCGTTGCTGCACAACTTGCCGTTGTGGCGCTGCTCGCTGTCGGTTTGACGGCGGTCAGCACCGAGCCTGCGGCCGACGCGTTCTCCCGCCCCGGCCTGCCGGTCGAACTGCTAGAAGTCCCCTCGCCAGCTATGGGACGCACGATTCGGGTGCAATTCCAATATGGCGGTCCGCGTTCGGTGCTGTTGCTCGACGGGCTACGCGCCCAGGAGGACTACAACGGGTGGGATATCAATACCGCCGCGTTCGATTGGTTCTATCAGTCCGGGATCTCGGTGATCATGCCCGTCGGTGGCCAGTCCAGTTTTTACTCCGACTGGTACCGCCCGGCCAGGAACAACGCGGGCACGGTCACGTACAAGTGGGAGACGTTCCTGACCCGCGAACTGCCGAATTGGCTAGCCGCCCATCGTGGTCAGGATCCGTTCGGCAATGCCGTAGTCGGACTGTCGATGTCGGGTAGCAGCGCGCTAACGTTGGCCGCCTGGTACCCGCGCCAGTACAAGTTTGCTGCCTCACTGTCGGGCTACCTGGCCCCGTCGCGGGGGTTGTGGCCGACGCTGATCGATATAGCGATGCAGGACGCCGGCGGCTTCGATTCCATTGACATGTGGGGAAAGCCGGGCGATGGGGGCTGGCAACGCAACGATCCAACGGTGAATATCAATCGGCTGGTCGCGAACAACACAGCGCTGTGGATCTACTGCGGTAACGGTGTGAGCTCGGATCTCGACACCACCAGCGACTTCGGCGGCAACTTCAGCGCTGCGTATCTGGAGAACATCACGCTGTCCACCAACAAGGAGTTCCAGCAGAAGTACTTGGCCGCGGGCGGACG
>CAZCHU010000044.1:0-22519 GCA_964498215.1 uncultured Mycobacterium sp. | reverse complement strand
TCCGCGACAGTGTGTCGGGAAAGCGCAAGACGCCGATCGCGGCGGTCAGCGCCAGGGCCGATCCGCTGAGGATCAACACGCTGGCGACGATGTCGAGGGCGCTCATCGCCGCGTCCCTTCGTCAGGCGAGGTGGCGATGTCGGGCACGCGGAACCGCGCGACACTGACCGAGCCGACGAACGAGATCAACGCCAGCGCGGTCAGGCTGTAGGTGACGGTGCTGTCCAGGCTGAAAGCCGCCCAGGCGCCGATTGCGCACATCGTCACCGCGACAAGGGTGTCCAGCGCGACCAACCGGTCCAACGTGCTGGGGCCCATCAGCATGCGGACCATGGTGGCAACCGCTGCCGCCGCCAGCATCGCCCCGGCAATGACCAATACGATGTTCACCCGCCAGCCCCCTTCTGCGCCGCACTGGGTGCCACCGGCTTCCAGTCAGTGTCCCGTTCGAACGACGCCACCAGGAGCTTCTGCAGGCTGTCAAGCTGGCGGCGAAAACGCTGAACTTCGCGGTCGGATCCCACATCGAGCACGTGCACGTAAATCATCCGGCGGGCCTGATCGATCTCGAGCACAATGGTTCCGGGCGTGAGGTTGAGAATGTTGACCGCCAAGGCGAGCACCAGATCCGACTTGAGTGCCAGATGCGCCCGCACCACCGCCGACATCGGTGGCTTGGGCCTGAGCGCCAGTGCGGCCACCTGCACCGAGGACACCACCAGGGAATAGGCCACGTTCAGTATCAGACGCAGCAACGGAAGCGGATGAAACCGGCCCTGAACCGGAACCGGCGGCAATGGGAGGAACAGCGTGATGATCAATGCGATCGCCAGCCCGGACAGGAGATTCGCCGCAGAAACACTGCCCCACAACAACACCCACACCAGAATCAGCCAGCACAGGATCCATACCCGCAGCGCGTTCGTCCTCAGCTGTCGTTTGCTCATCGCTGCGGCTCCCCGAGGACTGCGGTGATGTACTGACCTCGATCGAGGACTTCGGTGGCGGCGCGCTCGCTGTACGCGAAAATCGGGCCTGCCAGCACCGACATCGAAAGGCCCACTGCGATCAGTGCGCCGGTCGGTAGCAGCATGCCGACCGGCATCCGACCCACGTCCTCGCGGTCGACGAGATCGATATCCATGGCTACCGCGGTGTTGTCTACCAACGCCGAGGGGGCGGACGCCGACAGATGACCCTCCGGGGCGTCCTCTCGTGAACGCCAGAATGCCTTCGTCCACACCCGGGCCACCACATACAGCGTCAGGAGGCTGGTTACGACGCTGCCGGCCACCAGAGTCCAGGCCAGCACGGATCCGACCTGCGCCCCCGCCTCAAGCAGTGCCACCTTGCCGACAAAGCCCGAGAACGGCGGAATACCGCCCAGGTTGAGGGCCGGGACGACGAAGACGAAGGCGAGCAGAGGGCTCGCAGCGGCGAGTCCGCCCAGGCGCTGCAGCGCCGAGGCCCCCGCCTGACGTTCGATCAGGCCGACAACCAAGAAGAGGGTCGTCTGAACCAGGATGTGGTGTGCCACATAGAAAATGGCGCCCGACATCCCGAGCTCGGTTGACAGGGCGATGCCGAACACCATGTAGCCGATGTGGCTGACCAGGGTGAAGGACAGCAGTCGCTTGATGTCGCTCTGGGCGATCGCGCCGAGAATGCCGACCACCATCGTCAGCAGTCCGGCCACCAGCAACACGTTGTCCATCCCGCCGCCGGGGAACAGCAGCGAATGCGCGCGGATGATCGCATAGATACCGACCTTGGTGAGCAAGCCGGCGAAGACGGCAGTGACGGGTGCGGGGGCGGTCGGGTAGGAGTCCGGCAGCCACGTGGACAGCGGGAACACCGCAGCCTTGATCCCGAACGCGACCAGCAGCACGGCAAACAGCGCCGCGCGGGTTCCGTCGGAGACGTTGGCGAGTCGGACAGACAACTCGGCCATATTGAGTGTTCCGGTTGCGGCATACACCAGCCCGATGCCCAGCAGAAACACCAACGAGGAGACCATCGACACCATCACGTAGGAGATGCCCGCCCGGACGCGCTCCTTGCTGGCGCCAATGGTCAGCAGTACGAAGCTCGCGCTCAGCAAGACCTCGAAGCCCACGAACAGATTGAACAGATCGCCGGCCAGGAAGGTCATACACACGCCTGCCGACAGCACCAGATAGGTGGGCAGAAAGATCGAGACCGGCTGGCGCCCATCACCGTCGCGGATGCCCTGCCCGATGGCGTAGAAGACCACGGCGAGCAGCACGATCGAGGACACAACCAGCATCAGAGCCGACAATCGGTCGACGACAAGGGTGATACCCAGCGGCCCCATACCGGGTTCGGTGGGCCCCCAACCGCCGACCTGCAACACGATTGCGCCGTCCCGGTCGGCGAAGTACACCAGAGCAGCCGACACGACGACCACCACCGACAGCGCCAGCAGGGTGATGACCCGCTGCAGTCGGGGCCGGCGGCCGGCGATCAGCGTCATCGCCGCCGCGAGCAGCGGGATGAGCACCGGCAGCGGCGTCAGCGAGGAGCTCATCTCGACCCCTCGTACCCGGGTAGTGCGTCGAGGTCGTCGGGCAGGTCGGTGTCTCGGGAGAGGTCAGGTCCTGGGCGTGCCTTGTCGTCGTCGGATTCCTTGCCGGTCAGCCTCGACACCCTGGTGTCCTCGGGGTCGTTTCCAACTTCCTCGACGGTGTTGAGACGATAGGAACGGTATGCCAGCGCCAGTACGAACGCGGCGATACCCATCGTGATCACGATCGCGGTCAGAATCAGCCCCTGCGCCAAGGGATCTGCGGTGGTCGTCTCACCGGCACTGGTGCGTCCGCGCACCGGTGGGTTTCCCCGTGGTCCGCTCGACATGAGGATCAGTAGGTTGATCGCGTTGCTGATCAACAACAGCCCCAACAGCATTCGGGTCAGGCTCCGTTCGAGCAGCAAGTAGACCCCGGTGGCGGTCAGGCCGCCGATCAGGACGAGGGGAAATAGGTAGGTGGTCACCGGCTCACCGCTCTGCGTTCCAGTTCGCTGATCTCTGTGTCAATCTCGCTGTCGATGCGGGCTCCGAGGCTGCGCAGCACGTCGAGCACCAGACCGACCACGATCAGATAAACACCGAGGTCGAAAAACAGGGCGGTGACGAACTTGACGGTGCCCAGCACCGGCACATCGACTTCGATCAGCGCTGACGACAGCGCGGGCGCACCGGCCAGCAGCGAGGCAGCGGCGGTACCCGCGGTCAGGGTCAATCCAGCGCCGAGGATCTTGCCCGCGTCCAGCGGCAGCGTCTCGCCCAGCTCGTATTTGCCACCAGCGAGATAGCGCAGCACCAGGGCCAGGCCGGCCATCAGCCCGCCCGCGAAGCCGCCGCCGGGCGTGTTGTGCCCGGCGAAGAAGAAGTACGCCGAAAGAACCATCATCACCGGGAAGATGAGCCGCGTGGCGACCTCGAGCACCAGCGACCGCTGCCGCGGGTCACGCAAGCCGCTGCCTCTCAGCCAGGTGGTCTCGCCGGCGGCGGGGCTGTTCTGCACGAACTCAGCGAGTTTGTCGGCATCGGGCCCGCCGGCGACCCGCAGATCCTGGACCCTGGGTGCCGCGCCGAACCGGCGGTTGCGGAACACCATTGACGCAACGCCCGTCGCGGCAACGAGTAGCACCGCAACCTCGCCCATGGTGTCCCACGCTCGGATGTCGACCAGCAGCACGTTGACGGTGTTGTACCCGTGGCCGCGAAGGTAGGCGGCTTCGGGCAGCAGATCGGTGATCGACCTGCCGGTACGGGCTGCCATCGCGAATGAGGCGAGAACCGTGACCGTCGCCCCGACCGCCAGCGCAAGGGCGGCGCGTGGAACGCGGAACCGCTTGATGTCGGCAGCCCCCGTCTCGGCGGGAAGGGTGCGCAGCACGAGAACGAAGACAACCAGAGTCAAGGTCTCGACGAGGAATTGGGTAAGGGCGAGATCGGGGGCGCCGTAGAACGCGAAGATCGCCCCGCACCCGTACCCGGTCACGCCGACCAGCAGCACCGCCGCCAGACGATTACGCATCACGGTGGCACCCAGCGCGGCGGCCAGCATCAGCAGTCCGACCACAACCTGAGCAGAGGAATCCCACAGTTCGAACTCGGGCCGGTCGCGGGTGCCCAGGGCCAGGACCGTGATCGGCATCAGCACCAGGGTCACCAGGATCACCGACTGCGTCGCCGGGATGGAGCCCCGCTGGGTGGCCGCGGTCAGCCGCACAGACATCATGTCGGCTCCCCGCAGCACGGCGTCGTAGATGTGGTCGGCGTTGCCCAGCGGCAGGAATCCAACCCGGGCGCGGCTCAGCCGGGCGCGGCCGAGGTACACCGCGATGCCGACCGTCAGCACCAGTGCCGACAGCGCCAGCGGCAGGGTGAAACCGTGCCACAGCGCCAGGTGGTAGTCGGCGACGTAGCCAGCGGGATCGGGCACCGTGTCGGCGTAGTCGTCCAGAATGTTGTTCAGCCCCGACGGCCACAGGCCGAACAGCAGCCCGGCTGCCGATAGCACGGCCGGCGGCACCAGGAATGCGGCCCCGGGACGGTGCATCTCGGCGACTCGGGTGCTGGGACCGGACTTGCCCTTGCGGCCGAACGCGCCGAACAGAAACCGCAGGCTGTACGCGGTGGTCAGTACCGAACCGACCACGATGCCGGTGAGGACAAAGGGGGCCGCACCTCCCAGCGTTGGGCTGTGCAGCACCGTCTCCAGGTCGGCCTCCTTGGCGACAAACCCGAAGAACGGCGGCAGTGCCGCCATGCTCGCCGTGGCGCCCAACGCGATGATCAGCAGCGTCCGGCTGCGATCGCCCAACCAGGCGAGTCGGCGGATGTCGCGGGTTCCGGTGCTGTGGTCGATGATCCCGACGACCATGAACAGTGCGGCTTTGAACATGGCGTGCGCGCACAGCATTGCCAGACCGGCCAGCATCATCTCGCTGCCGCCCGCTCCCACCATGACGGTGATCAGGCCGAGTTGGCTTACGGTGCCGAACGCCAGAATCAGCTTCAGGTCGTACTCACGGATGGCGCGCCAGCCGGCCAGCACCATCGTCAGCAGGCCCAGCGTCAGCACGGTTGGTCGCCACACTGGGGAGTCGGCGAATCCCGGCGTCATCCTCGCGATCAGGTAGACGCCCGCCTTGACCATCGCCGCCGCATGCAGGTAGGCGCTCACCGGTGTCGGGGCCGCCATCGCGCCGGGCAGCCAGAAGTGCATCGGCACGATCGCCGACTTCGACAGCGCACCGACCAGGATCAGGACCACAGCCACCGAGGCGGCCTGGCCGGTCGGCGGATCGGCGATCAGCTCGGACAGAAGGTAAGTGCCGGTGATGTTGGCCAGCACAATGATGCCGACCAGCATCGCCAGACCACCGAACGTCGTGACCAGCAGTGCCTGTGTGGCTGCGCGACGGCTAGTGGCCCGTTCGGCGTAGTGCCCGACCAACAGGAAGGACAACACTGTCGTGATCTCCCAGAACACGTAGAGCACCAGCATGTTGTCGCTGGTGACTAAGCCGAACATCGCGCCGGAGAATGCGACCAGTTCGGCGGCGAAACTGGGGAGCCGTTTCTCCCTGCTGCCGTCGGCGTGGCGGAAGTAGTCGGCGCAATAGAACAGCACCAGCGCGCCAACCCCGAGGACCAGAAGGCTCATGATCGCGGCCAACGCGTCGAAGCGCAGCGTGATGTTCATCGACAGCTCGGGCACCCACGGCAGGTCCAGGACCTGCGGCTGACCAACGCCCGGCCAGTTCAGCGCCACCCAGATCAGGGAGCCGAGCGGCACCAGGGCCAGCGGATAGAAGGCCGCCCGTCCCCAGCGGTACACGAGCAGTGGTGCCAATAGCGTGGCGACTGCGTGTGCAGCGAGGATGGCGAGCATGGCTCCGTCTCGTCGGGTTCGGCAGCGCTGTCGGGCAAGTCTAGGGCAGGTGTGTCAGTCGTCCTCGCCGACGGTGCGGTCCCCCGAGATGAAGAGCAACTCGTCGCCGGCCCGCAGAATGTCGTCCGGTTCGGGGATCAAGATGCGGCTAGCCCGCAGCACTGTGACCAGCGCGCTGTTGTTCTGCATCGTGAGGTCGCGCACCCGTTGGCCGACCAGCCGACTGTCCGGGGGCAAGGTGAGCTTGGCGACGTTGGCGGGATCTTGGCCCGAACCGGTTCGCGACCCCTTACCGAGATCCATCAGCCGGACCAGGTGGCCAACATCGATCGCGCCCTCCACCGCCGCGACCAGTGCGGTGGGTGCGGAAACCGCCACGTCGATGCCCCACGCCTCGGTGAAGAGCCAGGCGTTGTGGGAGTCGTTGATCCGCGCGACCACCCTGTCGATGCCGAATTCGGTCTTGGCGAGAAACGCCATCGCGAGGTTCGACTTGTCGTCCCCGGTGGCCGCGATGGCGACATCACAGATCTGTATCTCGGCTTCTTCCAGGGAGGAGAGCTCGCACGCGTCGGCGAGAAACCACTCAGCGCCCGGCACCGTCGCCGGCCGGTAGCGGGTGAACTCCTTCTCGATGAGCAGTACCTTGTGCCCGTAGTCCACCAGCTCCTGGGCGACGGATCGACCGATAGCGCCGGCTCCTGCTATCGCGATCCGCATGGGTGCCTCCTGGTTTACTTGCACCGGTGAGCCTGCACCAGCTCTACGTGGCGCTGTTCTTCGGTGGCCTCGTGCTGCTAGCGAGCATCGCGACGACGCGGCTGGCCACCGGAGCCGGTCTGCCCAGCCTATTGCTGTTCCTCGGCGTCGGCGTGCTCGTCGGCGAGGCCGGGATCGGACTCGACTTCGAGAGCGCACAACTGGCCCAAGGCCTGGGGACCGCTGCGTTGGGTGTCATCCTGGTCGAGGGTGGGCTCGCCACCCGGTTCAGCGACATCCGCAGGGTACTGGCTCCGGCCTCGGTGCTGGCGATGGTCGGTGTCGGGATCAGCATGGCGGTGACGGCGACGGCGGCGCACTGGCTGCTCGGGATGGACTGGCAGTTGGCCCTGCTGCTCGGCGCGATCGTCTCCAGCACCGACGCCGCCGCGGTGTTTTCGGTTCTTCGCGTGGTGCCGCTGCCGAGACGAATAAGCGGCCTGCTGGAGGCTGAATCGGGCTTCAACGATGCCCCGGCGGTCATCCTGGTGCTGATGTTCAGCGCGATGCCGCTTGAGCTCGAACCGGGCGTGATAGCGGTGCGGCTGCTGTGGCAGTTGGCAATCGGCGCTGCCATCGGGCTGGGCTGTGGCTTTCTGGGTGCGATGGCGTTGCGGCGTATCGCGTTGCCGGCGGCCGGTCTGTATCCGCTGGCCACCTTCGGCTTGGGGATGCTCGCGTTTGCGGCGGCCGGCACCGCGCAGGCCAGCGCGTTCATCGCTGCCTATCTGGCTGGTGTGGTGCTCGCCAATTCTGGTTTGCCGCACCGTTCGGCAACCCGGTCCTTCGCCGAGGGGTCGGGTTGGTTGGCGCAGATCGGACTGTTCGTCATCCTGGGGCTATTGGTCTCGCCGAATGAACTGCCCGGCGAGGTGATTCCGGCCATCGTCACGGGCCTGGTGCTGCTGCTGCTCGCCCGCCCGATCTCGGTTTTCCTGTCGCTCGTCGGTTTCCGCATTTCTTGGCGGGAACAGTTCTTCGTGTCCTGGGCGGGCCTGCGCGGGGCGGTGCCCATCGTGCTGGCGACGTATCCGATGGTCGCCGGCGTTCCGGGCAGCACCAGGCTGCTGAACATCGTGTTCATCCTCGTGGTGGTGTTCACCCTGGTGCAGGGGCCGAGCCTGCGGCGAATCGCCGACCGGCTTGAGCTCGTCCCGCGTGACACGACCCGTGAAATCCAAGTCGACGCCGCCCCGTTGGACGTGCTGGACGCAGAGTTGATCACCATGAAAGTGATGCCCGGATCCCGGTTGCACAACGTGACCGTCTTGGAGCTGCGGTTGCCCGATCCCAGCGTCATCACGCTGATCATCCGGGCGGGCCAGTCCTTCGTTCCGCAAGTCGTCACCCGCCTGCAGATCGGTGACGAGCTGCTGATCGTGACCACCAGCGCGATGAGGGAGGCGGCCGAACGACGGCTGCGTGCGGTGAGTCGCCGCGGGAAGCTCGCCTACTGGTTCGATGAGTACGGAGATCCAGCCTGAGTCCGTCCAGTGTCAACGCAGGAGGCTGGTAGAGAACTCCCGCAATGCCGCAACCTGCGTGGGATCGAGTGAGGGCCGCACCGCCTCGCGCGCGGTGGCGACGTCGGCGGCCGTGACGTCGGCGGCGTCGATCGAGCGGCGCATCGCCGTGAGTGCGGCTTCCCGCAGTAGCGCCACGCAGTCCGCCGCGCTGTAGCCGTCGAGATCGCCGGCCAACGTATCCAGATCGACGGCCTCGGGCCCTTCGGAGACCAGCGGCACCGACTTTCCGGCGGCGCGCAGAATCTCGCTGCGCGCCTCGGCATCGGGCGGCTCGACAAACACGAGCTTCTCCAGTCGGCCCGGCCGAAGCAACGCCGGATCGATGAGGTCCGGTCGGTTCGTCGCGCCCAACACGACCACGTCGCGCAGCGGTTCGATGCCGTCGAGCTCGGTCAGCATCGCGGCGACCACGCGGTCGGTCACACCCGAATCGAAGCTTTGACCACGCCGAGGCGCCAACGCGTCGATCTCATCGAGGAACACCAGTGAGGGCGCGGAATCTCGGGCGCGGCGGAACAGTTCGCGCACCGCCTTCTCTGAGGAGCCAACCCATTTGTCCATCAGCTCTGCACCCTTGACCGCGTGAACGCTGAGTCGACCCGAGCTGGCCAGCGCTCGCACCACATACGTCTTGCCGCATCCGGGTGGGCCGTAGAGGAGCACGCCGCGCGGTGGCTGCACGCCGAGGCGCTCGAAGGTTTCGGGATGCTGCAGTGGCCAGAGCACCGCCTCGGTGAGTGCCCGCTTGGTGTCGCTCATGTCGCCAACATCGTCGAGGGTGACCGAACCGATGGACAGCTCGGCGGTGGCTGAACGCGACAGCGGCCGGATGACTCCCAGCGCACCGATCAGGTCTTGCTGCCTGAGTTCAGGCGGTGCCCCGTCGTGGCTAGCCCTGGCCGCGGCGCGCAGCGCGCCCTCACGGACCACAGCCGCTAGGTCGGCGACCACGAAACCCGGCGTTCGCTCCGATATCTCTTTGAGCTCAAGCCCTTTCGAGGGCACTCCCCGCACCAGGACCTCCAGCAGTTGTGTGCGGGTGTTGCCGTCGGGCAGGCTGAGCCCGAGCTCACGGTCACACAGATCCTGCGCTCTCAGTCGGACATCGAGGTTGTCCGGAACGGCGGAGGTGGCGATGAAGGCGACGCCGTTGGCGGCGACCGCCGTGCGTAACTCTGCCAGGATCAGCCCGGCAACCGGTTCGGCCGTCAGCGGCAGGAGCGCATCGATGTCCGTGATCAGAAGTACCCCGCCGCCACCGGCGCCGGCACTGTTGGCGCGCCCGACGGCCTCGACCGCGTCGGCAACCACCGAAAGCCGGTCCGCGGCTGTCAGCGAACCGATTTCCGGGCCATCCAGTTCAATCAATCGCCGGTTCGCGCATACCGTCCGCACCATGGTTGCCTTGCCGACTCCGGCTGGACCGGATACCAGGACACCGAGGCTGGCTGTCGCACCCAGCGTTTCGAGAAGTTCAGGCTCGTCGAGCGCCAGCTTGAGCCATTCGGTCAGCTTGCCGGCCTGGGCGTGAGCGCCCTTGAGGTCGTCGAAAGCGACGGTGGGTATGGTCGCCGGCGCGGCCGGCTCATCGGTGCGTGTCTTGGGTCCTTGGGGTGCCGATGCGCCCCAACTGACCAGTGAATTGGGTTGCACGCTGACCGGTCCGGCGGGATCCAGATCTGTCACGGTCAACAATTCGGAAGTCCAGGTGATGCCTACCGACGACGCCAGTGCGGCGCTCGCCGCCGATGTCGACGTGCCCGGACCGAGGTCGCGGGGCAACAGCGAGACGGTGTCACCGACCGTCATGACCTTGCCCAACAGTGCCTGACGCAGGGTGGCCGCGGCGATCGATTGGGTTGCCAGGGTGGAGCCACTGAGGGTGACCGAGCGGGCCCCCTGGACGGTGGCTGGCGTCACGAGCACGGCCGTGTCCTCGCGTAGCCCGGCGTTCGACAGCGTCACGTCGTCGAGCAGTGCGGTGCCCGCGGGAGTCCCGGCGGGTGCAAGGCCGACCACGGCCGCGGTGGTGCGCCCACCTGTCAGCGATACCGCGTCCCATTCCCTGATGCCCAGGGCGGCAACGGCTTCAGGATGCAGGCGGATCACGCCGCGCCGGTTGTCGAGGGCCGAGGTGTTGAGCCTGGCAGTGAGCGTGAGCTGTGGGCCGGGAGACGGTCGCACGTTAGTTCCGCGGCGGCTTACGCAGGCCGAGTCGCATCATCGACCGGCGATGCGGCTGGGCTCGACGGATAGCCCGCCGCGCGGCGCGTTGTTGTCGCGGCTTGTCATCCCACACCTCTGGGTGCGCGGCCAGGAATCGCCGGGTCCGGATAGCAAACGGAATATGGACGACGTAGGCCACGATGATCACCAGGATCACCAGGTAGCCGTACAGAATCGCGGCGGCCACGCCGATCGCCAGCAGCGCGAGCAGCGGGGCGACCATGGCAGGCGGCACTGAGAACGTGTGGATCTTGCGCATCGGAAGGGTGCTGACCACCAACAGTGAGACAGCGATCATCCAGATCACGACCGCGGGCTCCGAGGTCCACCAGCCGTCGCCGAACTGCATCTTGGCGGCCAGCGGTCCGATCGCTCCGATGGCCCCGGCGGGAGCGGGCATGCCGACGAAGTACTTCTTCTCGTAGTCGGGCTTGTCGATGCTGAGCATGGCGTTGAAGCGCGCCAACCGCAGCACGATGCACACCGCGTAGAGCAGCACCACGATCCAGCCGATCCGGGAATCGGACAGCAGCGTGCCGTACACGATGAAAGCGGGTGCGACACCGAAGTTCACGGCGTCGGCGAGTGAGTCGATCTCCGCGCCCATGCGTGAAGAAACGTTCAGTGCCCGGGCCACGCGCCCGTCGAGGGCGTCGAGGATGGCAGCGATCGCCAGAAAAGCCATCGCCTCGGTCGACCGGCCCTCCAACGCGAACTTTACCGAGCTGAGCCCGAAACAAATCGCGGCCACCGTCATTGCGCTGGGCAGGATCCGTACGCTCATGACCGGGGCTTTGATGCGGGGCCTGCGGGGCTTGATCATGGCAGCTCCGCCAACACCGTCTCGCCGGCCAGCGCCCGCTGGCCGACCTCCACCAGGATCGTGGACCCGGCCGGCAGATAGGTGTCCAGCCGTGAGCCGTAGCGGATCAGCCCATAGGTGTCACCGATTCCGATCTGGTCGCCGGGATTCACGGTGCAGACGATCCGCCGGGCGAGCAGGCCTGCGATCTGCACTGCGACCACTTCGGCCCCTGTGGAGGATCGGATGAGGACGCTGTTGCGTTCGTTGTCGGCGCTGGCGGCAGCGAGGTCGGCGGACAGAAACAAACCGGGCCGGTGGGTCACGGCGACGACTTCGCCACCGATCGGTGCTCGTTGCACGTGGGCGTCAAGTAACGACAGGAAGATGCTGATGCGCGGCAACGGCGTTGCGGCAAGACCGAGTTCACTCGGTGGTATCTCCTCGTCGACCAGGCAGATGAGTCCATCAGCTGGCGCGACGGCCAGCCCCGGCCGGGTCGGTGGTTTGCGGGGCGGGTGTCGGAAGAACGCGGCGTTGGCCGCGGCCGAGGCGAGCGCGACGTGGCGCAGCCAGCGGTTCCGGCGCCCCGCCAGTGCGATCGCCAGGCTCGCGCCGACGAACGGCAGGCCCGCGGGATGCATCGGGGGAACGGAAGAACGAATCAGCGCCAGCAGCCGCGCTGGGCCTGTCCTGAGGTCGGGGCGTCTGGCCATCGTGCAGCGATTCTACGGGTGAGGTCCCGCTAGCGGAGGTCCCACACCTGAACCCGCTCCCCGGCGGCCACCTCGTCGGTGGCCTCGTCGAGTTCAAGCAGGCAGTTCGCCGAGGCCAGCCAGCGAAGATGGTGCGACGCCGGTGGCCCGTAGCTGGTCACCGTGTCGGCTTCCAGAAAGCCGCGCCGAAACTGTCGTTTCCCCAGCGGTGAGGTCAGCTGTTCGGTGAGCACGGCGGTGCGCCGTGGCCGGTCGGGGTTGGGCAGGCCCATGGCGGCACGCAGCGCCGGCCGGATGAACACCTCGAAGGACACCAGTGCGCTGACCGGGTTGCCCGGCAGTGTGACGATGGGTGTGCCGGAAGCATCATCCAAAGTCCCAGCACCCTGCGGCATGCCCGGTTGCATCGCGACCTTGACGAACTGGACTTGACCTCCGGAATCGTGCTCCAGCGCATCTTTGACCACTTCATATGCGCCGGCGCTGACGCCACCGGTGGTGATAACCAGGTCGGTATCGGGCAGGTGCCGGCGCAATGTGGCCCGGAACGTGTCGACGTCGTCACTGGTCGTCGGCGCTGCCACCACCTCAGCGCCCGCATCGCGCACCGCGGCCGCCAGCATGACCGCATTGGACTCGTAGATCTGGCCCGGGCGTAGTGGGGTGCCCGGCGCTACCAACTCAGTTCCGGTCGACATCACCAACACCCGCTGGCGCGGCAGCACCGCCAGTTCGCCCAGGCCGAGCGCGGCCGCCAAGCCCAACGCGGCGGGGGTGATCACCGTTCCGGCCCGCAGCACGGTGGTGCCCACGGTGACGTCTTCGCCAGCGCGGCGGATGTGTTGGCCCGGTCGGGCGGAGGCCCGAATCGTGACGGTGTCGGTCGCGCCGTCGGTGGACTCGACCGGCACCACCGCCGTAGCACCGGCGGGGAGTGCGGCACCGGTCATGATCCGGTGCGCGGTACCGGCGGTGATCGTCGGGATGTCAGTGCGGCCCGCGGGGATGTCCTCAGTGACCCGAAGCCGCACGGGGGTCCCTGCGGAGGCCGCCGCCACGTCCTCGACGAGCACGGCGTATCCGTCCATCGCCGAGTTGTCGAAGCCGGGCAGGGACAACGGGGCGACCACGTCGGTGGCGAGAACCAGGCCCAGCGCTGCGGTGCTGTGGCTGACCGGCATGGTGATCGGCGGTCGCGCCGTGATCAGGCCCGCGACCACCTCGCGATGCTCATCGACGGAGCGCATCACGCTGGGAACTCCACCCCGGTCAACTCCTCGGACACCGACCATAAACGCTGCTGCACGGCGACATCGTGGGACTTGCGGTTGGACCGCACCAGGACCGGATGGCCGACCAGCTCGCGGAAGCCGGAGGGGCCGTAGTATTGGCCGCCCTGTACTGCGGAATCGGTCGCCGCCCGTAGCGTTCCCAGCGCACCGATGGGCGGACTATTGGTGACCAACCCGGCGAGCTGCTTGAAGCCGGGCAGTCCGGAGCCGGGGATGTGGCGCATGAGTTCGGTGTTGGAAATACCGGGGTGCGCGGCGACAGCGATCGTCGGCGCCCCCTTCTCAGTAAGCCGGCGCTGCAGCTCGTAAGTGAACATCAGGTTTGCCAGCTTGGACTGGCCGTAGGCGGCGACGCGGTTGTAGCTGCGATCCCACTGCAGATCGTCGAAATGAATGTCGCCCTGGATGTTGTGGGCGATGCTGGCGACGGTCACCACACGTGACCCCTCGACCGGAAGCAGGTGGTCAAGCAGCAGGCCGGTAAAAGCGAAATGGCCGAGATGATTTGTGCCGAACTGTAATTCGAAGCCGTCGATGGTGGTCTGCTTCGGTGGGTACATCACCCCGGCGTTATTGATCAACAGGTCGATCTGCGGATAGACAGCGCGCAGGTCGTCAGCGGCGGAGCGGATACTGTCCAGCGACGTGAGGTCGAGTTGCTGTATCGAGGCGCCAGCCCCCGGATGGGTCTCCTCGATGCGCCGCGCCGCCTCCCTGCCCCTGTCCGGGTCGCGCACCGCGAGGACCACGTGGGCGCCTTTGCCCGCCAGTGCCGCGGCGGCCTCGAAACCGATACCGGAGTTGCCGCCGGTGACGATCGCTACCCGGCCGGATTGATCGGGTACGTCCGCGGTGGTCCACTTGGCGCTCATGGGTTCAACATACTTCGGCGCGGACCCGATCGGACTAGGCCATGCTCGACGCATGGACATGGTTGAACCGGCGCACCGGCCGAGCCGCAAGGCCCCGATGGTGTGGGCGATCGGGGCGGCGATTCCGTGGTTGTTCGTCGTGGTGGTGCAGGTGGTGTGGTTTGCGGTGGACCGCCACATGATCTGGCTGCATGTGCTCGGGGCAGCCGGCACTGTGCTCGGCATCGTGGTGTTCGTCATCGTTGTTCCGCTGTGGCGATACCGCGTTCACCGGTGGGACTTGGACGCCACCGCGGTATACACCCAATCGGGCTGGCTGGTCCAGGAACGGAGGATAGCCCCGATCTCGCGGGTGCAGACCGTCGATACCTACCGTGGCCCGCTGGATCGGGTGTTCGGGTTGTCGAACGTGACGGTGACAACTGCCTCGTCGGCCGGTGCGGTGCGCATCGTCGCACTGGACACCGACGTCGCCGACAACGTGGTCGCTCAGCTCACTGACATCGCCGCACTCGGCGCCGAGGATGCCACGTGACCCAGGCCTTCGGGCGGGAATGGCTGCGCCTGAGCCCCCGAATGCTGCTCGTGCACCCGGTGCACGAGGTGCTCCGGCAGCTTCCCGTGCTGATCGGCTCGGTGGTGCTTGGGTCTGCGACTGGCAACCCGGTTTGGGCGTTGATCGGGGTGACGCTCATCGTGGGCTACGGACTGGCGCGGTGGTTCACCACGGCCTACCGCATCGGATCCGACGAGGTGCAGCTGCGCACGGGGGTGCTGCAACGCAAGGTTCTCTCGGTGCCACGCAACCGGATTCGTTCGGTGTCCACCGACGCGCGGTTGTTGCACCGGGCACTCGGCCTGACGGTGCTCAGGGTGAGCACCGGGCAGGAGACCGCGGGCGACACCTCGTTCGCGCTCGACGCGGTGCCCGCCCGTGCGGTGCCGGCTTTACGGGCGACCCTGTTGGCTGAATCGCTGGCGCCGCCGGATCCCGCGGGTACGCCGGGCCGGGTGCTGGCCCGGTGGCAACCGTCGTGGCTCCGCTACAGCCCGTTGACGTTCACCGGGCTGGTGACGATCGGGGCGGCGTTCGGCGTGATCTATCAGACGGGAGTCCTTACCGCACTTCGGGATACCGGTGTTGTGCGCTCGGGGAGCTCGCTCTTCCAGAGGGTGGGCGGTGGAGGCGTGCTGGCCGGTGCGGTGGTGGTGCTGATCGCCTCGGTGCTGCTGTCGGTGGCGCAGTCGCTGTTGAGTTACGCGAACCTGGAGTTGCGCCGTGACGCCGAGCTTCTGCATCTGTCCCATGGTCTGCTGCGCG
Organism: uncultured Mycobacterium sp.; assembly: GCA_964498215.1. GTDB lineage: Bacteria > Actinomycetota > Actinomycetes > Mycobacteriales > Mycobacteriaceae > Mycobacterium. The sequence continues at coordinate 7,081 of CAZCHU010000044.1, read as the reverse complement.
TGCGCGAGCACACCTTCGACATGCGTCGGCTGCGTGGCGGCTCGCTGCGGGAACCGCTCTTGGTGCGGCTGTTCGGGGGCGCACGGCTGGACGCCGTGATGACCGGCGTCGCCGGGGCGGGGGAGGCTTCGCAGCTGCTGCCTCCCTGCCCACGGCGCACGGCTGAATCGGTACTGGCCGACCTCATCGCCCAGCCGGGTGCGGTCACCGGCGGGTTGACGTCCCATGGGCCGGTGGCGACCCGTCGGCGCTGGAACCGGGCGATGGCGTTGCCGGCCGTCGTTGCCGCAGGGCTGGTGGTTCTGACCGCGTTCGCGGGTGTGCCGGCGTGGGCCTGGTCGGCGCTGGCGTTGGTGACGCTGGGCAGCATGTTTCTGGCCGCTGATCGGTCCCGGTCGCTCGGTCATCGGGTGGGGGACGGCTGGCTGGTGGCGCGTGCCGGAAGCCTGCAGCGGCGCCGAGACTGCGTGTCCGCCGCGGGGATCGTGGGGTGGACAGTGCGGCAGACGCTGCTGCAGCGCAGGGCCGGGGTCGCCACGCTGATCGCGGCCACAGCGGCGGGGGTGAAGCGTTACGAGATCGTCGACGTGCCCGCCGACATCGCCTGGTCCATCGTGGCGAGGACATCTCACTGGGTGGGCGCGACCCACTGGGCCCGAGGCTAGCCCGACCTCAACCTGGCCGGGTCCGAGTTGCGCTCGCGCCGCGTCGGTTTACTGTCGCATCATGGCTATCGGTGGGGTGCTCTTCGACATCGATGGAGTGTTGGTGACCTCATGGAAGCCGATACCCGGGGCGGCCGAGACTTTGCGCACGTTGGCCGACAACCAGGTCTCGTGCGCGTATCTGACCAACACGACCACGAGAAGTCGCGCGCAGATCGCCGAGCTGCTGAGCAAGTCGGGCATGTCTGTCAGTGCCGACGAGGTGATCACCGCGGCCGCGCTGACCGCTGACTACGTCCGCAGCCGCTACCCGGATGCCCGCTGCTTCCTGGTCAACAGCGGACAGATCGCCGAAGACATGCCGGGCATCGACATCGTGTGCTCCACCGAGTTCAGCGGTCAGCGCGCGCCGGAGACCCCCGACGTGGTGCTGCTCGGCGGGGCCGGGCCGGCCTACAGCCATCTGACGTTGTCCTGGGTCTACGACTGGATGGCGCAAGGGGTACCCGTGGTGGCGATGCATCGCAGTACCGCGTGGACCACTGCCGACGGTTTGCGGATCGATACCGGCATGTACCTGATCGGGATGGAGGAAACCTCGGGGCGAAGGGCGACCGCAGTCGGGAAGCCGGCGCCCGAGGGTTTCCTGTCGGCAGCGGGGCGGCTCGGCGTGGATCCCGACGAGATGTACATGGTGGGCGACGACCTCAACAACGACGTGATCGCCGCCCAAGTTGTCGGCATGACCGGGGTGCTGGTGCGCACCGGTAAGTTCCGCCAGGACACCCTGGACCGCTGGGCCGCAGACGAATTCGCGATGCAACCCAACCACGTCATCGATTCGGTGGCCGACCTGCCCGAGCTGCTGGGGCTATAGAAGTAGCAGCGGGTCACCCCGAGTGTTCCCAGTACTGCAGCCATGGCACGGTGGCGAACAGCGTCAGGTTGATCAGGTACAACGCGAGGACGGCGGCCGCTCCCGCCAGGCCGATGCGCCATCCCGCGCCATCCACCGGGTCCAGCCACCGCCGGAAGCCACGCGCGGTGAACGGCATCAGTAGCCAGGTCAGGATCGCCACGCTCAGTATCTGGCCAACGGACACCGCTAGCCACGGCGGTGTCTGTACGTGGTCGAGCAGTGGAGTGAAGAACCGGCTCAAGACCATCACGATGGGGTACAGCAACAGCAGCACCAGCATCGACGACTTCCACTTCGGCGTGACCAGTGTCCTGTTGTCCTGCGTACGCACCGTGGTGCCGAAGGTGTTGATGCTGGTCATCTCGGAGATGTCCCGCGTCAACAGAGACCGCAGGTCGGGCAGCGCCTCGCCGCGCGCCGGTGAGGACAGCCAATCGGCCAGTTGGCGGTCGGTGCGGAAACGAATCACCGGCAGCCATTCGTCGGTGGCCTCCGGAGCGAACAGCGCCGATCCCTGATAGCCGGCGAAATCCGATGCGGTCGTCGTCATCCGCCGCTGCGCGGCCAGGAACGCCGGGCGCTTTCCGGGGGTGACGCTGAGACGGAACGCGGCCACCCCGCTGGGCAGTTCCCGGTTCGGTACCAGAACCAGGTCCTGCGTCGCTCGCAGGAAGCCCATCGCCGCGCCGTCGCGCAGGGCCGAAGACAACGGTGCGCTGTCGAGCCACCGGTGTAGCAGGTCCTCTTCGGAGAAGATCGCTGCGATGGCGAAGTCGAACAGGGGATCCTCGTGCACGGAGTCGAGCATGGTCAGGCACCCCGGCGCGTCGAGTGCCGTCCCGCGTAGCCGCGACACCCACCCTGCAAACCCGGCAATGTCGGGCACGCGGTGAAAGACCATCACGACGATCGCGCGGTCCATCGGCTGCCGCATCTTCGGGTTGGTCACGACTCCGCGGCGGCGAAAGCCCGCACCGCATCGACGAAGGCCTCCATGGGTGGGTGAAGGGAACCGGCACCGGCGGCAGGGCGGTTCATCTGCTTGTGGGCGAGTCCGGAATTGATCGCGGGGCGCAGGTTCTGTTCGACGATCTTGAGGATGTCGAACCCCATGGGCGCTCCGCGACCGTCCAGTGCGGGAACTCCGAATACGTCGCTCTCCGATTGCGTAATGCCGTACATGCGAAGCGTGATCTCGGTAGCGTCTCTCGCCGACCCTGACGAGGAGCGGACGGTCCCGCCAAGGCCCAGGGTCTCGGTGATGGCGCTGTCGCCCATGTCCCTGCCCACCTCGGACGGTGACACCCCGGGCATCAGGGACCCGCGTCCGATCTCGGCAAGTCCGGTGAACCAGCGATCTCCCAATCCGGATACCTTGATGCCGAATTCCGTTCCGTTGCGGGCCATTACAGTCACGATGCTGCTGTGTTCGATCCCGCTGCCCGCAGTGCTGATCGCCTTGCACGTAGCCATGACGGGATTGAGGGCGAACAGGCTGTCGTCGTAGATGAGGGCGATGATCTTGGCCAGAGTCTCGCGGTTCTCGCACGCCTCGAGCAGGCCCGGCATCAGCGCCCTCAGGAACAGCGGTGTCGCGGCGTTCATCGTGGTATGGCAGTCATCTCCCATCAGCAGACCCTTGGCGATGATGGGGAGGAAGTCGATGCTCCCGACCTCCGCGATGGCTTGGCCGAGGATCGGTGCGAGCGTGCCCTCCATCCAGTGCAGATGCTCGATCGCAGGCTTCTCGTACACGCCGAACCGGACCGAGCTGCCTAGGTAGTCGCCTAGGTCGTCGCTGAGATTCGAGTACGTGCGGTGGCCCCACCTCTGGTCTTCGATGATGAACACGGACATGGAATGCGTGATGATCCCGGCCATCGGCCCCACCGCACAGTGGTCGTGGCAGGGTTCCAGATCGATCTCGCCCGACGTCATCAACCGGACGGCGTCCTCCTTGTCCCGGGCGAGGCCCTCGAAGATCAGGCCGCCGATGATGGCCCCTTTCAAGGCGCCGGATGCCTCGTTCCAGGTGATCGGCGGTCCCGCGTGCAGGACCAGATCGCGGCGCATTCCGGGAACGACATCCTTGGCCTTCCCGATCCCCACCAAGACCGGATTGGACTGCTTCATCCTCTTGATGGCCTCGGCGTTCGCCAGCCGGTTGGCTTGGCTGCGCGCCAACGCGACCGTATCCACAGAGTCCATGGAATTCCCTCCTCGACGGCCTATTCTTCACCAATCGGCGTCCCGGGGTGGCCGGATCTGCCTACGATGCCAGAGTCTGAGTCGCTCGGGCGAAATCCGTTGCCGATGAACCTGATCCGCCTCGGTGCTGGGCCTGGTCGTCACCACCTCGCCCGCAAAACCGGCCCTGTGCGAGTACCAAGCCGATAGGTTGGCGTCGTGGACGCCCACCACAGCTCGCCGCCATGGCGACTCGTCGCAGTCCTGTTGTTCGTCGTTCCGCTCAATCAGCTCCCGCTGGATATGTACACCCCGGCGATGCCGATCATGGAGGCGGACCTGAATGCCGGCGCGGCCGCCCTGCAGTACACGGTGTCGGTGTATCTGCTCGGCATGAGCCTAGGTTATCTTCCTGTGGGCATCCTCTCCGATGCGCATGGGCGAAAGCCCGTGCTGCTCAGCTGTATCGGTCTGTTGGTAGTCACCAGCTTGGGCTGTGCGCTGGCCGACAACATCGGGGTACTGCTCGGGTTGCGACTTGTGCAGGGAGCCGTGTCGAGCGCCTTCATCATCGTCGCGGTGGCCATCGCTGCCGACTGTTTCCAGGGTGCGCGGCTGACGTCGGTCAATGGAATGCTTGGGGCTGCCTGGGCCTCGGCGCCGGTCCTCGCGCCCGCAGCCGGCGGGTTCATCGTCGAATATCTCTCCTGGCGAGTCGTATTCGTCGTCATCGCGGCGTGTTCGATCATGGTCGGAGTGCTGGTCGTCACGATGCTTCCCGAAACCCTGCCGGTTGAGCGGCGTTCGCCGCTGAGCCCGGGCGCGATTCGGAGTGTGGGGTCCGAGACGATACGCAACCCGACGTTCCTGGCGCTGGTCGCGGTGTTCGGCCTGGCGGCCGGCTCGCAGCTGTCTTTCGGTGTGGCTGCACCGTTCCTCTACCAGAACGAGATGGGTTTCTCGCCCTCGTCCTATGGCCTGGTCGCCCTGGCTGTCGGTGTGGCGGTGCTGTTGGGAAGCCTTGGGACGGGCATCCTGGCGACCCGGGTATCCCTACGCCTCATCGCCTTCGGCGCCTGGACGGTGTTCATGGCGGGTGCGCTTGTCATCCTGGTGTCCTCGGTGACGATCGGCGTCAACGTATGGGCTCTGACCGCAGGCGGGTTCCTGGTGGTGTGCGGATGTGGCGCGTTGTGCCCGCAGGCGCAAGCGAACGCCATCGGTATGTTCACCCGCAATCTTGGCTTGGTAGGCGGCATGTTCGGCTTGCTGGCCTTCGCCATCGTAGCCGGGACCACGATGGTCGTCGGCGTACTACCGGATCGAACGCCCGCGCCCATCGGCTGGCTCTACGTATCGTGCGGAGTCATCGTTTTTTGTGCTCTCGTGATCGCGACGTCGCGGCTCCGGCGTGGTTATCTGCGCTGAGGGGCGACGGATTTCACGCCGAACTGACCAGAGCTCGGACGGCCTCGATTCGTTCGCGCAACTGCTCGGTCGTGGCCGCGGCGATGGGCGGGCCGCCGCAGATCCGCCGCAGCTCGTTGTGAATCCACCCATGCGGCTTCCCGGTGCGGTGATGGGCCACCGACACCAGTGTGTTGAGCTCGCGCCGCAGCTCACGTAGTTGGCCGTGGGTCGAGGGTCGTGGTACGACGCCGCTGACCGTGCGCTTGGTGATTTGATCTTCCTGCCTGCGCCGCAGCAGTTCTCGCATCTGATTCGTGTCGAGTAGGCCGGGGATGCCGAGGTAGTCTGCCTCCTCGTCGCTGCCGGCGGGGGTCGCGGTTCCGAAGGATGAACCGTCGAAGATCACCTGATCGAGCTCGGCGTCAGCGCCCAGATACTCGATCCCGTTGTCCTTGTCGTCAGGTTCGTCGCGCTTCTGCTCGGCTATCTCGGCGTCCAGCGGGTCCTCGAGGGTCTCCCGGTGGGGCCGGCCCAGGACGTGGTTGCGCTGCGCCTCCATCTCGCTAGCCAGGAGCAGCAGGTTGGGCACCGAGGGCAGAAAGATGCTGGCGGATTCACCGGGACGCCGCGATCGCACGAACCGGCCGATCGCCTGCGCGAAGAACAACGGCGTCGCGGCGCTGGTGGCATACACCCCGACTGCCAGCCGGGGAACGTCGACTCCCTCGGACACCATGCGCACAGCCACCAGCCAGCGCGAGGTACCGGCGGCGAACTCCGAGATGCGGTCCGAGGCGCCCTTGTCGTCGGAGAGCACCACGGTGGGTGACTCGCCGGTGATGCGCTCCAGCAGTTCGGCGTAGGCGCGGGCTGCGGCCTGATCGGAGGCGATGATCATCCCACCGGCGTCGGGAACGTGCTCGCGGAGGCCGCGAAGCCGGGTGTCCGCCGCGCCGATCACGGCGGGCATCCACTCACCGGCCGGGTTGAGCGCCGTCTTCCAGGCGCGTGCCGTCTGCTCGGCGGTCAGCGGCTCGCCCAGGCGCGCGGCGTGTTCCTCGCCGGCGCTGTCACGCCAGCGCGACTCGCCCGAGTAGGCCATGAACATCACCGGCCGAACTACGCCGTCGGCGAGCGCCTCGGAGTACCCGTAGGTGTGATCGGCCTGCGAGCACAGCAAGCCGTCCCGGTCGGGCGCGTAGGTGACGAATGGGATCGCGCTGTCGTCGCTGCGGAACGGTGTGCCGGTGAGCGACAGCCGTCGGGTTGCGTCATCGAAAGCCTCGCCGATGGCCTCGCCCCAACTTTTGGCGTCGCCGCCGTGGTGGATCTCGTCGAAGATGACCAGTGTCTTGCGGTTCTCGGTGCGCACCCGGTGTCGGGTGGGGTGGTTGGCGACCTGGGCATAGGTGACAACGACGCCGTGGTACTCCGAAGACGTCTGCGAGTTGGAGTTGGAGAACTTGGGGTCCAGCGCGATACCGAGCCGGGCGGCGGCTTTGGACCATTGAATCTTGAGGTGTTCGGTGGGCACCACGACGGTGATCGTCTCGACGGTGCCCTCGGCCAGCAGTTCGGCCATGACGCGCAACGCGAAGGTGGTCTTGCCGGAACCCGGTGTCGCCACCGCGAGGAAATCGCGTGGCTTGGCGGCCAGATATTTCACCAGCGCCCGTCGCTGCCAGCCCCGTAGCGCTTGGGTGCTGGGCGCTGCGTCAGCCCGCACCCGATGACTCCTCTCTGACCGGAATGCAGTCTAGGGCAGCGGGATCGGTGATTGCATCTGCGCTCGGCGTGTCTGGGACTGCGTGTCGAGCCGGGGGCCAACCTTGCACTCTCCTTGGTCGAGTGCTAAGAATGACGTTGGCACTCGCGACCGGCGAGTGCTAGGTCGGGACGG
>CAZCHU010000043.1:14244-22552 GCA_964498215.1 uncultured Mycobacterium sp. | reverse complement strand
TGCCGGCCCCCCGGCCGCCCCCGCAGCACCTGCTGCCCCCGCACCCCCCGCAGCACCGCCCATTCCGTAACGAGTCGCGGACGCAGGATTGACCGGCGAACGGGACGAAACAACTTCATCAGCGCCGAATTCCGTGGGCACTTAACCGAATCCAGGCTATCTATGTCTCGCCCGGGGGCTTTTTCGCCAAGGATCGGGGCGAAAAAGCTTGGTGGGCAGCGCTACCCGGGCTGGCGAGGTGGAGAAACCGCCGCTGGGACTGTCTAGTGAACCGCTGGTGGGAGTTCTTGAACTCCACCCGTAGCAACCCGTGACTTACAAGGGGCGTGTGTCTTACAAGGGATGTGTGCTGGGCAAGGGACGTGTGCCCATGCAAGAGACGCGTGCCGTACAAGGGGCGCGTGCCAGGCAAGAGACGCGTGGCATGCAAGAGAGGCGTGCCGTATAAGGGGCGCGTGCCAGGCAAGAGACGCGTGGCATGCAAGAGAGGCGTGCCAGGCGTAGCGCGAACTCCGCCGGGACTTCGTTCGACGTGGGAGGGTAACGGCGTAGCGCGATCCCGGCGGAAGCTTGCCGGGCACGACGACCTTCGGCTACGTGTCGTGCGCCCAGGAGATGATTTCGTCGACCACCGTGCGAACACTCGCTAACTCGACACCGGCCAGGTCCAGCGCGCGGACGATTCGTCTGACCCCGTCCGCCGTCGTGATGGGCAATCCGTAATGCTTCTCCGCGTAGGACTTCCAGTCGACTGAGTCCGACGGCCCCCGGCCCTCGGCTACACGACACTCTGCTCGCAGCTCGTGCCACCCCGGAAACGGACCTCTTAAGTACTCCCGTATGGCGTCTGGTGGGAGGGCGAACAGCAAGTCATCCTCGGCTACTCCAAATAGATCCGGCGGCGGTAGACCTTGGTCGTCGAATCTCTTGATCAGCCTGAGAAGCTTCTTCTCTTCGCTTGACCGTTTCTTGTTGGATCGATTAGCGATCGTGCCGGTGATGGTGTTGTCGGTCAGCACGCCGGTTTTGATGCCCAGACGAGTCGTGAACTCGCCATCGATGAGCCCCTCAAGGTTCCTTGTTCCGTGGATGGGAATGATGGTGACGCCAGCGGCGTCCAATGCTGGACCGGCGTACTCGTCGAGGACGGCCTCGTCGAGCGGCCCCTCAACGAACAGGATCGCCCGGTACAGGGAGAGCGCCACGGAAGGATGCATGCCAACCCCATCAGCCAACTCCTGCAGTGTTGAAGTGGCGGCCGTCGTGATGGTTCGAGCGGTCGTCGACCATACCGGATCGCCGTCCCGGTCAACGACCTCTCGGCGGGCGACTTCGACGAAGGTGACGTCCTCGCCTGGGGCGCGCAGGAATTCCTCGTGGTGTGACGCCGCGAGGACGTTGAATCCGCTGCGTACCATGCGGCGGCACCATCGGACGATGCTGGCCACCGCGGAGTGATGAAGGTGGGCCTCAGGTTCGTCGATAAACAGCACATGGCCGGAGAATTGCCCGTATCCGACGGAATCAAGAGAGGTCGTCTCGGTGTCGTCCTCCATGATGCGTAGCGCCAGTTGCACTGCGATACCCAACCAACGAGAAGCTCCTCTGCCCACATCTGTCAGGCGACGCCCCCGACGGTCCCGCCCTGGGGCGACGTAGTACAGCTGCACCCGCGGAAGGTCATCCCACGCGAACGGCATTGAGAAGCGGGTTTGAATCTCCCCCTCGAGGAAGTCCGGCAGCAGATCAGTTGCCAACAATGCGAGCTGCCCGACGGCGCGTTCCACGCTGGGGCGGAGTCGATACGTCTTAAAGCCAGCATCTTCTTCGGAATCGATGACCTCGAGCGGGGCATTCATTACACCGTGTCGGTTGCGGATCAAAAGTGTTATCTCGGCGATCGCTTCGGTCACCAATGTGTCGATCTCGTGGAACTCCCAGCCTAAGAAGAGCGGTTCCGGAAACGGACCGTTGCCGCCGGGTGAAGTCGGCCTCAGGGATGACCGTTCCGGTGTCCTTGATCGGCGCGTAGGCGTGCGACGCTGCTGCTCGTCCAACTCGTAGTCAAAACCCTTCCATGACCCATCAACGATCTTGGAGAGGATCTCCCGGTAGAACTCGCTGAGGTCCGTGAACCACAACTCCGGGGGGCGTGGGGGGAGTCCTTCGACAACAGCGCCGTAGCAGACCTGTCGATGCGGCAGGGGGCCAAACCTGACCGCGCCTTCCTTGACCGGCTCCCAGCGCGGAAATGATTCGAGGACACCGTGATCAAATTCCAAGTCCGGCTCGAGTTCAACGTAGATCGCTCCAGTAGCCATGCCGATCTGCTCATCCCCCGGATCCTCGTCACCCCCAAGAACTCCGCGTAGCCGCGCTTCGCCGGCCCCGGGGGGGGCGGGTGGCGAGCATCAGATAAATCTGATCGAGGATGCTGGTCTTGCCGGCGTTGTTCTTTCCGAACAGGACTGTGAACGGGCCGATTCCGAACTCTTGCTCAACCGCAAAGGGCCCACCGTTGTCCCACAGATAGACTTTGTTCATTCGCACGACGAGAAACCTAACCTGAAGGGACCCGTTTGGGAGTCCACTCGCCTATGTGACTTGGGGTTGGTGGGTCGTGGTCCAGACACAGGATTGACCGGCGCGGGTCGGTTCGGTGCGCATCCCTGGCTCGACGGCGGGCCCGGCGTCTTTACCGCGGTAAAGAGGCGTTCGCGTTGTCGCCCGTCGGCAGCCGCAGCGCCCGTTCACGTCAAAGCGGCGCCGGCTGAGAACCACCACCGCACCGTGTGAATCCTTCTACGGCGCCACGGTGGTGAACAGCAGGTAGACGCTGGCCAGAACCGGCAGCAGCGGCGCGGACCATAACGCAGCAGCGACACCGGGGCGGTCGCGGTAGCGGCGCGCGGCCGCGAAGGATCCCGCCGCGATGCCCGCCACCAGAATCGCGGTGGCAACCGCCCACAGGTGCACCGGCGTCGTAAGGATGATCACCGCGCCGCCCAGCAGCCACACGCCGTAACCCGTTGCGGCGCCGAGAATCGCCATCCCAGCGGTCCTGGCCAGTGCCGCGTTCATACCTTCAACTCTAATCGGCGACACCGTCACCGGAAGGTTCGCGGCGCCGGTCGAGGCCCTTCGACTCGCTCAGCGGCGGTGACCGGGGGACGGTTGCTCGGGCGTTCACCGATGCGGCCCCGGACCGCCCAGGACGTGCGCCGACGCCGCGCCCCTCGCGCTCGACCAGTAACAGGAGTAACGTACCTGTACCTAGGAACGTACCTAATGTACCTAACAGGAGACCGCGCATGGCCGCCAAAACCACCCCCGCCGCTGCATCGGCGCTGGCCGACGCCTTCGCCGCGCTGAGCGCGGAGGGCAAGCCGGTAACCGTCCGGTCGTTACGGGATCGGGCCCGGGTCGGCACCGACGCGGCCAGTGAATGGCTGCGGACGAACCGGCCGACCCGCGATGTGCCGCCAGTGCCGGCCGAGGAGCTGGAGCGGGTTCTCGAACCGCTGTGGTCCGCAGCGGTGGCCGCTGCCCGCGACGAGCAAGCCGAAGCCGACGCGGGGGATCGGGCCACCCTGGTAGCCGCCGAGGCCGCCGCGCTGACCGAACTGACCGCCGCGATCTCCCGGGCCGAGGAAGCCGAAGACCACGCCGAGCGACTACGCCGCGAGATCGCTGACCGCGACGCCCAGCTCGCCGATCGCGACGCTCGGCTGGCCGCCGCCGAAGCCGCCCGCTCCGCAGCGACCAAGGACGCAGCCGACGCACGAACAACCGCCCACACCGCCGAACTGGCCGCCGCCGAGGCGCAAGCCACCGCTAGGACACTGCGGGAAGTCCTCGACAGCCTAAGCAAGGGCACCAAGAGCGAACGGCCTCGACCCAAAACGTAGGAGTGCGGTCAGGCCGAGACTGCAGCCAATCCATCGGCAAGCGGAATCTTCTCCTGCTCGATACGGCGAACCCGGGTCCACTCCGGATCGGTGAGTTGGTGGTAGACCGCCAACTCATGCACTGCCAGTTCAGTCAGGTTCTTCCGGGGCGAACACGGGAGGGCGCGGCCACAGCAGAAGTGATCACACCACCGGCCCGGTTGGCGTTGCCGTGCCAGTCCCGCCCTCCAAGTCGTGGCCAGATCGGTGATGGCGTCCCAGCCCTGGGTGATGATCGGCCAGTCCAGCAGAGTATCGAGCGACGCCGTCGTGGTGTGATGCATAGCCAAGTGGCTCCGGAATGGTCGCGCACGTTCATTGAGCGCGGCTATGCGGCCGCGAAAATCGCTCTGTAGGGCGCGGTTAGGGCGCGGAAACGGAGCGCGTTTCTGCACCCGCAGCAGCGGTCAATAGTGCAATCATATGGTTCACCTGCGCTTTTGCGGAAGCATCGGGTCCGAAAGAACCCCAGGTCGGCGGTCACCCATAATGAATAGGTCGGGGGTTCGATTCCCCCAGGCGGCTCCACCTACCAGCGGAAACATCGTCTAACGGGGTCGCTGGGCAGGATTAAATCAACCGGAGATCCGGCGTTCTCGCTTGTCTGCATACATCGCGGCATCTGCGCGTCTGAGTACATCGTCGGGATCTTCAGGCGTTACCGCCAATGTCACCCCAATCGCTGCGCCGATGGTCAGATTCTGGTCTGGTCCCAGAGCGATCGGCGTGCGGAACGCTTGGCGGATCCGGTTTGCCACCAATGCGGCCCCCTCGGCATCAGTGCGGGGAAGGACCACCACGAACTCGTCACCGCCGAGCCTGCCCGCCGGCGGGTCCCACACATCGGCCCGCCCCACGACGTCGGCACCGGCGCGGGTCACCTCCGCGATACGTCGGGCGGCCTCGCGCAGCACGCAGTCGCCCGCGTCGTGCCCGTAGTCATCGTTGACCGCCTTGAAATGGTTGAGGTCGATGAAGATCGCCGCTACCGGTTCGGTCTGGGTGGCTTTTGCCAGCATGCTGGCCATGGCGTTGCTCAGATGGCGGCGATTGGGTAGGCCGGTCAGCGCGTCGTACAGGCCCAGGTAGGCGAGTTTGGCTTGGGCTCGACTCAGCTGGGCCGTTTCGACGTCGGTCGCTACCAGCGCGGCCGCCTCAAGGTCGCCGCCCGTCCAGGGGGCGCTCGAGCCGCTGGCTCGCTCCAGCCAGGTATCGAATGATTTCCTCGGATTGATCACCCCAGTGGAATGAGCATGCGGATCCCCGAGCCAGCGGATCTGCTGTGGACGGTCTCGTCGGAACCAGGCCAAGAAATCATCCGGTGTAGCCAGTTCGACGAACAAGCAGCCTGCCGCACCAAGCGCGGCAGCTATCGATTGCTGCAGGCGGTTGGTAGCCCAAGGTACGCCGGGGGAGACCTCGGCACGGATTTCGCCGTGGAGTCGGCGCACGGCCTGCTCGGATGGTGCTGGGCCCATCGACCGGTACTGCCCGTCCGCACACACAACGGCGGCGTCTGCCTGACAGATATCCAGCAGGTCGGTAGCGGATGCCGACGTGAGCCCCTCGGCAACAGTGGGTGCGTTCTGCATCGCTGTCCTAAGCCGGACGCGGGTGGCTTCGCGGCTGACCTCATTGCGCAGTCTGGAGATCCGTTCAGCCGCCGCCACCTGGAGTTTTGTCTGCAGGACTAGCAGCTCACACGACCTGCGTCGAGCGTGCGAGAGGAAGCGGGGTTCTTCAGATGTGCATGAGACGAGCCTGGTGAGGCGGTCGCCCTCAGCTATGGCGAACGAAACGCTCGCCGCGGTCTTCATGTTGCGCATGTATTCGAGGTGAAAGGGGGAAACGCTGCGCAACCGAACCTGGCTCAGGTCAAGAGCCGCACCGGCCATGCGCGGCGATCCCATCACGGCGACGTCGCCACCGTTGACGTCGGGTATGTAGCGCGACGCGGTGCGGGTGTATATCTGGCGGGCTTGGAGCGGAATGTCGTTCGCCGGAAAATGGTGCCCAAGGTAGCGGACAAGACCTGGACGACAATCCTCGGCGACGACCTCCCCGTGCTCGTCTTCATGGAACCGATAAACCATCGCGCGGTCGAATCCCGTCAACGTGCGCACCGCGCTTACGATGGCTTCCTCAACTTCGGCCACGTTCGCCGCCTCACCAATCTCCTGTGAGGTCTGCAGAACCTCGGCAAGACTGACTTGATTGTCGTCGTGCGCCCGTTCGATCTCGAGGACGGTCTGCCCGCCGGCTTGATGCAGAATCACATCGACCTCGCCGTCAAGTGGGGTCGCCAGCCCCACTCCGTAGACATCGAGTGCCGTAAGCCGCTGGCCACTCTTCTCGATCGCCTGCTCAAGCCGCGGCTGCTCGTCGGGAGAGAAGACGCTCATCAGCGGCGAATCGAACAGGCGACTGGGCGGTACCCCGATCAGCTCAGCTGTGTTGGCGCTGGCATAGGTGATGCGGTGATTGTGTAGATCGGCGGCAACCAGCGCGCCATGGGCTTGAATACGACCGGTCAGGTGTAGCTGCTCATTGCCGCAGGCTGCCAGAGGCTGCGCCGTCGGGCCCGATCCGGCAGTCACCAGGCCGCTCCGAGTGAAGTATTCGGCCAGATCAGGAGGTCGCGGACCAATGCGAAAGCAGTCAACTCTGCCGGGCCTCGCCGCCTCGCCCACACATCGATCACCTACCGACCGGCGCTGGTCTGCTGAAGAGGTACCCCTGCGCGTGATCCACTCCCATCTCGGCTAGGCGCTCCAGTACCTCCTGTGACTCGACGCCCTCGGCGACAGTGGTCAGTCCGTAGGCCCGTGCCACCACGATAATCGTGTTGACGACGCGTTCGTCGTCGCGGTCTGCCAGCATGTCCCGGACGAAGCTCAGGTCGATCTTCAACGCGTATAGATCAAGATGCCGCAGTTCGGTGAAGGTGCCGTATCCGGTACCGAAGTCATCGAGAACCATCCGGCAACCCAGACCACTCATGGCAGCTGAGAATGCCCTGGCCATCTCCGGCGAGGCCAGGGCGGTGGTTTCGGTGATCTCGAAGATTATTCTGTCGGTGACGTCTGGGCCAGCGGCGCTGAGCGCCTCGATGATCTTGTTGGTTGCCGTCGCGTCACCGATCGTTTGGCCGGTGATGTTCACGCTCACCTGTCGGCCGTTGCGCGCCAATTCGATGGCGCGGCCGACCATGTATTGATCGATGACCGGCATCAATCCGTGCCGTTCGCATTGTGGAAGAAATGCGCTCGGAGGCGAGACCTCTTCGGAGTCGGCGGCGCGGAGCCGAACCAACAACTCCTCTTCGACGGTCTGCCTGGTCGCGATATCGACAATCGGTTGCGAGTAGACCAGAAGCCTTCCCTCGCTGATGGCTGTGGTGACCAGATCGTGCCACTTGGCTCGTTCGGCCGCTTCCTGCTCGATCTTCTTGCGGTGAGTGATGTCTGTTCGTATCGTGACCAGCTCCGTGATTGCGCCTGCGGTGTTGCGCAACGGAAATCGATGGGTCACGTACGAGGTGCGGTCTGGCCCAATCTGGATGGTTTCTTCCTCGACCGACGTATCCCCGGCCAGGAGTCGAGGCGCGGTTTGCTTAGAGCGTTGAAGGACCTCGGGTGGCAGGATCTCATCCTCGGTTCGGCCGATCACGTCGTCGATGGAGTCGTACCCGAACAGTTCACAGAACGCAGAGTTGACCATCGTGTAGCGGTGTTGTGAATCGCGCACTGAGATCGCCGACGGTGTCTTTCCCACCACCGACTCGAACCGCCTCTTCTCGACTGCTTGTCTCTGCTTCGCGTCAATCAGGCTGTCGCGCATGTCTTCTACGGCTGTCGAGATCACTCGAATCTCGCTGGGACCCGAACCGCGGATAGGGTTGTCATACACGCCACTGGCCACTGCGCGTATGTCGCTGACCAGCCGGGCGACCGGTCGCTGAATCATCCGAACCATCATGGTGGCGACGCCGACGATGACGATCACCAAAGCAGCGGCCGCACTATACTGAATGAGGCTTGCCGTGCGCTGCACGGAGCGAAGCCGCTCAAGCCCGTCGGCTATCAGGGTCTCGATCCGTGCGTTGAGAGCGCGAGCGCGCTCGCGCAGCTTGTCGAATAGCTCTTTGCTATCGAGGACTATTTGGCTCAGCTGTTCCCGCGGCATCGACCCGACGCTCTGCGCGGCGATTTGAGGCTCGACCGCCTGTTGCCAGGTGGCCGCCGCCGCGACAACATCTTCGAACATCGTGAGGAGTTCGCCTCCATCCTGCGTGCGGGAAAGCGCAGTGCGAAGGTCGACGACCAGCCGCTCGGCTTCGGCGGTTCCGAAATAATAGGGCT
>CAZCHU010000043.1:3273-14144 GCA_964498215.1 uncultured Mycobacterium sp. | reverse complement strand
GTGCGAAGGTCGACGACCAGCCGCTCGGCTTCGGCGGTTCCGAAATAATAGGGCTCGAGGGTGGCCGGATCGGCGGTGAGGAGGAATCCTCGGTTGCCGGTCTCTTGGTTGAGATATGCGCGGCCTAACTCCGCGCTCATGTCCCGGACCGGTAGGAGACGGTGTTCGAGATCGGAGATGATACGGCCGACCGCCGCCTGAGACAGGATTGAAGCCGACATCCCGACCGCGATAAACAGAATGACCGATCCAGCCAAGACGGCAACCAGCTGGTTGAGGGAAAGGCGCAACACCATTAAGCCGCCCGTCGCCGAGGAGCAGAGACCGTCGGGCCTCACCGTACCCATCGCGGTAGCCGCACGAAGCTGTTTTCGATCGTGGAAGACCGCTACCGCGGCGCCAGGAACCCCACCGGACCCGAGGCGATACAGACCGACAATGCTGCGGTGTTGGCCCGGACGCTGATCGAATCCCCCGCACCGGGCAGCCGCACGTAGACGCGGTTGAGACCGGGCCGGACCGGAACTTTGACGTCGGCGCCCTCGGCCAGCGACAGCGTCATCGATCCGACGGTGTTGGCCAGATAGTTGATCTCGGCGGTCCAATCGGCGGGAAGCAATGGTCCGTCCAGGGGCATCCGCACCGGCAGATCGGGCTGCACCAGGTATCCGCACTGCGGCGCGGGTCCCGGACGGATGAAACGCACCCAGGTCACCTTCGCGTCCACCAACCGTCCCAGCGTATCGAGCATTCTCAGCTCCGTGGTGGCAGAAGCAAATTCGGGACGGTCATGGATCAGGGCGAACATGTGGCTGGCGAGATTCTCCGGCCACGCAACCCGCTGCAGCACCAGCGGATCGACCTCCTGATCCAACATCGGCGCCTCCGAGGAAGCATCGGCCGCGGCCAGGGCGGTTCGTGCGTTCTGTAGGTACGGTTGCGCGGGGTTGTCGCGCCAACTAATCAGAAACGTGGCTGTCGAGTACAGCGAGCTCGCGACAAAGGCCATCGCAAGGCATGCGATCGATGTCGACCGCATGACCGATGTGTCCAGCCATCGGAACCGTTGTCGGTTAGGCGCACGCAGGCCGACGGCGGCCAGCAGCGCGAGCACGACAACGAGATCGGGCAGGTACCGCAACGTCTGCGCCAGTTCCAGAGCGGTGAACTGCGACGACCGCATGAGATAGATGGGGACCTGGCAGGCCACCGCGTAGCCCAGTGCGGCCAGCCATACACCTCCGATGCGCTGTTTGCGCAGCATCGTCACCGCGATGACCAGCGCCAGCGCGACCCAGCCCAGGATCATCACCGCCGCCGACGGCGTCGCCCACGGCGAAGCCGGGGCCCAGCGTTGCCAATCCCATGGCCCACCAACCAAACCCGGGATGATGCCGTGCGTAAACGAGCGCCACAACAGGTCGAACGTCATAGAGACGTCGAAACTCCAGCGCTGCTGATCCACGACCATCAGATAAACGCCGACCCACGCGCCGGTGAGCGTCAGGCACGGCACCCACAGGCGCACCCCTCGACGCCACACCGTGTCGACCGATCCGCTGCCGGTGACGTACCAATAGAGCGCAGCGACAGTGAAAGCGACGAACGGAATGATCGCCGACTTCTCGAAGAAGAGCAGCCCGCCAAAGTAGGCCAGCGTGCCGGTGAGTGCATAGCGGTGGTTGCCGGTACGCACCAGCAGGATCGCGTCGGCGCACACCCACGCCAGCGCGGCGAGCATGGGAAGCGAGTTCAACGCGGCCGCCCACCAGGCGAACCCGGGTACCGCCAACGGTGTGAACAAAGCGAATACCAACGGCACCAAGAGCGCTGGGCGCCAGCCGAGGATGACGTACAACGCCCGCAGCAGGGCCAGCGAGGCCAACAGCGCGAGCACGACGAGGCTGATGGCGGGGCCTACCCAGTCCAGTGGTGCAAGCCTGGTGATGGCGCCGGCCACCAGGAACGCCCCCGGCATGACATGACCGTCGTGGTCGTCGAACAGGTATGTCGGGGACAGCAGGCTCTGGGTGCCGGCCCGGCCGACCAGAATCAAGTCGTCCCAGTAAAAGTAGCCGCCGAACGCAAGTACCGCCCGAATGAACATCTGCAGCACGATCAGCAACACGGCTGCGCGGGCGACCCAGGACTTCACGGGCGCGGGTAGGCGTCTCCGGCGTGCTGACGGGCGGCCCACGCCGAGGCCACCATCTCCTCGAGGGAATGCCGCATGGCCCAGCCCAAATCACGCGCGGCGAGATCACCGGCAGCCACGATGCGCGCGGGGTCACCCGGTCGTCGGGGCAGGATCTGGGGTTCGAAATCGAACCCGGTTACGGTCCGGATCGCGGTCATGATCTCGCGCACCGAGGTTCCCGCACCGCTGCCGAGGTTGTATATCGGCTCGACGGGTAGCCCTTCGTCGAGTCGCTGCGCCGCAGCGACGTGTGCCAGCGCAAGGTCGGCGACGTGGATGTAATCGCGGACGCAAGTGCCGTCCGGCGTCGGGTAGTCGTCGCCGTAGATGCTCGGCGTCGCGCCGTGGTAGAGCATGTCGAACACCTTCGGAAACAAGTTGTGCGGGCTGGTGTCGAACAATAGTTCCGAACCCGATCCGACGACGTTGAAGTATCGGAGACTGGTTTGACGAAGACCGGTGGCCCGCTCGGCATCGCGCAGCAGCCACTCGCCGATCAGTTTCGTTTCCCCATAGGGGGATTCGGGATTCGTGGGGGTGGTCTCGTCGACGATGTCGACATCCGGTGTGCCGAATGTGGCCGCGCTCGAGGAGAACACGATCCTGTCTACATCCGCATGCTCCATGGCCCGTATCAGGTTGACCGTTGCCGATACGTTCTGCTCATAGGTGTGTAGCGGACGTTTGACGGATTCGCCCGCATATTTGTACCCCGCGATGTGGATGACGCCGCGCAGGTCGAAGCGCCGCAGCGTTTCCTCGATCAGCGGCTTGTCAAGCAGGGTGCCGCGAATGAAGGTCGCGGATTCCGGAACGAAGTGTTCGAAACCGCTGGACAGGTCGTCGATCACCACGACCGGGACCTCGGCGTCCAGCAGGGCGCGGGCTACATGCGATCCGATGTACCCGGCGCCACCGGTCACCAGCCAGCCCATGTCGTCTCCTTTGCATTCGGCCTCAGGTGTGCAGCGTATTCGTCAGCGGCCGGTAGGCGTCGACCAGGCGTTGCACGTCAGTCCTCGGCTAGGGACAACGCGGTCAAGTGCATCGCTATCCCCAGCAGCGGCCCACACAGTAGGGCGACGACCGTCCGCACCTCGAGTTCCAGCGGAAGCAGCAACAGCAGTGTCGAGGCCACGGTGGCACACAACCAGCCCGCCGAATAGGCCCGATGCAGTGCCGCAGCCACTGTCGCCGCGCCGGTCAGCGTCAGCAGGGCGATCGCTACCGCCGCGGCGGTGAACCAGGCGAGTAGCGCGCCGTCGGCGAGGTATTGCGCGCCGAAGGCTTCCTGAAGCGCCCAGGGGCCGAGTGTTCCCGCGAGTCCGACACCGATCACGCCGAGCCCACCGATCAATGCTGCGGGCGCCACCAGCGCCTTCATCCGGTGCGGACGTTGGTCGACGAAATGGGCGATCAGATTGCCCTGCATGGCGGTGAGCGGTACCAGCAGCGGCGCACGGGTCAACGTCACCGCGAGAATCACCACCCCGCCCGCAGCGCCGAGATCGCTGCCTGAGGTGACTTTCAGCAGCACCGGAAAGCCCATTACCAGCACCGCGCTGGCGCCGGCCGCGGCGATCGAGTGTCCGGCTCCCCGCACGAAGGTCACCGTTGGGCTCACTGCGAGCAGCCGCGCCGCCGATCGCGTCGTCGGCGAGGTGAACAACATCAGCAGCCACGCGATCGAACCGGCGACCGTTGCCCACAGATATCCGCCAAGACCCCAGCCCACCACAAAGGTGGCTGCTGCCAACGCAACCCGTAGGACCGCGTCGGCAACCATCAGGGCGCCGTACTCGGACCATCGGTTGATCCCGGCGAGTGCGCCGAGAAGGGTCGTGTGGAGACAGAACCCGGCC
Organism: uncultured Mycobacterium sp.; assembly: GCA_964498215.1. Classification (GTDB taxonomy): domain Bacteria; phylum Actinomycetota; class Actinomycetes; order Mycobacteriales; family Mycobacteriaceae; genus Mycobacterium. Next base: position 10,085 of record CAZCHU010000043.1, on the reverse strand, counting down.
AGCCCGACGCACAATAGCGCCACGCTGAGCAGGCGATCCTCGATGAACACCTGCGCCGACCACAGCGGAGAGGTGGCGGCGATTGACACCGCAGCGGCCAGGCCGACTCCGGCCGCGACCCGCATCGGGTGGGCGCGTTCAGATGCCGAATTCTCTTGGCCGTCAGCGTGGACTGCGGAGCGGATCTCGCGGGTAGTCTCCTGCAACAATCCGAATGCGGCTCCGCTGGCCAACCCGAACGCGCCCCAGAACACCCCGAATACGGAGAAACCGGCGGGCTCGAGATCGCGCGCGGCCAAATAGAGCACGGCGTAGCCGCACAGAGCGGACAGCGCCGTCGCCACCCCGACGCGCACCACACTGCCCCGGGCGACCGCTCCCGAAGCCCCGACGACCGCGTCGGTCACGCCCGCGCGTCCAGCGGGGGAACCTGTGTGGAATACAGCCACCCGGCCCACAGGGCGTCCAGCGAATCCTTCGAATACTGCCCGGCCAAACCCGTGAAGTCATCGGTCACCACGTTGCTGTGCCGGTAGCGGGTCGTCCAATCCCTGAGCAGCGCGAAGAAAGAGGTGTCGCCGATCTCCTTGCGCAGAGCGTGCAGGGTGAGCGCGCCGCGTTTGTACACCCGGTCGTCGAACATGTCGCGGGGGCCCGGGTCGGCGAGCACCATGTTCTGTGGCGAGCTGATCAACCGTTGGTGGTACTCACGGGCGAGCTCGTCAGCGCTGCGCTCTCCGCAGTGCTCAGACCACAGCCACTCCGCGTAGCACGCGAAGCCTTCATGCAACCAGATGTGGCGCCAACGCCGCGCGGTGACCGAGTTTCCGAACCACTGGTGGGCCAGTTCATGTGCGATCAGCCGCTCCGAACTACGCTGTCCGTCACAATGGTTGGCGCCGAAGATCGAGATTCCCTGCGCTTCGAGCGGAATCTCCAGATCATCATCGGTCACAACCACCGTGTACCCCTCGGCCAGTGGATACGGACCGAACACCGTGACGAAGAACGCCATCATCTGTGCCTGGCGCCCGAAATCGTGTTCGAAGTTCGCGCGTAGCCGGTCGGGGAGCACCGAGAAGGTTTCCACTCCGTTCTTCGACAGCCGGTGCCGCTGGTAAACCCCGATCTGCAGCGTGATGAGATAGGTCGAGGTGGGTTCGGCCTGCTCGTAAGTCCAGGTTGTCATGCCGGCGCGGGCCCGGCGGGCCAGCAGCTTGCCGTTGGCGATGGCGAAATACGGGCTCTCCGTGCTTATCTGGACCTGGAAGCTGGCCTTGGCGCTGGGATGGTCATCGCAGGGGAACCACGACGCCGCGCCATTGGGTTGGCCGGCGACAAGCACACCTTCGGTCAACTCTTCGAAACCGACTTCGCCCCAATGGGAACGGATCGGCCGGGGACTTCCGCCGTAGCGCACGACGACCGTCATGGTGGTGCCGACGGGTAATCGGTCCGCAACGGTGATGTGCAGTTTTCCTGCCGCGGAACGGAACTGCGCGACCCGACTGCCGTTCACCGTCACCTTGGACACGGCGAGCGCATCCGAGAGGTCCAGGCTAAATCCCTTCAACTCGGCCAAGGTGACGGCGGTAATGGTCGCCGAACCCGCCAGCCGGTTGATCGCCACCTTGTATTCGAGCTCGAGTTCGTAGCGGGACACCCGGTAGCCGAAATTACCGGTGGTAGGTATGTAGGGGTCGATGACGGGTTGTCCGCTCTTTTTGACGACCTGTCTGCGTCTCACGCGGCTGCTGACTTCTTCGGCGTGGGCTCCGGCGAGTCCGAGCCGCCGTGTTTCTTGCGGGGCGGAGTCCAGGGCTTGATCGGATTGCCCTGCCATCGCGTCGACGGCGGTACTTCGTCACCGCGCATCACCAGCGAGGCCGGTCCGATGGTTGCTCCTGGACCGATTCGGGCGGCGGGCAGCGCGACACAGTGCGGCCCCAGCGTTGCGCCGCGGTCCAGGACGACGGTGTCCATCCGCATGATGCGGTCGTGGAACAAATGGGTCTGTACGACGCACCCGCGACTGACGGTGGCACCTTCCCCGAGAGTGACGAGGTCGGCTTCGGGCAGCCAGTAGGTCTCACACCACACGCCCCGCCCTATCCGCGCTCCCAACGCCCGCAACCATAGATTCATCACCGGGGTACCAGCTGCTGCCCGCGCGAACCACGGCGCCGCCACCGTTTCGACGAAGGTGTCCGACACTTCGTTGCGCCACACGAATGACGACCACAGCGGGTGCTCGATCGCGGTGATCCGTCCGACCAGAAGCCATTTGGCGACCACAGCGATGCCGCCGGCCACGGCGCCTGCGGCCAGCAGGACGAGCCCGGAGGCCAGGGCGGCCCACGGCCAGCCCGCGGTCACCACCAGGGACTGAATGGCGAACAACACCGCCAATCCGATGGCGAACGTCACGACCACGGGGATGAGCCGGAAGATCTCCACGGTGGCGCGCAACGCCTTGAGCCGCGCGGAGGGGTGGAACGTGCGTAGTGCGTCGGCCGCGGTCGGTTCACGGCGCAGCCGCACCGGCGGGCTCCCCAGCCACGATGAACCCGCCTTGGCCTTGTGCGGTGCGGCCGAGAGCACCGCGACCAGGCCGTCGTCGGGCACTCGGCGCCCCGGCTGGGTGATGCCGGAATTGCCCAGGAACGCCCGCTTCCCGATCGTCGCCCGGGCGACGTGGATCCATCCGCCCCCCAGTTCGTAGGAGGCCACCATGGTGTCGTCTGCGAGAAACGCGCTGTCCTCGACCACGGTGAACTTGGGGATCAGCAGCGCCGTCGAGATCTCGGTTCCGCTACCCACTTTCGTGCCCAGCAGGCGAAGCCACCAGGGCGTGAGCAGGCTGGCATAGACCGGGAACAGGTAGTTGCGGGCGGCATCCATCAGACGTTCGGTGGCCCACAGCTGCCAGCCCGAACGGCTGCGCACCGGGTGATAACCCTCGTGCAGGCCGATCGCGAGCAGTCGCACCGCCAACACCGTCAGCGCGGCATACACCAGCAGAGCCGTCAACGTCGCCGGCACGACCCACGTCAGCGCCGGCAGCACCGCCTCGCCCACCGATTGCGTGTCACGCACGGACCAGCCGATTACCGCCAGCCCGGCGGCCAGCGCGACCAAAGGCAGTGCGCCCAGCAGCAGGGAGGTCACCCCGTACATCGCGACCCAGAACGGTGCCCTCGCCGGACGGTGGTCGGGCCATGGATGCTTGGCCTTGCCGGATTTCGCCGCGGGGGAACCCTTCCAGTACTGCCGGTTCTTCACCTTCCCGACGACAGCCGAGCCGGGTGCGACGTCAGCGTTCTTGCCGACGACGGCGCCGGGAAGCAGCGTCGTCCTAGCGCCGACGGTCGCGTCGTTGCCCACGGTGATGGGGCCGACATGGAACAGATCACCGTCGATCCAATGGCCGGTCAGGTCGACCTCGGGCTCGATGGAGCACCGGTGACCCAGCGTCAGCATCCCCGTCACTGGGGGAGCGGAGTGCAGATCGACACCCTTGCCGACGTCGTTGCCCAACGCGCGGGCGTAGTACACCAGCCAGGGTGCGCCCGCCATATTCTCTGCGCCGCTGGCCTCTGCCAGCCGCTCGGCGAGCCACACGCGAAGATGTACCGACCCGCCGCGGCGGTAGGTTCCCGGCGTCAGAGTCCCGGCTAGAACCCGGGCCCCGAACACCGCGATGCCCATCCGGCCCGGCGGCGTGATGAACAGCAGGAAACCCGCGAGGATCCACCACCAGCTGACCGGTCTGGCCCATGCCACCAGCGACAGCGAGGCGGCGATGTTGTTGGCGACGGCCAGCCAGATCACCCATTGCAGGGCGGTCAGCGTGGCCAGTGGCACGGTCAGCGCGACCTGCACCGCTTGGGTCAGGCGTGACACCGGACTAACTGTGCGGGTTTGCACTTCCGGCGGCGGCTCGAGTTCGTCGAGGTAACCGGCGAGCGAACCCAGCCGCGGATGATCGTAGAGTTCGGCGACCGTCAGCTGGGGGTACCGTTGGCGCAGCGCCGCGATGAGCTGTGCCGCGGCCAATGATCCGCCGCCGAGGGCGAAGAAGTCGGCATCGGGTCCGTCAACCGGAGCGGCGAGCACGTCACGCCACCGTGCGGCCAGCCAGCCCAGCGTGCCGCCCAACTCGGGTGCGCTGTGCTCGCCGGTATCGATCGGCCACGGCAGCGCGTCTCGATCGACTTTTCCGGACGTCCGGGTGGGCAGTTCGTCGACCGTCACCAGCCCGGGGACCAGCGCGGCAGGCAGCGCCTCGGACAGCTGAGCGCGGGCGTCGGCCAGGTCGAAGGTCTGCTTGGCGTCCGGCGCCACCACGAGGTAGCCCACCAACAGCGGTGTGCCGCTGGCCGTCACGCGCACCGCGGCGGCGGCGGCGCTGACACCGGGCAGATTGACCAGCGCGGCATCCACCTCGCCGAGCTCGATACGGCGCCCGCCCACCTTGACCTGATCGTCTGCGCGTCCGACGAAGTACAGGCCGTCGGATTCGAGTCGGACCAGGTCACCGCTGCGATAGGCGCGGCTCCAGGATCCATAGGAGCTGAGCGTGGGCATGGCTGCAAATTTCTCGGCGTCCTTCTCCCGATCGAGGTAACGCGCCAGCCCCACGCCGCCGATGATCAGCTCGCCGACCTCACCGAGGCGCACCGGGTCACCGTTGCTGTCGACGACAGCGAGATCCCACCCCGGGAGCGGCAGGCCGATGCTGACCGGGCCGGCACCGGTCAGCTTCGCCGCACAGGCGACCACGGTCGTCTCGGTCGGCCCGTAGGTGTTCCACACTTCGCGGCCCTCAGCGTCTGGGCCGCAGGCCAGCCGCTCGGCCAGCTCAGGGGGGCAGGCTTCACCGCCGAAGATCAGTAGCCGCACCCCCTCCAGCGCTTCGGCGGGCCACAGCGCCGCCAGTGTGGGCACGGTCGAGACGATGGTGATATCGCGGGACACCAGCCAGGGGCCGAGGTCCATCCCGCTACGCACCAGCGACCGCGGCGCCGGCACCAGGCATGCGCCGTGCCGCCATGCCAGCCACATTTCCTCACAGGACGCGTCGAACGCCACCGACAATCCGGCCAGCACCCGGTCGCCGGGCCCAATGGGTTTGTCCTGCAGGAACATGCGTGCTTCCGCGTCGACGAATGCAGCCGCGCTGCGATGGGTGACCGCGACGCCTTTGGGGGTTCCGGTCGAACCGGAGGTGAAGATGATCCATGCGTCGTCTCGGCTCAGCGGCGCGACGGCGCGCCAACCCCGCGACGACCCTGTCCCGCGGACCAGGCCCCGCTCGGTGATCACCGCGACGACACCGGCCTCGGTGAACACCAGCTCGGCGCGCTCCGGCGGGTCATCTGCGTCGACCGGCACGTAGGCGGCACCGGTGGCCAGGGTGGCCAGAATAGCGACGTACAGCGCATAGCTGCCCGAGGGCATCCGGATTCCGATTCGATCGCCGCGGCCGATTCCCCGCGCCGCAAGCCAGGAGACACTGTCTTCGACGTCGGAGACCAGCTCGGCGTAGGTGAGCTGGACGGTGCCGTCGTCGAGTGCGGGCGCGTCGGGGTGAGTGTTCGCGGTTTCGTACAGAATGTCGATCAGGGTGCGCGGCTCGGCGGCGTGCGCCGCCAGCGCGAATTGACTGGGGATTTCCGGGGTCGGATCCGCTGCTGCCACGGGTACAAACTAGCTGGCTTACCATCGACGCCAGGCCGATGGCGGTGGAAACGACCCCCGACGTTGACCACCGACCGGAGGTTTGATGAACGTATCTGCGCTCGAGTGGGGCATCACACTCAGCGTGACGATCGCGATTCTGCTGTTCGACGTGATCGTGATCGGGCGACGGCCGCACGAGCCGTCCCGGCGTGAGACAACCACTTACCTGAGTATCTACATCGGGTTGGCGATCGCGTTCGGGCTGTGGACGTGGTTCTTCCACGGCGGCCAGTTCGGGCTGGAGTTCTTCGCGGGTTGGCTCACCGAGTACAGCCTGTCGGTGGACAACCTGTTCATCTTCCTGATCATCATGGCCAGCTTCAAGGTGCCGCGGATTTATCAACAGCAGGCCCTGCTGGTCGGCATCATCCTGGCGCTGGTCTTCCGCGGCATCTTCATCGCGCTCGGCGCCGTGGCGATCGAGAATTTCTCGTGGGTGTTCTACCTTTTCGGCGCCTTCCTCGTGTACACGGCGATCAAGCTGGTCCGAGACACCGAGCACGACGACGACGCCGACAACTCAGTGGTCCGGTTCGCTCAGCGGCACCTGAAGTTCACTGACAAGTGGGATGGTCTGAAGTTGTGGGTCAGGGACCACCGCGGGACCGGCGCACGGCTGATGACGCCGATGTTCCTGGTCATCGTCGCGCTGGGCACAACCGACCTGCTCTTCGCGCTGGACTCCATTCCGGCCATCTATGGCCTGACCCGCGAGCCCTATCTGGTGTTCACCGCCAATGTGTTCGCGCTGATGGGTTTGCGCCAGCTGTACTTCCTGCTGGGCGATCTGCTCAAACGGCTGGTGTACCTGTCGCAGGGATTGGCGTTCATCCTGGGCTTCATCGGCATCAAGCTGTTGTTGCATGCGCTGCACGAGAACGAGTTGCCGTTCATCAACGGCGGGAAGAACGTTGCGGTGCCGGAGATCCCCACACTGCTGTCCCTCGGGGTGATCGTTGTCACCCTGGTGATCACCACCGCGGCGAGCCTGTACAAGACCCGGGTGCACGATGTGCGCAGAGGCCCTTCGGCTTGAGTGTGGGCCTAACGTACGCGATTCGGCGACTTCG
>CAZCHU010000043.1:0-3173 GCA_964498215.1 uncultured Mycobacterium sp. | reverse complement strand
TGGGACTTCTCACTTCCGGGTCGCCGACCGACGTCCGGGTAGGCCTGCAGAATGGAGTCGACCGACTCCTCGCTCAGTCCGAACAGCAACTTGTCGGCGTAGCGGAACAGTTGATCATGGCTCTCGAAGGGACGTGCCCGCGCCAGATCAGCGGCCAGGGGCACGCTGTAGCAGCATTCGAAGACGGCGTGAACTGCGCGGCGCATCGGCATTGCGTTATACGCATCCAGCCCGACTCCCTGGTGCAGCATCATAGGGACATGATCGAAGCTGAAAAGCACGGCGGAGTTACGCCGCGTTACGGCGGCGCTAATTCATGTTGGTCCGGTCTTCGGCCCGCCGCCAGGGCGGCGAAGGCTCAGTGGCCTTCGGTCTTGAACCGTTCGATCGAGCGCAGCACCTCAGCCTCGGCCTCCGCACGGCCCACCCAGTCCGCGGCCTTCACGAACTTCCCGGGTTCGAGGTCCTTGTAGTGCACGAAGAAGTGCTTGATGGCGTCCAGTTCGAATGATGAAACGTCGCCGATGTCGGTGATGTGATCCCACCGCGGGTCGGTGAGCACGCACAGCACCTTGTCATCGCCGCCATGCTCGTCGGTCATTCGGAACATCCCCACCGGGCGGGCCTCAAGGATGCATCCGGGAAACACCGGTTCGGGCAGCAGCACCAGCGCGTCCAGCGGGTCGCCGTCCTCGCCGAGCGTGTCCTCGATGTAGCCATAGTCGGTCGGATAGCCCATCGCAGTGAACAGGTAGCGGTCCAGCTTCACCTTGCCGCTGTCGTGATCCACCTCGTACTTGTTTCGCGATCCCTTCGGGACCTCGATGAGGACATCGAACTGCACCGTGGGGACTCCTTCGGCTTGGGGTCGGCTCGGGGTTAGGGAGGACTGCGGGATGACGGAGGGTTGACACTGAGGGTGACGCACAGGGCGGAGTCCACCATATAGGGAGCGATACGCTGCCTGACAGGGGTGGCTTGGGTATCGATCGAAAGCAGGGAAAACATGCGGCCCACTCGGTGGCGGCGATCAACCCATGTGGTGGTGGGGGTGGGGGTATTGCTGCTGGTCGCCGTCGTGGTCGCGGCGGCCGCTCTGCTGACCAGGCAGGACCCCAGTTCTTCGCCGCCCATCGACCCCCAGCCTGCCGCGGCCACCGCGGCGCCCGCTGTCGTTCCCGTGTCCGAAGCCGCTGAGGTACCGACAGCTGACGGCCTGGCTGCGGTCCTGGCGCCGGTGCTGGCCGATCCGAATCTCGGCAAGTTCACCGCCCGCGTCTCCGATGCGCTGACCGGCCGGCAACTCTGGGCACAGGGCGGCGGCGTGCCGATGCAGCCAGCGTCGACGAACAAGGTGCTGACCGCCGCTGCGGCGCTGCTGACCCTGGATCGCGACGCCCGGTTGACGACCCGGGTGGTTGCCGGCGACCAACCTGGTTCGGTGGTACTGGTCGGCGGCGGCGATCAGACGCTGTCGGCCGCGCCCCGCGACGAGGAGACCTGGTACCGCGACGCGGCGCGCATCGTGGATTTGGCCGATCAGGTCCGCCAAACCGGTACCGCCGTGACCGCCGTACAGGTGGATATCAGCGCTTACAGCGGTCCGACGTTGGCCCCGGGTTGGGATCCGTTGGACATCGACGGTGGCGACATCGCACCGATGGAGTCGGTGATGCTCGACGGCGGGCGTACCCAGCCGGTGAGCGTGGAATCACGACGGTCGAAGACTCCGGCGCTGGATGCCGGCCGCGCCCTGGCGACGGCGCTGGGCGTCGACCCGGCGAAGGTCACGGTGCTGTCGTCGGCGCGCCCGACCGCCGAAGGCAGCGAACTCGCATCGGTTCAGTCGCCGCCGATGATGGAGCGGCTGCGCGACATGATGAACTTCTCCGACAACGTGATGGCGGAGTCCTTCGGCCGGGAGGTCGCCGCCGAGCTGAACCTGCCGCAAAGCTTCGACGGCGCAACCCGTGCGGTGCTGAAAACGCTCGACGACGCCGGAATCGACACCGACGGAGCCCGCTTGTTCGACTCGAGTGGTCTGTCGGTGGATGACCGACTCACCGCCGAGACGCTCGACGAGGTGATCAACGCCGCGGCCGGAAACGACCATCCCGGCCTGCGTCCCCTGGTGGATCTGCTGCCGATTGCCGGAGGCAGTGGCACCCTGTCCTACCGCTATCTCGACACCGAGGAAGGCCTGGCCGCGGCGGGGTACCTTCGGGCCAAGACCGGCTCGCTGACCGGTACCAATACGTTGGCAGGGATCGTCACCGACGAGAGCGGTCGAGTGCTCACCTTCGCCCTGTTATCCAACGACGCGGGTCCCAGCGGGCGCACGGCGCTCGACGCCTTCGCAGCGACGCTGCGCTCCTGCGGATGCCGCTGATGAGCCCGCCGGCCAAGTCCGGTTTTTCCGTGGGCCGCGTGGTCGACTGGAACCTTGCGGCCACCGTCGGGGTCAAGCTTGCCCGCCCAGAACCCGTAGCCACCGATTACACCCGCAGGCAGGCGATCGAGCAACTCAGCACCTCGGCCCGGGCCGCCGAACTGCCGGTTCGCGAAGTAACCGGCCTGATCGAGCACGGTGAGATCCCGGAGGCGCGAATCGTCAACCGGCCGGAGTGGATTCGCGCTGCGGCGCACTCGATGCGGGCGATGACCGGGGGCACGAACCCTGGTGGTGGCGAAGGCCGTGCCAAGACCGGCATGATCAGCGGGAGCATTGCCGGAGCGCAGACCGGTGCGGTGCTGGCATTCGTGTCGTCTGCCATCCTCGGCCAATACGATCCCTTCGGAACCGAAGGTGGGGAGCTGCTCCTGGTGTACCCCAACGCCATTGCGGTCGAGCGCCAACTGAGGGTAAATCCCAAGGACTTCCGCATGTGGGTGTGCCTGCATGAGGTCACCCACCGGGTGCAGTTTCGGGCCAATCCCTGGCTGGCCGGGCATATGACGGATGCGCTCGCGGTACTGACCGAGGATGCGGGCGAGGACATCATGAAGGTTGTCGCCCGCCTGGCGGCATACGTGCGTGGATTCCGAAGTGCGTCGAAAGACGATGATGATCAGTTGAATTCGACGGGCGTGCTGGGTTTGATCCGGGCTGTGCAGTCCGAGCCGCAGCGAGAGGCGCTCGATCAACTGCTGGTGTTGGGAACGCTGCTGGAAGG
>CAZCHU010000042.1:3647-24332 GCA_964498215.1 uncultured Mycobacterium sp. | reverse complement strand
GAACCCGACCATCCGACACCGTCGGGTGACGATGCGGGGTGAGGCACGAGCCCCGAGAAGGAACCGCTTCGATAACGTCTGAGGTGTGTGTGCCGCTGTGACCGACCCCGTGAGCAATCCGTTCGACCCCAACCTGTGGGAGCCGGTGGCGGGTTTCGGCGACCTCACCGACATCACCTACCACCGCCATGTCGCTGACGGAACGCGCAGGCCGACGGTGCGGGTGGCGTTCGACCGCCCGGAGGTGCGCAACGCGTTCCGCCCGCACACCGTCGACGAGCTGTACCGCGCCCTGGACCACGCCCGCATGTCCTCCGATGTCGGTGTCGTGCTGCTAACCGGCAACGGACCATCACCCAAGGACGGCGGATGGGCGTTCTGCTCCGGCGGCGACCAACGCATCCGCGGCCGCAGCGGCTACCAGTACGCCTCCGGTGAGACCGCCGAGTCGGTGGATCCCGCCCGGGCGGGCCGGTTGCACATCCTTGAGGTGCAGCGACTCATCCGGTTCATGCCCAAGCCCGTCATCTGCGTGGTCAACGGGTGGGCGGCCGGCGGAGGGCACTCGTTGCACGTGGTGTGCGACCTGACGCTGGCCAGCCGTGAACACGCCCGGTTCAAGCAGACCGACGCCGATGTCGGCAGCTTCGACGGTGGCTTCGGCAGCGCGTACCTCGCGCGCCAGACCGGACAGAAGTTCGCTCGCGAGATCTTTTTTCTGGGCCGCTCCTACACTGCCGAGCAGATGTACGCGATGGGTGCAGTCAACGAAGTGGCCGACCATGCGGAACTGGAAACCGTTGCGTTGCAATGGGCTTCAGAGATCAATGACAAGTCACCCCAGGCGATCCGAATGTTGAAGTACGCCTTCAACGTGGTTGATGACGGCCTAGTGGGTCAGCAGCTCTTCGCTGGTGAGGCGACGCGCCTGGCGTACATGACCGATGAGGCGGTCGAGGGCCGCGACGCATTCCTGGAGAAGCGCGACCCGGACTGGACCCCGTTTCCGCGCTACTTCTGAGCGGCTTCGGGGTGCCGATCTTCACTCAGCGACGCCGACGTCACCGACGAAATACACTCGCTACCGTGACTAGTAGGAATCCGCTGCGGCGTCTGGCCAATCAGGTCGTGCTGGCCAGCATGCGACCGCCCCTCCTCCCGACGCTGCTGCGGTATGGGCGCAACAGCGACTCCGTGGAAATACGGGGCAAGCGCATCCTGCTGACCGGAGCCTCCTCGGGCATCGGCGAGGCGGCCGCCGAGAAGTTGGCTGCTAGCGGCGCCACCGTGGTGGTGGTCGCCCGCCGCCGCGACCTGCTCGACGCCTTGGTCGCACGCATCGCGGCAGCGGGTGGAGACGCTCGCGCGCACGCCTGCGATCTGTCCGACATGGAGGCGGTCGACAGGCTCGTCGCGACGGTCGAAGCCGAGCTCGGCGGTATCGACATTCTGGTGAACAACGCCGGACGTTCCATCCGGCGACCGCTCGAGGAATCGCTGGAGCGCTGGCACGACGTCGAACGCACGATGACCCTGAACTACTACGCACCGCTGCGACTGATTCGGGGGCTGGCGCCGGGGATGCTCGAACGCGGCGACGGCCACGTCATCAACGTGGCCACCTGGGGTGTTAAGACCGAGTCTCCGCCACTGTTTGGTGTGTACAACGCTTCCAAGGCAGCGCTGTCGTCGGTGAGTCGCATCCTGGAAACCGAGTGGGGCGGGCGGGGCGTGCACTCGACAACCCTCTACTACCCGCTGGTGAAAACCCCGATGATCGCCCCGACCCGCGCCTACGACGGTCTGCCGGGGCTGTCCGCCGAGGAGGCCGCGGACTGGATCGTCACGGCCGCGCGCCATCGCCCAGTGAGCATCGCGCCACGGATCGCCGTCACCGCCCACGCAATCAACAGTGTCGCCCCAGCCGCGGTCGACTCGCTCATGAAACGTCAGCGCATGCAGCCCAAAGACTGATGCCCGCTGGGATTTCGGGGTTCGCCGATATCGTCCGCGGGCATGGCCGGGACCGTCCCACAGAGACCGCGCTCATCGTCGGTGACCGCACCATCACGTTCGGCGAGCTCGACGCGCGGTCCAACCGCACAGCCCAGGCGTTCGCACAGGCGGGCGTCGGGATCGGGGACCGGGTGGCCTTTGTTGAGCGCAACGGCGCCGAGTTCTTCGACGTTGTCTTCGGCCTGGCCAAGCTGGGCGCGGTCGGCGTGCCAGTCAATTGGCGGTTGTCAGCCCCGGAAATGCGGTACATCATCGAGGACTCCGGGGCAGCGCTGGTCGTGGTCGGTGAGGACTTCTTCGGCCATATCGAGGCCTTCGCGGATGAGATCGACGTCGAGGTGATCGCGATCGGCGCACACGATCGCTGGCCCGGTTTCGACGATTGGGTGGCCTGCCACGTCGCCGTCGACCCGGGCGTCACGACCGGTCCCGACGATCTGGTGTTCCTGATGTACACGTCGGGAACCACCGGAGCACCCAAAGGCGCGATGCTGACCAACGCCAACTACTCCTGCAAGACAGCCGGGGTTGCCGGGCGATGGGGGTTCAGCGCTGACAGCGTCAGCCTCGCCGTCATGCCGTTGTTCCACATGGCGGGGTCCGGTTGGGCGTTCGCCAGTCTGTGGGCGGGCGCCTGCACGGTGGTGCTGCGCGAGGTTGACCCGGCGGCGATCCTTGACGCCGTCACCGGCCATCGCATCACGAACCTGCTGCTGGTGCCCGCGGTCATCCAGTCCCTGCTTGACACACCCGGGGTCCAGACATGCGACTTCGACAGCATCCGGATGATCGTCTACGGGGCCTCACCGATCAGCGACACGGTGCTGGCGCGGGGGCTCACACGATTCGGCGCGGTGTTTGCGCAGGTCTACGGCATGACCGAAACCACCGGCTCGATCACTCAGCTCGACGCGGCCGAGCACGTACCGAAACTGCTTCGCTCCTGCGGCAAGCCATACCCGTGGGTGCAGGTCAGGATCGTGGGCGACGACGGCCTTGACGCCGGGCCCGGGACGGTCGGCGAGCTGTGGACCCGCTCGCATCAGAACATGCTCGGCTATTGGAACAACCCCGGGGCTACCGCGGCGACGCTGACCACCGACGGGTGGCTGCGCACCGGCGACGCCGGATACGTCGACACCGATGGCTACCTGTTCCTGCAGGACCGCATCAAGGACATGATCGTCTCCGGCGGGGAGAACGTGTACCCGGTCGAGATCGAGAATGTCCTGATGACCCATCCCGGTGTTGTCGACACCGCCGTCATCGGCGTACCCGACGACAAGTGGGGTGAAGCGGTAAAGGCTGTTGTGGTGCCCTGCCCGGGCACGCTGCTGAGCGAGGGTGACCTGATCGAGTTCGCCAGAACTCAACTCGGCGGGTTCAAACTTCCGAAGTCCGTCGACTTCGTGACGGCCCTACCGCGCACCCCGAGCGGCAAGGTGCTCAAGCGCGAGCTCCGTGACCGTTATTGGGCGGGCGTCGACAGGCAGATCAGCTGAACCCCGGCCGACGTGATAGACACGCTGCATGGACATCCTGGCTAGCCGGGTGCTGTTCCGGCCGGCTGACTACCCCCGGTCGCTGGCGTTCTACCGGGACGATATCGGCCTGGCGATCGCCCGGGAGTACCCAGGCGGCATCGTCTTCTACGCAGGGCAGTCGCTGATCGAACTCGCGGGCCACGGCGCGGGAGACCCCGGCCCGCCACCGTTCCCGGGCGCGCTGTGGCTTCAGGTGCGTGATCTGTACGCGACGCAGGCCGAGCTTGAGCAACGCGGCGTCGAGATCGCCCGTCGGGCTCGCCGCGAACCGTGGGGGCTGCACGAAATGCAGGTCGTCGACCCGGACGGCGTGACGTTGATCTTCGTCCAGGTGCCCGAGGACCACCCGCTGCGCCGCGACACGCGGGAGTGAGTTTCAGACCGTTTCTCGCCGAGCAGGACCACCTGCGCGATGTGAAGGAAAGCCCATAGCGACCCTGTACCCGGCAGCGATCCAGTCCGGGCCCGCTGCCTTGTCGGCGTTGCCGGTCGTCGAAGACATCCTCAACGGCCGTACCAGTGTGCTGCCGGTGCCCGCCGACGATGCCGCTCAAACCTCATACCTGACAAAGGTGTTACGCGCCGGAGACCAGATTGCCGACGACGTCGCCGTCGTACTGTCGACCTCCGGAACGACCGGCACCCCCAAAGGCGCCATGCTGACGGCTTCGGCGTTGGCGTCCAGCGCCGAAGCGACCCAGCAGCGGCTCGGCGGCCACGGCCGATGGTTGCTCGCGTTGCCCGCCTATCACGTGGCCGGGTTCCAGGTGCTGGTCCGCGGCGTAGTTGCCGGCACCACGCCGGTCGCGCTGCCGGCAACGTTCGGGGCGCACGACCTGGTGTCCGCGATCGCCGAGTTGGGTTCTGGCCGCCGCTACGCGTCGTTGGTCGCCGCCCAACTGGACAAGGCGCTGCGGAATCCGCTGGCCGCGCGGGCTCTGTCCGAGCTGGATGCCGTTCTCGTCGGTGGTGGCCCCATGCCGGCTGGTGTCGCCGAACGGGCTTGGACCGCAGGGGTGTCTGTTGTCAGGACGTACGGGATGAGCGAGACGGCCGGCGGATGTGTATACGACGGCCGGCCACTGGACGGGGTAGGCGTGAGGGTGGATTCCGACGGCAGAATCTGGTTGGGTGGGCCGACCGTGGCCTGTGGATACCGCAACCCGGTGACACCCGATCCGTTCGCTGAGCCGGGCTGGTTTCGCACCGATGACGTTGGCACGGTAGATGATTCAGGCTCCCTCACGGTGGTGGGGAGGGCTGATGATGCGATCAGCAGCGGTGGCCTGACCGTGCTGCCCGATATCGTCGAGACCGCGCTGGGATCCCATCCGGCGGTGGAGGAGTGCGCGGTGTTCGGCGTCGCAGATGAGCGGCTCGGCCAGCGGGTGGCGGTCGCCGTCGTTCTCAACGCCGGCGCGACGATCACGCTCTCGGAGCTGCGCTCGCACCTCGCGCACTCGCTGCCGTCGACCGCCGCGCCGCGCCAGCTGCACATCGTCGACACGCTTCCCAGGCACGGTATCGGCAAGATCGATCGTGGGCAGCTCAGGCGAATGTTCGGCCCGGCCCACCCATGACTCCCCTTCAAGAACCTCGCGGCCGGGCGTTTCGAGGACTTCACCGGCCCTGAACGCGCGCATTCGTCCGTATTTCCCCGGCGAGTTGCGTGCAGACCCGCGCTCTCGCGCAAGATGGGGGGGTGCGCAAAGAGGTGGTGGCGGTCGGCGCGGCGGTGACCCTGCTGGTGGCCGCGTTCGCCATCCCACACCTCGACCTGAGCGTCACCCCACTGATCAACGCCACTCCCGAACGCTTCCGCACTTTCGCCGGTACCGCGCCGATCTTCGGCTGGTGGAACACCCACGTCGGTCCGGGCACCGTCCCGGCGATCGTGATCGCGTTCGCCGCGGTGTTGTGGGGACCGTCGCTGGCCCAGCGTCTGCCCTGGCGCTGGCTGCCCTGGGTGTCGTGGGCCGTGTCCTGTGCGTGGGCGTTCAGCCTGGCCATGGTCGACGGCTGGCAGCGCGGGTTCGCCGGCCGGCTCACCGCCCGCCACGAGTATCTGCGCCAGGTCCCCAGCGTCACCGACATCCCCGAAGCGGTGCGCACGTTTTCCAGCAGAATCGTCGACTATCAGCCTGATTCGTGGATCACCCACGTGTCCGGGCATCCGCCCGGGGCGCTGCTGAGCTTCGTGTGGCTGGATCGCATCGGGTTGAGCGGCGGAGCGTGGGCAGGTTTGCTGTGCCTGCTCGCCGGTTCCAGCATCGCTGCCGCGATCGTCGTTACTGTGCGCGCACTGTCGGATGAGAGCACCGCACGGCTGGCCGCACCCTTCCTAGCGGTGGCACCGACCGCCATCTGGATCGCCGTATCCGCCGACGGCTATTTCGCCGGTGTCGCGGCCTGGGGCATCGCCCTGCTGGCGTTGTCGGTCACCCGGACCGCGCGCCAGCCCGTGTTGGCGGCCCTGGGAGCCGGCCTGCTGCTGGGCTGGGGCATCTTCCTCAACTACGGGCTGGTCCTGATGGCCTTTCCCGCGGTGGCGGTCCTGCTCTGCGCGACCAGCTGGCGGACCACGTTGGCCACGCTCGCGCCCGCATTGCTCGCCGCCGCAGGGGTCGCGGTCGTCTTCCTGGCCGCCGGATTCTGGTGGTTTGACGGCTACCTGCTCGTGCAGGAGCGCTACTGGCAGGGCATCGCCAACGACCGCCCCTTCCAGTATTGGGGCTGGGCCAATCTCGCCTCAGTGGTGTGCGCCATCGGGCTGGGCAGCGTAGCCGGAATCGGCAGGGCCTTCGACCTCGCGGCGATCCGGCGACGGTCCGGGCTGCACCTTCTGGTGATGGGCGCAGTTCTGGCGATCCTTTTCGCCGACCTGTCCCGGCTGAGCAAAGCCGAGACCGAACGCATCTGGCTCCCGTTCACCGTGTGGCTGGTTGCCGCCGCAGCGCTCCTTCCACCGCGGTCACACCGATGGTGGTTGGCGCTCAACGTCATTGGCGCCCTTGCCATCAATCATCTGATCCTGACGAACTGGTAGCCGTCGGACCAGCAGGTAGTACAGCGGGACACACACCCACACCACAGCCACCGAGATCCAGAACCCCAGATGGTAATCGCGGTCCAGCACGGTCGGGTTGTCCGGCTTCAGTCCGGGCTTGTCATACACCGGTATGGCCAACACGACGAGCACAACGGTGCACAGCGTCGCTACCGCCACCGGAGACTGCCAACGCGCCGGGATGAACCGCCGCCCGGTAACTCCGGCCGCTGCGCACAGGGGTGCGAAAACGAAGTCGTGCACCACCACGCCGACCAGCGCCCACACCATGATGCGCACCAGCACGGTGGACGAGAAGTCCCACAGCAACACCGCGCCGTACGAGCCGACGGCGACTCCGACGACGACCAGCAGTATTCGCATCGCGGTCATCCGACCACCTCGATGCGTGACAACCACTTCGTCTGCAACACGCCGGGTCTCGTCGGCGCGATCAATCGGCATGGGTAGCCGTGGTCAAGGTTGAGGGTCTCGCCGTTGATCTTCAGCGCGATCAGCGTCATCTCGTCACGAGCGTGGCGGGCCGGGAGCACGGTGCGCGAGTACGGACCCGGCGGCTCCAGCGAAATCATTCGCACGTCAGAATCGGCCGACGCACCCACGGTCGCGACGAGGTCGGCCAGCACCACGCCCGTCCACTCCGCGGTAGCGCTCCAGCCCTCGACACAGGCGATCGGCAGCCGGTGTGTCGTCTGCGGCATTGCCTGCAGATCAGCCAGCGTGAACGTCTGGGTCCGACCGCGGTGGGTGACGGTCAATCGATAGTCCGGTGAGCGCGCCGCATGCACGACACGGGCTGCGAGCGCCGTGCGGTTGATCGGAACACCTTGCGGCCCTTCACCCGTTCGCGGAGCGAGTACTGAGACACGGCGCAGCAGCGGCACCGTCTGGCCGACGGTGACCAAGGTAGCCAGCGCCACCGCCACCCAGGTGCCGCGCAGCACGGTACGGCGTGAGGGCCCCGGCTCAAGGGCCACCGCTCCGCCCTGAGCGACGTCCTCAATCGGTTCGCTGAGCGCCCGCCGGATCACCGGCAGCTTGACGCCGATGTGCACGATAACCGCACCGGCCGCCACGTACGACATCGCGTAATGGGCTGTGGTGAAAAAGAACTTGAACGCGTACCACTGCGCGATGTTGAGAAGCCCGGTGCTGAGCTGAAACAGCATCGACGCTACCAACACCAGGATCGACAACCGCTCGACCTGGCGGACGACCCCGCCGATCACTGGGCGCTCGAACAGTTTCGGCCACACCGACCACAGCTTCACGATGATCAGCGGAATCGCTGCGATTCCCGTGGCGATGTGCAGCCCCTGGCTGAGCCGGTAAAGCCAGACCGGCCAGGTGGGCCACCAGAACCAGGGCTGGGGGTGCTGAATGAAATGACTGATCAAACCCGTGCAGAAACACACCGCGACCGCGATGCCCAGCGCAATACCTACCCGCGCGGTAATCGCCGTGCCGCGCAGAGAAGTCGTCACGTCGCGGCCAGACTGGCAACCACTCGGCTGCCGATGCGGTGAATACCCGCCACCGCCAGACCGACCTCAGCAGCCAACACGGGAACCGAGTCGATCCCCACCGAGGCCCATCGAAACCATGGACCGATGGTACGCAAAGATTCCAATCGGACCCAGCCGACATCGATTCCTGTTGTAGCCGTGTCGAATTCAACGACGCACTGACCATCGCGGTGCAATAACTCGGCTGCCCTGCGAAGAACTTTTTTGGGATCACCGCCGAGCCCGACGTTGCCGTCGGCCAGCAGGACCGTATGCCAGCGTCCCGCCCCGGGCAGTGGCTCGAACACGTCGCGCAGCAGGGCCGGTGCGCCACTGCTACGCGCCAGCTGCACTGCGGTTGCCGACAGGTCCACCCCCAACGCCGGGGTGCCACGCTGCACCAAGCGTGCGACCAGACGACCCGGCCCACATCCCAGGTCGATCGTCGGCCCCCGGCACAAACCGACCACCGCCTGATCGAACCGGGTGTCGGCGCCACGGCCGCCCAGCCAGCAATGCACCGGCAGATCCTTCAAGCGTCCGTCATCGTGGCGGATCCAGCACCGTTCGCCGCTCAGCGCGCGCTCGTACAGCTGGCCGAACATCAGGTACAAACCTGCGCGGCCACCCGGCTGAACCGAGATCCGGGCGGGCAGGCTCGGCGCACCAGATCGACGTCGTCGATCGTGTCGACGTCGGCGAGCTCACTGACCAGTTTCACGGTGACCCCAGTGTGCTGCAATGCGGCCAATGTCGCAGTGCCGGTAACCGCCGCCGACATCGGCACGCCGCGCAGACAGTCGGCTGTGGCGGCGCGCGTGACACCCAGCACCCACCATCCACCGTCGGAAGCCATGCCGAGAACAGCGTCGGCGCCGGCGAGAGCCTGCGCACATCGACCGATGAGGTCAGGATTCACCTGCGGGGTGTCCATTCCGATTTGCAATATCGGCAGCCCATCGGTTGCGGCGGCGGCATCCAGGTGGGCGTTGGCGAGGCGGTCGGCGAAGTCGTCGCCGCGTTGCCGGATGACGATGAAATCAGCTAGGCGGGAGCGGATTTCCGTCGAGCGGTGGGCATTGTCGAGGTTTCCGGTGAGGGCGACCACCCGGGCCGCCACCGGGCTGTCGGCGACAGCGTCAAGGGTGTCCAACAGCGCCGCGGCGGCAATCTCGGCGGCCACGTCGTCACCGACGCCGGCAGCCAGACGGGTCTTGGCCAAGCCGGGCACCGGCGCCTTGGCGACCACCAGCACGCTGACCGCCATCACGAGATCACCCGCCAGAAATCCAGGGCGGCGGTAGCGCTGCCCCGGACCGATCCGCTGACCTTGGACGTACCTCCGGTGCGGGGCCCGTAGACGACATCGCGTTCGGTCACCGACCAGTTGGCTTGCGCGGCGCGCACCAGTAGTTCGAGCGGGTAGCCGGAGCGCCGGTCGGTCACCCCGAGCGACAGCAGCGCGTCCCGTCGCGCCACCCGCATCGGCGCGATGTCGTGGACCTGCAGGCCATAACGGGTGCGCAGCCGCCAGCACACTGCCGCGGTGCCCAGCCGGGCGTGCCACGGCCAGCGCAGGCCGGCCACTGCCCGACGCCGCCCGATCGCCAGGTCGGCACCAAGCTCAACGTCGCCGACCAGCGCCGGAAGCTCTCCGGGATCAAGTGAGCCGTCCGCGTCGAGAACCGCGACGATCGGTGTCGCCGCCGCTTCCACCCCGGCATGCACCGCAGAGCCGTAGCCGGGTCTGGGCTCCGCCACGACGTAGGCACCGTGCGCGCGGGCTACATCCGCCGTGCCGTCGGTGCTGTTGTTGTCCACGACGATCGCGGTATACCCGGCAGGTATGTCGGCCAGCACCGCCGGTAGCGAGTCCGCCTCGTTCAGACACGGCAGCACTACCGTGACCGGACAGGAAGGCATATCGAAATACGTTAGGTGATTTTCCCGGGTGTAGCGAGATCACGGGCTGACAAATCCGTGACGTCAGCCCAGGTCGCAGCTGCTGCGACTAACCTCGGTGTGGTGACCCGGGTCCTGATCGCCGACGACGACGGCGTCGTCCGCGATGTTGTGCGGCGCTATTTGGAGCGCGACGGACTCGATGTGTCGATTGCACGCGACGGCACAGAAGCGTTGCGGCTGCTCGGTTCTCAACGTATCGATGTGGCCATCCTCGACGTGATGATGCCCGGACCCGACGGGCTGTCGCTGTGCCGCAGCCTGCGCCGCGGCGGCGACCATGCCCTACCGGTGATTCTGCTGACCGCCCTCGGCGAGGAGGAGGATCGCATCGCCGGGCTGGAGGCGGGAGCCGATGACTACCTGACCAAACCGTTCAGCCCGCGCGAGCTCGCGCTGCGAGTCCGCTCCGTACTCCGCCGATCCCCCTCAGCCAACGGCCTGGCGCCCATCGACATCACTGCCGGTGAACTTACTCTGTCGACCGCGTCCCACACGGTCACGGTCGCGGGCAGGCCGGTCAGCCTCACTAACCGCGAGTTCGACCTGCTGCTGTTTTTTCTCACCCACACTGACACCGTTTTCACCAGGGAGAACCTGCTCAGACAGGTCTGGCACTGGGATTTCGGTGATCTGTCGACGGTAACGGTGCACGTCAAGCGGCTGCGCTCCAAGCTCGGCGAGCGGCATCGGGTACAGACGGTGTGGGGCCGCGGTTACATGTGGACCTCCGAGCCCCCGACGTCTGGGCGGCGGGATGCCGACGACTGACTTCTGGGAGATCGTCGGCTGGGCGCTGGCCTGCTCGGTGCCGGTGGTCCTGACCGGCGCTGTCATCATTCGGCTGGCGCGGTCGTGGTCGCTGGCGGTGAGCATGGTGGCCCTGGTCCTGATCCCGGTGCTGGCAACCTTCACCGGGGTGCTGGGGGCGAGCGGCTTCATGGTCACCGACACCTTCGAGCAGACTGCCGTGGTACTGGTCATCGTCTCCATCGTGACGATCCCGGCGGCCGTCATGCTGGGCCGGTATCAGGCACGACGTACCGTCTGGGAGGCCGAGATTCGCGACTCCGAGCGCGCTGCCGAACAATCTCGCCGGCGCCTGGTCGCCTTCGTCAGCCATGATCTGCGTACCCCACTGGCGGGCATTCGTGCGGTATCGGAGGCGATCGCCGACGGCGTCGTCGCCGACGACGAGGTTCGGGTGCACGCCAAACACATCGAGCATGAGTCGGTTCGGCTCTCGGAGATGGTCGACGATCTGTTCGAGATGTCGAAAATCAACGCGGGGGCGCTGACCCCGTCCTTCGACAAAGTCGCGCTCGACGAGGTGGTCGACGACGTGCTCGCCGCACACCGGATCGCCGCCGAACGCGCCGGGGTAGCGCTGCGGGTCGATCTTCCCGAACAGCCGGTGCGGGTGGTCGGCAGTGACCGCGCGCTGGTGCGAGTGCTGTCGAATCTGGTGGCCAATGCCATAGCGCACACGCCCGCGGGCGGCAGTGTCGACCTCACCCTGGGCGCCGACCAGAACAGCGCGTGGGCCCGTGTCGACGACACCGGTGTCGGCATCGACGAGGTGGACCTGCCCAGGGTGTTCGACGTCGCCTACCGCGGCTCCAATAATCGTGTGCCACGGGATGACTCGTCGTTACCGAGTGGATCGGGCCTTGGGTTAGCGATCGCCGCCGGGCTGGTTCAGGCCCACCGCGGCACGCTGTCGGCACACAACCTGCCGACCGGCGCGCGCTTCGAGGTGCGTCTGCCGCTGGCTGCGGAATAGTTCCTCCGGCCCGCCGAACCGGGGCTGACGGTCGTTGGCGATGGCGAGTTCACAGCCCTCTACCCCGGTTCGGTGACAGGGTCAGCCGGGCAGTGAATCGTTCAGCCGCTCCGCGGCAGCTAAGTAGTCCTCGATGAACTCCCGTACCACTTCGCGGGCCGGCTTCACCGTGTTCATCAGTCCGACGCCCTGCCCGACGAAATACGTTGCCAGCGCCTGAGCCCCCTGGTGTCCCTGTGAGGCCAACGCGTCGATGCGGCGGATCACCGGCTCGCACAGCATCGACTGCAGCGGCAACGGCAACGGTTGGTGCCCGTCGACGCTGGGTGTCCACGCATTCGTCCATGCCGACACCAACTGACGCGAGGGCTTGCCGGTGCGACCCGCCGAGCGGACGGTGTCCCGAGAGCTGGCGGCCAGCATCTTGGCCACCGTATGCGGAGCTGTCTCGGCCTCCTCTGTGGTCAGCCACACCGAACCGGTCCAGGCGCCGGCCGCCCCCATCGCGACCATGCCCGCCATCTGCCGGCCCGTGACGATCCCGCCCGCGGCCAGCACCGGGACCGTGCTGCCGACGGCTGCCACCGCTTCTACAGCTTCGATAACCTCGGGCACCACGACCAGCGTGCTGACCTCGCCGCAGTGCCCACCTGCTTCGGTGCCCTGCGCGACGATCAGGTCCACTCCGGCGGCGACCTGTTTGACCGCATGCTCTTTGGCGCCGACGAGAGCTGCCACCGGGATGCCACGCTCTTTCCCGGCCTCGATCATGTAGTCCGGCGGTACGCCCAGCGCGTTGGCGATCAGCTTGACCGGGTGGGTCAGCGCGACGTCGAGTAGCTCGCGGCCGGTGTCACCGGACAATGACGCACCGCCCAGGCGGCGTCTGGGCTGCGGCTCGATGTCGTGGGCGCGCAGCAACTCGTCCACGAGGTCGCGGTAACCCTGCGGAATCCGCTCGGCCAGATCGGCAGTGGACAGTTTCTCGCCCTTGCCCTCGAACTTGGCCGGGACGATCAGATCGACGCCGTACGGCCTGCCGCCGACCGCGTTGTCGATCCACGCCAGCTCTTGATCCAGCTGCGACGGTGTGTATGCGGTCGCGCCCAGTACGCCGAATCCACCGGCGTTGGTGACCGCGGCGACCACGTCACGACAGTGACTGAAAGCAAAGAGCGGGAAGTCGATACCGAACTGCTCGCACAGGGCTGAGGTCATCGGCTCAGTATCGCCGCACTGGGGTCAAGTCGATGTCACGGCCCCCCGCAACGGTGCGGTGGCGAACTCCCGCAGCCCGTCGGCCGGTTCGACAACAGCCCGAAAACCAAGCACGTCACTTGCCTTCGCGGGGTCGGCGACGATGTGGCGGACGTCGCCGCTGCGGTACTGGCCGGTGATGACCGGCGAGATGTCGTCTCGACCATCGCATAGCGCGGAGGCTACGTCGAGGATCGACACCGGCCGTCCGGAACATACATTGAACGCGTCGAATCCGTCTGGGTCGGACTCGACCGCGGCCAGGTTGGCCCGGGCGACATCGTCCACGTGGACGAAATCACGCATCTGTCGGCCATCCTCGAACACCCTTGGCGCAGCGCCTGATTCGAGCGACGAACGGAATATCGCGGCGACCCCGGAATAGGGGGTGTCGCGTGGCATTCCCGGGCCGTAGACATTGTGGTAGCGCAGCGCTGTGACGGCTCCCCCGTCAGCCTCACTCCAGGCCAGCGCGTAGTGCTCTTGGGCGACTTTGCTGGCTGCGTACAGGCTGCGCGGCCGCAACGCTGCGTCCTCCCCTACCAATTCCCAATCGACCTGCTCACCGCCGATCGGGCAGCGGTGATCGAACACCCCGGCATCGAGGTCCTCACGCCTACGCGGCAACGGATCGACCACGCCGTGCTCGGGGCATGCGTAACCGCCTTGTCCGTAGACCACCATCGATGAGGCCAGCACCAGCCGCCGGCAGCCCGCGGCGAACATTTGGGCCAGCAGCACCGCGGTGCCGAGGTCATTGTTGGATGCGTAGGAGGGGCCGTCAGCCGCATCCACTCCGGCCCCGACAACCGCGGCCTGATGACACACCACATCGACGCCCTCGAGCACGTCCGCAACCGCGGTGGCATCCCGGACATCGACCCGGTGCACGCCGCCCGGTAGTTCTGCACCCTCGCCGTGGGCGGCGGCCAGCATGGCGTCCACGCCGATGACCTCGTGCCCCGCGCTGGCCAGCATCGCGCCGATGCGCGAGCCGATGAACCCGGCCGCGCCGGTCAGAAGCACTCTCATGGCAGCGGGAAGGGCAAGGTGACACCGTCGTGTGGCAGGCAGTGCACGCAGGTGGAAACCCCCGACGCATTCGCTGCACTGTCTATGGCCTTATGCAGGAGTTGCTTGAACGGCACCAGGTTGCGCTCGAACTCGGCGAACACGTCCACCGCTCGCACTCCCTGCCCGGCATCGATGCCAGCATCCAAGTCTGTTACCAGAGCGATTGCCGCATAACACATTTCAAGTTCTCGGGAGAGCACGGTCTCGGGATACCCGGTCATGTTGATGAGGCTGAATCCCTGGTTGGAGTACCAACGGCTCTCCGCGCGCGTCGAGAACCGGGGCCCCTGGATCACCACCATGGTGCCGCCGTCGACGACTCCGGGCAGACCGGTCGCCGCTTCCCGCAGCGACGGGCAGTAGGGGTCGGCGAATCCGACGTGGACGCCGCCGGAATCGAAGTAGGTATCAGGGCGACCCGATGTCCGGTCGACGAGCTGATCGGGCACCACCATGGCGCCGGGCCCCAGCCGCGGGTCGAGGCTGCCGACCGCACAAGGACCGAATATGCGCCGCACCCCGACGGCACGCAACGCCCACATGTTGGCGCGGTAGGGCACCGTGTGCGGCGAAAACTCGTGGTTGACGCCGTGTCTGGGCAGAAAAGCCACTTCGCGGTCGCCGACGGTTCCGATGGTGATCGGTGCACTCGGCGGGCCATAGGGCGTGTCCTGGCTGACGGTGCGGGCGTCGGGACCGAAGAACGAGTAGAAGCCGCTGCCCCCGATGACTCCCAGCACTCATTTACTCCTCAGGTCGGCACTACCGGCGCGTCGGCTACTGGTCCCCGGGCTCGTCTTCGAGGTGCCGCGATGCGCGTCGGGCGGCGTCGCGGATCTCGAAAATGTCGGTGGCCAGCCCGCCGATAGCGTTCGCGACGTCCTTGACCGCGCCGGTGATGATTGAAGTCACCTCACCCACCGTTGATGCGCCGGACCCGACGATCTCCTGCACGGCGTCCTTGCGGATCTCGGCCTTGCTCAGTTGGTCGTCCATCCGTTCAGTCTGCCACGGTCGGCGCCCACTGGAGTCATGCGAGACTGACGCCCGTGGCCAGTCTCACCCAGTGGATCGAGGGTGCGCGTCCTCGCACCCTGCCCAACGCCGTTGCGCCCGTGATCGCGGGCACCGGAGCCGCGGCCTGGCTGGGTGCCGCGTCGTGGTGGAAGGCGCTGCTCGCGCTGCTGGTAGCGATCGCCTTGATCATTGGGGTGAACTACGCCAACGACTACTCCGATGGCATCCGCGGCACCGATGACGTGCGGGCCGGGCCACTGCGGTTGGTCGGCTCGAAACTCGCGGCGCCGCGTTCGGTGTTGACGGCCGCGGTGGTGAGCCTGATCCTGGCAGCGGTCGCCGGCGCGGTGCTGGCGTGGGTCAGCGCGCCGTGGCTGATCGCCGTCGGCGCGGCGTGTATCGCTGGGGCGTGGTTGTACACCGGCGGATCCAAGCCCTATGGCTACCTGGGCCTCGGCGAAGTCGCCGTGTTCGTGTTCTTCGGACTGGTCGCGGTGTTGGGCACCCAGTACACCCAGGCGCTGCGGATCGACTGGGTGGGTGTCATGTTGGCGGTCGCGACCGGGTGTTTGTCCTCAGCGGTATTGGTGGCCAACAATCTGCGCGACATCCCCACCGACATGCAGTCCGGCAAGATCACGCTGGCTGTCCGGCTCGGTGACGCCAAGACAAGAGTGCTGTACCAGGGGTTGCTGGCGGTGGCCTTTGCGCTGACGCTGGTGCTGATGCTGGCGTCGCCGTGGTGCGCCGCCGGGCTGGTGGCGTTGCCGCTAGCGGCGCGGGCCGCCAAGCCGGTTCGCGGTGGATTCGCTGGTAAGGACCTTATCCCTGTGCTGCGAGATACCGGGCTGACGATGCTGGTGTGGGCGCTGGCGGTAGCGGCCGCACTGGGGCTGTCCTGACGGACCGGACGCGTCATCACACCGCATGCGCTCGGCTATCCGCCCGATCCACCAGAGTCGGCATCGGTGTCTTTGGCTGCGCTGTCGTTGCGCAGCCTGGCCTGTAACTGTTCGCGATCACTGCGCCGACGCTCATCCATCAACGCGATGCTCTCGGTGGCCCGCCGCCGCAGCGGTGCGAACAACCAGATGCCCAACGGCAGCGCAATGACGATGGCGAACAGCAAGGCCACTACCAGCGGGAAGTCCTGAACTCCGAGGAGGTGTCCGGCGCCGAGGATCACGACGGTCACGACAACGACCAGCACCAGTCGGGCTGCGACATACGCGAGAACGTCGAGCAGCAGGCGGGATCCGGGCCGTGAATCGGTCACGGGCCAAGCCTACCCAGGGCGCGTATATTGGCAGGGAGGAGGTTTCCAGTGGCGTATGTGCTCCTGATTCTCGTCTTGGCCGCGCTGGTCTACCTTGGCTGGCGCGTCACACGGGCGGCCGCGAATCGACCGCGCACCCGGGTGATCGGGCCGGACGACGATCCGGATTTCCTGCGGCGGATCAATCCGCGAGGCGACCAGCCGCGGTCCTGACGGCGCGGTGACTATCTGAGGACATCGCCAACATGTGGGTCGACCCTGCCCCAGGGCATTCAGGGTGCTGCCCCGGCGTCCGCTCAGCCGACGCCGGCGTACGAATGCAGTCCGACGGTGACCAGGTTGATAAAGAAGAGATTGAACACCATGGCGACGAACCCAGCGACGTTGATCCACGCGGCCTTCCGGTCCCGCCAGCCAGCGGTCGACCGCGAGTGCAGGTAGGCGGCGTAGACAACCCACGCGATGAACGACACCGTCTCCTTCGGATCCCAGCCCCAGTAGCGGCCCCAGGCCTCCTCCGCCCAGATGGCACCGAAGATGACCCCGAACCCGAAAATCGGGAACGCGAAAATCGTCGTGCGGTAGGCGATCCTGTCGAGATTTTGCGCGTCCGGGAGCTTCTGCACCACCCGGGCCAGGAAGCCCGTGCGACCCACCTCGGCCCATCGCGACGTCTTGAAAAGGAACAAGATGCTCGCCACGCCGGCGACCAGAAACACCCCGGAACCGAGGCTGACCACCGACACATGGATAGGCAGCCAGTAGGACTGCAGAGCGGGCATCACCGGCGCGGCATGCGAATACAGCCAGTGCCCAGAGACGGTGAGCAAGATCAGCACCGGGACGAGAACAAACACCCACAGCGACCGGTTCTGCGGTCGGCGCAGCACCACAGCGGCGGCGACCAATCCGCAGAAACTGGTCAGATTGATGAACTCGTACATGTTTCCCCACGGCACCCGTGAGGTGGACAGACCCCGCAGCACGATGCAACCGAGCAGCAGTGCGATGCCGACATAGACCAGCGCGAGGCCGGCCGCCCCGACCCGTTCGTCGAATTGGCGCCGCCGGACATCGAGGACGACACCAGGGATGGAACTGTCCCCGGTCACCCCGAAATCTGCTGTCGCCGCCGCGGCCCCCACCAGCTCCCTGTCCTCGACCCGCCGGCTGCGGGTGTAGGCCAACTCGACGGCAAGCAGCAGCAACGCAACAACAAGCACCAGTACCGAGGAGGTGAAAGCCCAGTCCGAATAGCGGGCGAGCCCGATGTCGATGTGGGTGCTGTTCATACCCGATCCGCTTTCTTCTCTTCGGCCCGACCCGCTGCGGCGTCCGAGGTCTGGGCTCCGGCGAGCAGCCGCGCCGTCAGTCGCTCGAACTCTTCGCCCCAGCCCGAATTGTCAGTGCGGGCCAGGCCACCCAACTCGACATTCACCGTACCCGCCGGGTCTTGCGACAACCGCACCCAGACGCGACGACGCCGCACGATCAGCGACACCAGCAGCCCCGCCATCATCGTCATCGCGAACACCAGCACCCAGATCTGGGCGGGGTCGTGCGAGACCTGGAGGTTGACGAAGGGCTTGGCGCCGTCGAATCGGATGACGGTACCGTCGTCCAGCCGGGTGTCCTCGCCCACACTCAGGTTGACTCGCGCGACCTTTGTCAGGCGCCCCTGCTCGATCATCCGGGGATCCAGGGAGAACAGTGACTGCGGCCGCCCGGTGTCCAGTCCGGTGTCGCCCTTGTACACATCGATCGCCACGGCCGGGTCATTCATCGCGGGAAAGCTGGACGAGAGCAACGTGCCGTCCAGCTGGGCAGTTGGCGCGAACAAACCCTGAATCGCGACTTGGTTGCCGCGTCGTTCCCGATCGTCGGTATAGGTGCCGCCGGGCGGGTCGAAGCGCATGGCACCCGAGGACAAGAACGTGATCTGGTCGTCGGGCCGCCACTGCAGCGTCTGAGTCCGGGTCTGACCGTCCGGGAAGGTCACAGTGAACGTCGGCGCATAACCATGGCCCTGCAGATAGACCCGGTCACCGCCAACACGCAGCGGCTCGTTGACCCTGAGTAGATACGGCTGCCACATGTCGGCATCGAGGGCGGCACCGGCCTGGTAGTCGATATCGGCCTGGAACGACACCGCCTGCCCGTTGGGCAGATAGGTGGCTTCGAAGTCGTTGACCCGCACACAGATCGGGTAGAGCGACGTTCCGTCGACGGTGTTGCCCGCCCGGAAGGAGTCGAACGCGGCCGGTGAGGCCGAACAGAATCCGGGTCCGCCATCGGCGACGACGATGACATTGCCCTCGTAGCTGAAGAGCTTTCCGGCCGCGATGGCGATCAGCAGACCGAGCAGCGAGAAGTGGAAAACGATGTTCCCGAACTCGTGCAGATAGCCCTTCTCCGCTGAAATTTCGGCGACTTTGGAGCCGTCGTCCTTGTGTCGGATGACTCGGCGCCAGCCGCGAAGCCGTTCGTAGTAGGTCGCCGTTAGCCGGGCTAGGTCGCCGGCGGGCACCTCAGTCGCGTGGTGTTTGGGCAGCCTGCCCAGGTTGCGCGGTGCCGCCACGGGCGCCGTTCGCAGGGTGCGGAAATGCTCGAACAGTCGTGGCGTCAGACAGCCCACCAGCGAGATGAACAGCAGCACGTAGATCGCGGTGAACCAGAAGCTGGAGAACACGTCGAAGGCCTGCATCCGGTCCAGCCAGGGACCGATGGTCGGATAGGCGGCGATGTACTCGGCGACCTTGGCCTCGTTGAGGTTTCGCTGCGGCAGCAGTGCGCCGGGTATGGCGGCGAGCGCGAGCAGGAATAGCAGCACCAGCGCTGTACCCATGGAGGTCAGGGTCCGCCAGGTGTTGCGTATCACCGCGAGTAGGCGCGAAAATCGCCGCTTGGCGGCGTTTTTGGGCACATTTGCATCTGCTTGCGTGGAGGTGTGGGGCACGGGCATCAGATGGGAAGCCTCACGTCGCTGACGAACGCATCGCGCACCCAGGAGATAAACTGGTCCCACAACCCGGTGACCAGCGCCGCACCCACCACGATCAGCATGACACCGCCGAAGATCTGAATGGTGCGGG
Organism: uncultured Mycobacterium sp.; assembly: GCA_964498215.1. Lineage (GTDB taxonomy): Bacteria > Actinomycetota > Actinomycetes > Mycobacteriales > Mycobacteriaceae > Mycobacterium. The sequence goes on along the minus strand of CAZCHU010000042.1, from coordinate 4,739 downwards.
TATGGCGGCGCAGCCAGCCGAGTCCGGCTACCGCCCGCGCCGAACCGAAAGCCAGAAGTACGAAAGGGACACCCAACCCAAGGCAGTAGGCGACCACCAATACGACGCCTCGTGCCACGTTGCTGCCCTCGGTCGCCGATGCGACGGCTATCACGCCGGTGAGCGTCGGCCCCAGGCACGGAGTCCAGCCCAGCGCGAACACTGCCCCCAGCAATGGGGCGCCCCCGAGCGTGGACAGCTGTTTCGGGGCGAAGCGGGTGTCACGCTGCAACGCCGGGACCAAGCCGATAAAGACCAGGCCCATCAGGATGGTGATCACACCACCGATCCGTTGCAGCAGAAGCTGATTGGTGATCAATGACGTGGTCATTCCCAACACGGCGACGGTGCCGAGCACGAAAACCACCGTGAATCCGGCGACGAACAGGGCGGTCGCGCCGGCTACGCGCAGTCGAGTCCCACGCAGTGCGACCGAGCTAGCCCCAGCAGGTGGTGATGTCGGGTTGGGCTCGACGCCGACGACCGCGGCCAGATAGGACAGATATCCGGGCACCAGAGGAATCACGCAGGGTGAGGCGAACGACACCAGGCCCGCCAGCGCGCTGACCGACATGGCCAGCAGGAGCGGGCCGCTGGCCGTCAGCTCGCCGAGCGTGTCGGGGCTCATGTCGCGGGGGCCTCGGCGGCCAGCCGTTCGACCAGCGGTTGGAGGTCCTCGGCGAGCAGCTCACGCAGGAACACCGCAGCTACCCGGTGCTCGCGATCCAGCACGATCGTCGACGGGATGACGGTCGTGGGATAGCGTCCGCCGAACGCCATCATCGTCCGCATGGCCGGATCGTAGATCGACGGGAAGGTGACTCCCCGATCGACGATGAAGTCCCGAGGCGCATCGATATTGTTGTCGCGCACGTCGATACCCAGGAAGGCGACCCCCAGGTCACGGGTCGCCTCGTACACCTGTTGCAGCTGGCTGATCTCGGTACGGCACGGAGCACACCACTGCCCCCACACGTTGATCACGACAACCTCGCCGGTGAAGTCGTTGAGCGAGATCGTCGTGTCGGTGTCCATCAAGTCTGGCCCGCTGAT
>CAZCHU010000042.1:0-3547 GCA_964498215.1 uncultured Mycobacterium sp. | reverse complement strand
TGAAGTCGTTGAGCGAGATCGTCGTGTCGGTGTCCATCAAGTCTGGCCCGCTGATCGGTCCGGGCCGGCCGCGGTCCTCGGGCGGGTCATAGAGGATATCGGTCTGGCCGCCCGGAGCGACGAACTCGAAAGTGCCGCCCTGGGCCACCGCATCGCTACCGGTGGAGCACCCGCTGATCACAGCCACCGCTATTACTACGGCCGCGCATGTGCTCAGCAGTGCACGCCCCAGGCCTACCGGCCGCGTCACCGTCCGGCCAACTCGGCATACCCCCAGCCCACGAAGTCGTCTCCGTGGAAGTAGAACGACGTGACCGAGGCCAGGTTGCACATGCGTCTGGTCGGGAAGTGGTGCAGCGGTTTGTCGGTCATCGACCTGCGCAACGTTTCGACAGGAAGTTGATGGCTGACACACACGGCTTCGTGACCGCTGCCCTGCGTCCTGGCGCGGTGCATCGCCCGCGTCATTCGGGCCGCGATCTGCAGGTACGGCTCACCCCAGGACGGTTCGCGCGGATTGCGCAGGTGCCACCAATTCCGGGGATCGCGCAGCGCCCCGTCGCCGGGCGAAACCCTTTGCCCCTCAAAAATGTTGGTTGACTCGATGAGCTCGTCATCGGTGTTCACCACCAGGCTGTGGTGGGCGGCGATGGGCGCCGCGGTCTCCTGGGCTCGCTCCAGCGGCGAGGCGACCACATACGTGATGTCCCGTTGGGCGAGCCAGTCAGCGACGGCCTGCGCCTGCGCTCGGCCCCGATCGGAGAGGTGATAGTCGGGCAGACGCCCGTAGAGAATCTGGTCCGGGTTGTGTACCTCGCCGTGGCGCATCACGTGCACGACGGTCTTAGCGACGCCGCCGGTCATGCCGGTACCGAAGCTCGTGCTGCCGCGCGTGCCGCGCCGGGTAGCGCATCTGCGATACGGTCGAATGCCTCGTCATCGAGTGCAGTTGACACGAACCAGGTTTCGTACGCGCTCGGCGGCGGATAGACGCCGGCATCGAGCAGTGCATGGAAGAACGCCGGGAACCGCCACGTCTGGGTGGCCCGCGCCGAGGAAAAGTCGGCCACCGGCTCGTCACCGAAGAATACGCTGAACATGTTGCCCGCCCGCGAGATCTGATGCGCGACACCGGCAGCGTGGAGAGCGTCACCGATGAGGCGGGTGAGCCGATCGGCGTTCGCGTCGAGCAGGTCGTACGCGGTGTCGTCGGCAGCGCGCAGGGTGGCCAGGCCGGCGGCCATGGCGACCGGGTTACCGGACAGCGTGCCCGCCTGGTAGACCGGCCCCAGTGGCGCCAACCGACCCATCACCTCGGTCGTGCCGCCGAATGCGGCGGCCGGCAGCCCGCCACTCATCACCTTGCCGAAGGTGAATAGGTCGGCCTCCACCGGGTCGATCCCGTACCAACCGGATCTGCTGACGCGGAATCCTGTCATGACCTCGTCGATGACGAGCAGCGCCCCGTGCGCGGCCGTGATACGACGTAGTGCGGCGTTGAAGCCGGGCAGCGGCGGCACCGTGCCCATGTTGCCCGGGCTGGCTTCGGTGATGATGCACGCGATCTCGTCACCGAAGCGCGCGAACACTTCGTCGAGTGCGGCAATGTTGTTGTACGGCAGCACGATCGTGTCGGCTGCTGCGGCACCGGTCACCCCGGGAGTGGACGGCAGGCCCAGCGTTGCGACTCCTGAACCAGCGTCGGCCAGCAGGGCATCGCTGTGGCCGTGGTAGCAGCCCGCGAACTTGATGATCTTCGCGCGGCCGGTGTAGCCGCGGGCGAGTCGAATCGCGCTCATCGTGGCCTCGGTACCGGAATTGACCATCCGCACCATTTCAACCGGCGCAACCCGGTCGATGATCTCGCGGGCCAGCTCGGACTCCGACGGTGTCGGCGCGCCGAACGACAGCCCGTCGGCGGCCACCTGCCGCACCGCCTCGACTACGGCAGGGTGGGCGTGGCCGAGAAGCATGGGACCCCAGGAACACACCAGGTCGACGTAGCGGTTGCCGTCGGCATCGGTGAGCCAGCAGTCCTTGGCTGAGGTGATGAACCGCGGGGTTCCCCCGACCGAAGCGAACGCTCGCACCGGTGAGTTCACCCCGCCGGGAATCACCGCACACGCGTCGGCGAATAGTCGGGCCGACGTGGCGGTACCGGCTGCGGGGTGAGCTCGCATGCCACTAGTGTCCCAGCCCGGCGGAAAGCGTCGGCTTCAGGGTGCAGGGGGCGATGTCGGCCACAGAATGGTGTCTCTAACAGCGCTGAAAGGCACGGTGTCGATGTCGACACCGTGCCTTTCAGACAGTCTGACGCGTCGGCGGCAGGCCTTCAGCGCTAACTGTGGCCCTGTTGGCCTGCCGCCCAGCGTTGTTACGAGCCGTCGGCGCCGTCGGTTCCGGGGGTTCCGCCGACGGCACTGCCGCCGTTGCCTCCGGTGCCGCCGGTACCGGTGCCACCAATGCCGGGTATGGCGTCGCCGCCGTCACCGCCGTCGCCACCGTTACCGGCGAGCGCACCTAGACCGTCACCACCGTCACCGCCGTTACCGCCGGTGGCGTCGCCGCCGATCCCGAGGTTGAGCGCGGGACCACCGGCACCGCCTTCACCGCCGTTGCCGGAGTCGGCTCCGCCGTCGCCGCCGTTACCGCCGTTGCCAGCGACAGCCGTGTCGCCGCCCGCGATGATGGCGATGTCACCACCGACTCCACCGTCACCGCCGTCGCCGTTGGACTCGCCGGCATCACCGTCGGCGCCAGCCGCACCACCGTTGCCACCGGCTCCTACCGCCCCGCCGGTGCCACCGTTGCCGCCCGCACCGCTGGATCCGCCGTTACCGCCGTTACCGCCGGGAAGGCCGATGCTGATGCTGCCGGCGCCGGTACCGCCGTCGCCGCCTTGTGCGCCGCTGTTGCCGCCGGTACCGCCGTCACCGCCGGTGCCGTTGGTGCCCACACCGTCAATGCCGGACCCGGCGTCGCCGCCGTTGCCGCCGGCTCCGCCGTCACCGCCGGTTCCACTGTCACCGCCGTCACCGCCGGCCTCGCCGCTGCATTGCGGGCCCACGCACCCCTGAGAGATGTGGCTCAAACCGGACCCGCCATTGCCGCCGATACCGCCGGTACCGCCGACACCGCCGTCGCCGCCGTTACCGCCGACACCAGTGGTGGTTCCGCCGTCACCGCCGGTTCCGCCGTTGCCGCCGGCCCCGCCGACTCCGCCGGCGCTACCGTCAGCACCGGTGTTTGCGCCACCGTCCGCGCCGGTTGTCCCGGTGGCGCCGTCGCCACCGTTTCCGCCGTTTCCGCCGTCACCGTTGGATTCGCCGTCGAGTCCAGCGGCTCCGGGGTTGAGGCCTGCGCCGCCGTTGCCTGCGGCACCGAGGGCTCCGATGGAGCCGCCGTTGCCACCGGCGCCGCCGTCGCCACCGATGGTGGTGTTGTCTGCACCGTTGCCGCCATTGCCGGCAACCGCACCGGCGTCACCGCCGTCACCGCCAGCCCCGCCGTCACCGTCGGTGCCCGCACCGTCGGCGCCTGCGCCACC
>CAZCHU010000041.1:23119-24675 GCA_964498215.1 uncultured Mycobacterium sp. | reverse complement strand
ACCGCCACGACCACCGCTGAGGACCGCCACACCAGCGGCGCCATTAGAACCCGGGGTTGAGCCGTCGCCGCCGGCCCCGCCGACGCCTGCAGTCCCAGGATCCCCGCCGTTGCCTCCGTTGCCTCCGTTGCGGCGAACATCGTCGCCGGCCCCGCCGTGACCGCCATCACCAGGAGTGCCGCCGTCCCCGCCGTCCCCGCCGTCACCACCGACACCCTCGCTGCCATTGGTGTTGAACAAGAACAGGAACCTGCCCACACCGGCGGCGCCACCGAGTCCGCCCTCTCCGCCGGCTCCGCCCCCTCCGCCTTCTCCGCCGCTGCCACCGTCCTGGCTGAACAGCACGTCGAATCCGGATGCCCCGCCTGCGCCGTGACCACCTGTGCCGCCGTGGCCACCGGCAGCACCGGCTCCGCCGACGCCACCGGCACCGCCGCGGCCAAATATCCAGCTACCCGCCCCGCCCGAACCTCCGTTGCCGCCCTTGCCGCCGGCACTACCGGCACCACCATTACCACCGTCATGACCGGGCAGCAGACCGTTTCCGCCGTGGGCGCCGTGGGTGCCTGCCCCGCCGGCCCCGCCGGCCCCGCCGGCACCACCGCTGCCCGACAGCGAAAGCAGTCCTACGTTGCCGCCGTTGCCGCCATTGCCGCCGTCCGCACCGGCGGTGCTCGATTCCCCACCGGCCCCGCCAGCCCCGCCGTCGCCGATCCACACCCCGCCGCCGCCGCCGGCCCCGCCGGCACCGCCGTGGCCGCCGTCAGCGCCCTGACCGCCGGCTCCACCGTCGGAGTTCAGCGACAACCAGCCCGCCGAGCCGCCGTTGCCACCCGCACCACCGCTAGTCGCGCCAGTCCCGCCGTCGCCGCCGTTACCACCGGTGCCCCATACCGACCACAAGCCGGTGTCTCCGCCGTGGCCGCCGTGGCCGCCGTTATGACCGAACAGGTGGATACCACCGGCCCCACCATTGCCGCCATTGCCGACGAATAGACCGCCGCGTCCGCCGTTACCGCCGTTAGCCGCAAAGAGGACGACTTCGCCCGCACTGCGGCCGTTGCCGCCGTTGCCACCGTCACCGAACCATCCCGCTGACCCGCCGTTGCCGCCGTTAAATCCGTTGCCGCCATTGCCGATCAGTCCAGCGTTGCCGCCATGACAGGCCAGGATGCCGGTGCACGAGGAAGCGTCCCAGCTATATCCGTTGCCGATCAGGATCCCGCCATTGGGATGCTCCGCGGTGCCATTACCGAACAACCAAATAGAGTTATCCACAGCAGCCACGGCGGCACCCGCCGCGGCCGAACCATCGGTACTCGCGGCCGACACCTCACCTCCGGCCTCGCGACGCGCCACGGCGGCAGAAGCCCACATCAACGGCGTCGCCGCCGGATCCACCGGAGTCTTATCCGACGCCCCGGCGCCGCCCCCGAACCACGCCGTCAGCAACGAACTCAACAACCCGCCGGACTTCACCGGCGCCGCCTCCGGCGCGGCCACCATCACCGGCACCGCACCATCGGTTACGTCCGCCGACACACCATCGTCAACGC
>CAZCHU010000041.1:16378-23019 GCA_964498215.1 uncultured Mycobacterium sp. | reverse complement strand
TCGGCGGCGGTGTCCACGTCTGGATCGCTTCCAGCGTCGGACTCGGAGGCCGACGCATCTACTGAACCATCAACACCTGAATCTCCCGACGCCAAATACGGTGAAGAAGACGATGAGGACCCAGTCGAACCCGCCGAACCCGAAGTATCAGCTAGCGCAATCGCCGGCATCGAGGCGATCGCAGCCCCCACGCCCAACGCCACCGCAAGCGCGCCTACCCGGCCCACATAGCCGGCATGACCCGCACCCGAAGGCCGTGGCGCAACCCCAACACCGGAACGGATAGTCGGTATCCGCCCCGTCCGGAGGCGGGAGGCTCGACGCCGCCCATCTGAATCCTGAAAATCTCCCCCGGAACGAGCGACACCATACGAACTCATCAAGATCTCCCCGATTCAGAAACGCGACAATCGCGAAACACGAAGTCATAGTTCCGCATTTATCAAGTTGTTATCGCCCAATTGGGGACTTCAATTCTTTCAGGTGTAGTCCCCAGTGGAACGAGTGTTATCTCGAGGGAAAAAGGAGGCCACTGCGGCTGATGTGATTAACGATGACAGGGCTGCCGTGGAGTTGGACGGGGCCGGCCGGGGCGCAGGCGGACGGCTGACAAGCAGCTTTAGCCGCCGCGTTGCGTCTCACGCTGGGACAGTTCGGCCAGCATCCGGTTGTAGGCCGCCAAATCGGCGTCGTCGTCACGGTCGGCGGCTCGGTCGAGCCGCTTGGCGGTGCGCTGGTCGCTGCGCCGCCACTGAACAAACAACGCGACCATCACGACCACGAGGGGAACTTCACCGGCCGCCCAGGCGATCCCACCCCCGAGGCGTTGATCACCCAGAAGGTCGGTGTGCCAATCCAGCTGCAGCGATCGATAGAAGTCCCCGCCCATCACCGACGACGTTCCCATCAGGATCACACCGAAAAACGCATGCAAGGGCAACGACGCGAACACCATCGCCAGCTTCCCGATCGGCGGAATCGGTCGCGGCGTCGGGTCCACGCCGATGACAACCCAATAGAACAAATAGCCGCTGAGCAGGAAGTGCAGCGTCATCACAATGTGGGCGCCGTGGCTGCCCGCGGTCGCGTCGAAGATGCCCCCGAAATACAGCCCGTAGAACCCGACGATGAACATCCCGGTCGCGACAATCGGGTTCGTCAGGGCCCGAGAAACCCGCGAATGCAGGGCGGCGAGCAGCCACTCGCGTGGTCCTGGCGGCGCATCACGGCCCGCTGCCGGAAGGGCCCGCAGGGCCAACGAGACCGGGGCCCCGAGCACCAACAAGATCGGTACCAGCATCGACAGCAGCATGTGGGCGACCATGTGCATGCTGAACATCGCGGGTATGTAACGACCGATCCCGGACGACGTCGTCACCAACAGCACCAAACATCCGAGAATCCATGCCACCACCCTGCCCGCGGGCCAGGCGTCACCGCGTCGCCTCAACCTGCGCACGGCCGCTAGGTACACGATCGCGAACACCAGGGCCGCGGTGCCGAACAGCAGATCGAAGCGCCAGTCGAACAGCAGCCTGCTCACCGTCGGCGGACCGGCGAAGTCGTACCCGATCTCGACGGCGGGAATCGATAAATTGAGGTCTCGCGGAGGCGGAGGCGGGGTCCGGCCCAGAGCGACTGCCACACCGAACGTCAGGCCAAATACGGCTGCTTCGACCAGGGCCAATCGGATCAGCGGGCCGCGGGCGCCAGGGTCCTTCACCAGTGCGGCGATTCCGCTGCGACGTTGGCGCCAGCCGAGGTATCCGAGCGCCCCCAGCGCCACCACCTTGGCCACCACCAACCAGCCATACCCGCTGTCCAGCAGTTCTTCCGGCCGTATCCGCACCAATGCGTTGAGCACACCGCTGAGCGCCATCGCCGCGAAGCACCACAGGGCGACAGTTGAAAAACGCCGTGCTGCGAGGTCGGCGTGGTCTCCACTGCGGAGGGCGTGGGCCAGCAACGCCAACAGTCCGCCGGCCCACACGGCACCGGCAATGAGATGGATCAACAGACTGTTCGTGGCGACGTCGTGCGACCCCCCCGACGCCGAGTGACCGGTCAGCGCCAGCGGAACCAGCGTCATCAACGAGCCGAGGAAAAGGACCGGTGTCCACGACCACCGCAATACCGGCGCGCTCACCACGGCTACAACGAAGGCGAACAGTGCCGTCCAGCGCCACGCGCTAGCCACATCGATGAGACTGGCCACCGCCCAGATATCCGCCGGGCCGAGCTGCGTCCACAGCGGCCGGCCACTGACATCGGACACCGTGAGCGCCACCATCAGGACCGCACAGATTGCCCATATTCCGGAGGCGACGGTTCCCGTCCGCAGGGCGCGGTATCCCGCCACATCGAGCACCCCGTTGGTTTGTGGCGGCACCATGAAGGCGGCAAACAGGAACGAGCCGGTTGCCGTCACGGCAGCGATCTCACCGGCCGCCTTCATGAATGGCAGCCCGTAATTGGTTATCGGGCCGGGATTCGGTAGGCCCGTGGCGGTCAGCGCATCCGCCAACGCCAAGCCCGCCAGCGCCGCTGCAGTAGCCCCGGCCAGCAGCGCCACCGCGTAGAACACCGACCATACCGGCGCGCCGAACGAACGGCGGATGGCCGGGCGGCCGGGTGCAGTCATCCGCTTAGGGTATGGCCTCACCGGATCGCGTCGCTCGAACAGGCTCGCCCCGCACTTCCCGGCGACTTCGCTCGCGGGCGAAGAACTGCTCGCGCGAGTACTTCTCGACCGTCTCCATGTCGGTGAGAATCCCCCGGAGCTCGTCGCGGAAGGCGATCCGCCGAACCTCCAGGTTGTCGGCGGGCTCGAGAAGGTTCTGATCGACGGCGACCTGTCGAGCAGTCGTGAACAGCAACGCCGACGCCGACTCGGTGCTCCGGACGAGGCCCTGCGCCACATACTGCTGCCCGAGCCCGAGCGCCTTGGCTGTCAGATCCTTTTCCGAAATCTCGGCCGGCGCATCGATCAAGACGTCGGCAACAATCCGGTAGGCCTCGAAGAACGGGCGCAGCAACGACCCGGCTATCGCAGGTTGTTTCACCCGCAACAGCGCCGCGATGCGGTCGCCCCCCGCAGCGACGTCGTCCTCCCAATTCTCGTGCCACGACATCTCCTCAGCGACGTGATCGCGGAAGCTCGCGGAGTCCGCGAAGTAGAAGTCGAACTTCAACAAATCCCGAAGCCGCATCACTTGCGACCAAAAAGCCTCCAAGCGATCGGATTTCGCTCGCTCAGCATGGGCTAACGCGAGTTCAACCAGAGACGTTTCCAGGAACGCGTCGATGAGCGAGTTGCGATAGAACGCGGCCTCGTATTCGTCGTTCGGAGCGATGTACCAGACGGGTTCGGAGCCGCCGTCGACGCGGGTTACCGGGTGCCCGTTGGACAGCGCGTCGACCGCGGCGCGGACCCCGTCGAGGGTGCGGAGCCGGAGGGCGCTGTTGGTCACCGGGCTCTGCTTACGCTCAAGGTAGTCCAGCGAGTCCTGCAGGGTGTGATGCAGCTGGTCGAGGGTCAGCGCCACGCCACGGGTGCTGAGCAGCAAGGCGGACACCAGCGCCGTCGCATTGACCGGGGTTACCTGGAGAATCCGCCATGCAACCTCGAACGCCATTTTCTGCAGCGCAAGGCGTTTGGCGTCCTGGTCGGTTTCCATCGCGCCGTGCGGCTCACCCAGGTAGTCGCGCATCGAGACAGCCTCGGGGAACCGCACATAGATCTTGCCGTAATTGCGTTCGCCCTGCGCCTTGATGAAGTTGTACATCCACGACAGGCCTTCGGGCGTCTTCTCCCCGCCCCGCGCGTAGGCCGCGTATTCGGCGGTCTCGTGGAGCTGATCGAAGCTGATCGACACCGGTTGCAGCAGAATGTCGTCACTGCGGCCGTCCAGGTAGGCGTCGGCGACGTAGGCGAGCAGACCGAGCTTGGGCGGCAACATCTTTCCGGTCCGTGACCGGGTGCCCTCGATCGACCAGCTGAGGTTGAATCGCTTCTCCACGATGTAGCCGACGAACTGACGAAGCACATACTTGTAGAGCGGGTCGTCGAGCTTGCGGCGGATAAATATGACACCCGACCTGCGCATGAGCGGACCCATTGCGCCAAACGACAGGTTGATGCCCGCGAAGGTGTGCACTGGTGGCAGGCGATTCTCCTGCATCGCCACGGGCACGATCACGCCATCGAGATAGGACCGGTGGGAGAACAGCAGCACCGCGGGATGAGATTCGAGTGCCTGCCGCATCGATTCGACCTCGAGGCGGTCATAGTCGATGTTGGGGTCGAATCCCCTGCTGAAAATCGCGCGGCCCAGCGTGGGGATCAGATCGACGGAGAACCGGCTCCATCCGGTGCCGAGCTCGTCGAGCATCTCCCCCGCCTTGTCGAGGGTTGCGCCGGGAATCTTCTCCAGCCCTTCGCGGAACCGGGTAGACGCCAGCATCTCGGGCTTGACCAGGCGAGGCGACTTGTACTCGGGCCCCAGCAGTCGAAGCTCGACGCGCTCGATGGCCAGTGTTGCCCGGCGGATGACGAATCGCGCGAATTGCCGCGGGTTCTCGGCAACGGTGGTGTCGCTCCACTGCTCCCGCAGCTCGGACACCTTGGCAGGCTCGCCAGCAACCACGCGGGCACGGGTTCTATCGCGCTTGAGGATGCGCTGCTGCAACAGCTTTGGCGGACGGTAGGTGTCCCGGCCCGACAGCAGTGACACCACCTTGGATCGCGTGGGTAATCCGCCAGGCACCCAGAACACCCGCACCGGAACCACAGAGCGGTGTTCATCGACGTCAAGAAGCTCGACAAGCTTGGACAGGACCGCCTCGGGTGGGTCGTCGTCGGCGGGCAGCTTGAGCACCTCGATGTTCGCGCCGGGGTGCTCGCGGCGCTGCAGGTGCAGCCAGTCGTTGAACAGTTCCTTTTCGGCCGGCGAGGATACCGACGCGAGGACAAGGGTGTCGCCGGTAGCGGAGAACGCCGCCATGTCGTCAATGCTGGCCTTCATGGCCGCCCCTTCGCGCCGCTGCGCTTGGCGGGCGCCTTCTTGGCCGGCGCCTTCTTGGCGGCGGCTTTCTTGACTGGCGCCTTCTTGGCGGCGGCCTTCTTGGCGGGCGTCTTTTCGGCGGATCGTTTCTTTGCCCGCGCCTTAGCGCGCTTGTAGAGATCAGGGGTGGGCAACTCGTCGTGCGGCCAGTCTCTGAGCGTGTCGAGATAGAGCTGCCGTACCTCGGCGATGCGCTCCGTCAAGTTGTCGTGGGTCCAGTCGTCGACCGGAATCGGCGGATAGACAGCGACATCGACGGTGCCGGCGTTGAAGGTACTCGAGTCCCGCGCGGCGATCACCTCGGCGTTGCGGATCACTATCGGCACGATCGGAATGCCGGCTGACATTGCAATCCGGAATGGACCCTTCTTGAATGCCCCGACTTCAGTGGTGTCCAGCCGGGTGCCCTCAGGTGCGATCAGGATGGACAGTCCTTTTCGCGCGAGTTCCTCAACCTTCTGGAGACCTTCAATGGCCTTTTCCGGGTCGTCACGATCGATGAAGGCAGCATCCATGATCTTGCCCATTGTGCCGACGATGGGATCGCTCTCGAGTTCCTTTTTGCCCACTGACGTGAAGTTGTCGCTGACCAGCCTTCCAGCGATCAGCGGATCCGCCTGGTTGCGGTGGTTGAAGATGAACACCGCTGGGCGCCGCGCTGTCAGATTCTCCTTCCCGAGAACCTGCAGATTGATACCGATGGTGTTCAGCAACGTCCGCCCGAACAGCGAAGTGAAGAAGTTGACCCCGGCCCGCCGGTTCCGGGTCAGCAGACCGACACCAACGGCTCCGGCCGCAATCGGCATCATCGTTGCGACTCCCGCGGCGGTACGTAGCTGTGAGAGTGGGCTGCTGCCGCTGCGGCTACTGAACCGCAGGACCGGCCACCCACGTTTGGCGGCCACCGCGGCCATCTTGCCCGCCGGGTTGGTTGGACGCGGGTTGCCAACCAAGTACATCAACGCGACGTCCTCGTCCCCGTCGGCGTAGAAGTAGCTCTTGGATAGATCGACGCCGTTCGCGCTGGCGAACTCCTGCACTGCCCGCGCTTTGCCCGGCCCCCAAATGATCGGCCGCTGCACCTCGCCGGTGATCAAGCCGTCCTCGTCGGTCTCGAACTTGTTACTCAGAACATTATGGATGCCCAGGAACCGCGCCACCGGCTCGACCTGGACCGTCAGTGCGGACGAACTGAGAACGACCGTATGGCCGCGGGCCATGTGCGCACGCACGAGCTCCCGCATTTCCGGATAGATCCTGCCGACGATTTTCTGCACGAACAGTCGCTCCGCCAGTTCGTCGATGTCGGCCACGGAGTTGCCCCGCAGCATGCGGGCGCCCTTGCCGATGAGATCCTCGAATTCTGATCGGCCGAGCTGGTGGTTGAGGCCGGCCTGCACCATGCCGATGAAGTCGCCGACCGACATTTGGCGCCGCCGCAACCGGTCCTGAGTCATCACCACGCCGGTGAAGCCGGCCACGAGCGTGCCGTCCAAGTCGAAGAACGCCCCGACCCCTGGCCCCCGCGGGCTGGCTTCGACTTCAGCGACTGAACCCGGAAGTCGCATCTGTTGGCTG
>CAZCHU010000041.1:10761-16278 GCA_964498215.1 uncultured Mycobacterium sp. | reverse complement strand
CCGCGGGCTGGCTTCGACTTCAGCGACTGAACCCGGAAGTCGCATCTGTTGGCTGGTTCCCGATGTTCCCGATGTCTCCGATGTCATTGCGCGGCACTTCCGTTGTGTGAGATGGAGCTGGAGTCCTCAGCTGGTGTTGCCGGTGCCGTGCTAAACGTCGCCGGCGAAGCGCGACCGTCACCACCGAGGGCGAGAACCTCGTTGAAGCCGCCCACCAGGCAGCGCGCGAGCAGTTCCGGATCCGTGAATGAAGCCCGGTCGTATCGCGATGTGATGGTGCAGTACCCGGATCGGGACACCAGCACCGCCATCATCGCCACGCCCGGAAGCGGCCCGAGGCCGTACTGGCGTAGCACCTTCGCCCCGGCGATATACGTATCGCCGGCGTAAACGGGCACGTTGCTGGCCTGCACATCGGAGTTCACGATGGATCCGGCCATCGATTCCAGCACGGTGTCCGGCAGCAGGCTCATGACGGGGGCGATCGCCCCGACCAGGTCGAGAGCGCGCTCGTCCCGCTTGCGGGTCATCTGTGATCGGATGTTCTTGATGCGAACCTCTGGATCGAACAGGCCGATCGGCGCGGCAAGGGTCACACCGGCGAATCTGTTGCCGCCAGCGGGATCTGCATCCGAGCGCAGGTTCACCGGGACGGCCATCGGCAGCGTCTCGACGGGGACCCCCTTCGCGCGGTGATAGAGGCGCAGCGTGCCGCACAACCCGGCTAGGTACGCGTCGTTGATCGACCCTCCGGCCGCCTTGGCAGCGCGATGCAGATCTCCGAACTTGATGTCGATGGCTTCGCTGCGTGACGACAGACTGCGGCGACGCAGCAGCGGCGAGGGATCGGCGACCGGCCCGATCACCCGGGCACCCGACATCGCGTAGTCGACGACGCTGCCCAGTCGGGACACCGGGGCCCGCACCACGTGCCCCACCGCCTGCGCGGTACCTAGGAGCACATCGCGCACGCCGCCGGCGACCGTGCCGGCCAACCGATTGATCCCCTGGCGCATCAGGTCGTTGGGCGACAGATCTGAGGGGATGGGAAGTGGCGCGGTGTCCTGAGCGGGCGGATCACGCTCAAGATCGTAGAGGTTGGCAAACATCTCGACGCCGCCGACACCGTCGGTTACGGCGTGACTGAGATGCACCATCAGCGCCGCCTGCCCATTCTGCACCCCCTCGATGAGGGTTGCCGTCCACAGCGGACGGGAGATGTCGAGCGGCGACTGCGCAGCAACCTCGGCGAGATCCATCACTTGGCGCAGCGTGCCCGGCGCGGGAACTCGAACCCGGCGAAGATGGAAGTCGAGGTTGAAATCGGGATCCACGACCCAGCGCGGTGCAGCGGTGGGCAGCGTCGGCGTCACGACTTTCTGCCGCAGTCGCAGCACCTTGCGCGAGGCATTCTCGAAACGGCTGTGGAAAAGGTCCCAGTCCGGTGTCGTGTCGAGAAGTTCCAACGTCATGATGCCCGATCGGGTGCGTGGATTCGCTTCACCGCGGTGCAGAAGCTGGTCGAGCGGGCTGAGTTCTTCGGGCAATCCGGCCGCATCCAGGTCCGGCGCGTTGCTCATGGCGTCCACGCTAGTCGGCAACCCTGTGAAGCGGAGTGGCTTTTGTCGCCGACTAGACCGACAGCGGCGTCCCGCTACTGCCACCCGGCAACACCGCTACGACCAGCCACCAGTCGCCAGACGGTTCTCAGCGGCTCGGTTAGGGTGTGTGCGCGCGGCCCCCGTAGCTCAGCGGATAGAGCAGCCGCCTTCTAAGCGGTTGGTCGCAGGTTCGATCCCTGCCGGGGGCGCTGTGTGCGATGTATGCGCAAACCGCAGGGCGCTGCGCCAGCAACCTTCGCGATTCTCCGAAGTTGACAAACCAGCAGGACTATTGTCGGGCTTGCATGGGGGTGCTCGCTATGGCAGCAGAAGATCATTTCGGACGGATTGCCGGTTTCGCCGTTTCGTTCGGCATCGGGATAGCGGTGGGAGTCGGCGGCATCGGGGCAGCCGCCGCCGAGCCCGGAGATTCATCGTCGGCAGGCGGTGCCCCATCGGGCAGCAGCAGCACGTCGAAACCTTCTGACAGCTCGGCGGAGAGCACCGCAGCCGAGGGCCTCACCGACGCCACCGTGAGCGGGCAGGCCGCAGATCACGCCGACGAGTCGAGCGGGCGCGAGTTGAGCTCACAAAACGAGTCCGAGGCTGAGTCGGCGTCGCAGACCGACTTCGAGTCGGCAATCGAAGACGACCCCGACTTCGACCTCGACCCCGACCTCGACCCCGACCTCGAAGCGCCGGCCGCCGCCATCACGCAGCCCAGGCTGGTTTCGCGTTCGGACCGTGCAACCGTCGACACACCGGAGTTTTCGACCGCATCACTGCCAGAACCGGCACAGTTGCCGGCCGCGGCGGCACCGTCGACCCACGACGTCCCGGCGCCGCGTCGGCAGTCACCCGTGGATACGCAGGTAGTGCCGGCGCTCCTCGGGTCCGCGCGTCGGGCTGCGCCGCTGGATCCAGAGCCGGCTATCGAACGGCCGGCCGCGATATCCAATGCCCTTGTCGAAGAATCTGATTCGGCACCGAACAACCCGGTGAACACCGCACCTACGGCAACCGCGACAGTCGCTGCACCCGATGGCATCACCGGTGTCACCCGGGTGACGGTTACCGCCAGCGACATCGACGACGATGTGCTGACCTACACCGCCAGCAGCCCGATGCTGGGTTGGGTCAGCAACGGCGGCGACGGAAATTTCACCTACTCGACCAACGGCTTCGTGCGCTTTTTGGCGCGTTTCATCCCCGCGATCAACTCGGACCGCTTCTCGGTGCGGGTTAGCGACGGCCGGGGCGGCACCACGTCGATTCAGGTGAACACGACCATCGTCCCCCTCAATTCCGCGCCGGTCGTACGCTCACGCAACCTCGGAGCCCCTGACGCCACGTCCGGAGCAATCAGCGGAAGCGTCAAGGCGACCGACCCCAACTGGGACTCGCTGTCCTATGTTGGGTCGACCACGGTCACCGACAAGGGCACTGTGTCGGTCAACAGCGGTGGCGGTTTCATCTACACACCCACCGCGGCAGCGCGGCACGCCGCCGCAGCGAACGCCGCCACTGCCGCCGACAAGACCGACACATTCACGGTTCGGGCCGTCGACAAGTACGGTGCTGCCACCGAGATTCCGGTCACGGTCGCTATCAGCCCGGTCAATGCCGCACCCACCGGGATTTCACTTGTCGGCGATCCGGACGCGGATAGCGGTATCGCGACAGGGTCGGTCGTCGCCGAAGACCCCGACGCCGACGTGCTGACCTACAGCGGATCGACCACAACGCTCAAGGGCACCTTCGTTGTGGACACCGACGGCACCTTCACCTACACCCCCACCGCGAAAGCGCGGTACAACGCCGGGCATCCGAACGCATCCGCCTCCGATCTGATCGACGCGGTGGCCGTTACGGTCGACGACGGCTACGGCGGCGTTATTTCGGTGCCCATTCGGGTTGCGATAAGTCCCAGCACCGACCCACCACCGGACCAGGGTCTCTCGACTTTCTGTGGCTGCACGCTGATGCCCGCGGACACCATCTTTCACGCCGACGTCCGTGACCTTCCACTGTTGCCCGAATCGGCGCAGTTCATCGAAATCCTCGGCGGGAGCCGCGGCGAGACATTGCGGTCGGGTATGGATGCCAAGGAATGGATGGGCAGCACCGGCGGCGGCATGCCGGTGAACATCGTTGAGGCGTCGCACCCCAAGGAGACCGTGATTTTCAACCGGGGCTACGCCACCAGCGGACCGGGAATCGATGACCGCCCGTACGCGATCCCCGACTATCCGCTCGTCGAAGGCATGCCCTCGGTACCGGCTTGGGACCGGCACTTGTTCGTGTTCCAGAAAGGGACGTGCATCTCCCAAGAACTCATCAACGTCGCCCACGGTTACGAACTTCCGGCAGCCGGCATCCTCGACGCCCTCGGCAACGCGGCGTACGCCGCGATCTGGGGGGACCGATGGATCGCCGGTGCCGGCGCCCAGTACGACATGAGCTCGCCGTTCTACCCTGAAGTCGGGCACGCGAACGCATCGCGGCTACCGTTCCTGCCGATGATGCTGCGCCCTGATGACCTGGAGCGTGGTGAGATCGACCACATGCTCGGCTTCTCGATCGCCGCGGACCGCGGTGCCGGCTTCACCTGGCCGGCGCGCGCCGGGGACGGCACCGGCCTGGACGGCATCCCGATGGGGACCGTATTCCGACTGAACAGCGACTTCGACATAACCCCGTATACACCGGCGACCCAGGTTGTTCTGCGTGGCCTACAGGTGCACGGTGCGGTCGTCTACGACTCGTTCGGTGCGGGCAGGGAGGGGGCGGGCCTGCTCACCATGAGCACTGGCTGGACCGGGACCGATCACATAACTGCGGCCAGCGAGCTGAACACCATCCCGATGCAATTCTTCGAAGCCGTGGATGTTTCGTCCATCGCCGTCGACCCCTCCGTGGGCTGGCAGATCCACTGAATGCGCGCCAGACCCGCGACTTCGGCGCCGTCGTGGGGCTCTAGCCCGTCGGCGCCGTCCGACAAACCATCTACGCTGAACGGGTGTCCGATCCAGTTCTGATGCAGGTCGATGAGCGCGTCGCGCTCATCACCGTCAACGATCCCGACCGACGCAACGCGGTGACCGCGCAGAGCTCAGCGGCACTTCGCGCGGCCGTCGAAGCGGCAGAGGCCGACTCCGCTGTCCACGCGGTGATCGTGACCGGCGCGGGCAAGGCGTTCTGCGCTGGCGCCGACCTTACGGCCCTGGGCGAAGCAGCCGAGGAGGGCTTGCGGGTGATATACGACGGCTTCCTTGCCGTCGCGCAGTGCACGCTGCCCACCATCGCCGCCGTCAACGGCCCAGCGGTGGGCGCCGGCCTGAACCTTGCGCTTGCGACCGACGTGCGCATCGCGGGTCCCTCAGCGATGTTCGACCCGCGGTTCCAGAAGCTCGGCATCCACCCCGGCGGCGGCGCGACGTGGATGCTGCAGCGCGCTATCGGTCCGCAATCGGCGCGGGCGGCGCTGCTGTTCGGGATGCGCTTTGACGCGGAGGCGGCCGTCCGCCACGGATTGGCCCTCGAGGTCGCGCAGGACCCGGTGGCCGCGGCCCGCGCCCTGGCCGCCGGGCCCGCCGCCGCCCCACGCGACGTCGTCTTGTCGACCAAGGCCTCGATGCGGGCTACCGCGCAGCCGGGCACCGTGGACCTCGATCAGCACCGTCTCGCCGTCGACGTCGAGATCGGGCCCCAGGCGGTGTCGATCACGTCGCCCGAGTTCGCCGCTCGGTTGGCTGCCGCCAAGCGTCGATAGCAGCGCTCACGCTGCCGACCGTGTGGCTTGTGCACAGGCCCCCTTGGACAACGCGGCCATAAGCGCCACGCTCGAGCGTCGTTTAACGCGGGGCCAACGCGGCAATGCGCTCGGCACGCCGCAGCACCGGCATGTCGACCATCT
>CAZCHU010000041.1:0-10661 GCA_964498215.1 uncultured Mycobacterium sp. | reverse complement strand
GGGGCCAACGCGGCAATGCGCTCGGCACGCCGCAGCACCGGCATGTCGACCATCTGACCCTCGAACTGGAATACGCCGCGTTCGGAACTCGCCCTGGCGAGAACAGCGCGTGCCCACCTGATCTGCTCGTCGGTGGGCGCGTAACCGGCGCGAATGACTGCAACCTGGGTGGGGTGAATGGCGACCTTTGCATCGAACCCGACGGCAACCGCGTCATCGGTCTCTGCCCGCAGTCCGTCAAGATCGCCAATATCGAGATATACCGAGTCCAGTGCCAGCAGCCCAAAAGCCTTGGCGGCGAGAAGACTCTGCGAACGCACATGCTTGACGACGTCGCGGTAGCTGCCGTCGGGCCAGCGGTTGGCGGTGCCCCCGGTGGCGGCGACGAGATCCTCGGCACCCCACATGACGGCACGCGCATTGCCCGCCTGCGCTGCCTCGGTGACCGTCAGGGCCCCGCGGGGAGTCTCGATGAGGATGACCACTTCGAGAGGAGCCAGGGACGCGACCTGCTCGGCGGTCTCAGTTTTGGCCAACATCACGGTGGAGTAGGCGGTGGATCGGAGCGCCTCAACGTCCAGCAGGTGGTCCGGCGTTCCGACGGGGTTGACCCGGACCACCGTGCGGGCCGGGTCCAGCGGGGTATCGAGAAGCGCCTTGCGTGCAATCTCCCTGTCCTTGGCCGCTACACCGTCCTCAAGATCCAGTATCACGACATCAGCTGCTGCAGAGGCCTTCTCGAATCGCTCTGGCCGGTCAGCCGGGCAGAACAGCCAGCCCGGACCGTTATTGCCCAGCGTCATCTGAGATTTCCTCTGGGCGCTTACGCACCATGGTCTTTCTCGTCGCCGTGGCCACCACCTCGCCGTGCTGATTACGGCCGGTATGGGCGAAGGTCACTATGCCCTCCCCCGGGCGGCTCTTGGACTCACGCTTCTCGGTGATCTCGGTCTCGGCGTAGAGCGTGTCGCCATGGAACAACGGTTTCGGGAACGCCACGTCGCTGAAGCCCAGATTGCCCACGATGGTGCCCTGCGTCAACTGCGCTACCGAAAGGCCGACGAGGGTCGAAAGGGTGAACATCGAGTTGACCAGCCGCTGGTTGAACGGCGGCAGCGCATCGGCGAACGCGGCATCCAGATGCAGAGCCTGGGTATTCATCGTCAGGGTGGTGAACAGCACGTTGTCCGATTCGGTGATCGTGCGCCCGGGCCGGTGTTGGTAGAGCACACCTGTCTCGAACTCTTCAAACCACAGCCCACGCTGGACGATGTTGCGTTTCTCGGTCACAACCCGAGCTCTCTCGCGATCAGCATCAACTGGACTTCGGTTGTACCCTCACCGATTTCGAGGATTTTGCTGTCTCGATAGTGCCGGGCGACCGGGTATTCATTCATGAAGCCGTAGCCGCCGAAGATCTGGGTGGCGTCGCGCGCGTTATCCATGGCTGCCTCGCTGGCCACCAACTTGGCGACCGCGGCCTGCTTCTTGAACGGCTTTCCCGACAGCATCAGCGCGGCCGCGTCGTAGTAGGCCGCGCGGGCGGCATGGGCCCTGGCCTCCATCCGGGCGATCTTGAAGGCGATCGCCTGGTTTGTCCCGATCGCGCGGCCGAAAGCCTGCCGTTCCTTGGAGTACTTGACGCTCTCATCCACGCAGCCCTGCGCCGCACCGACGGACACGGCAGCGATCGCAATACGTCCCTCATCGAGGATCCGCAGGAAGTTCGCGTACCCGCGCCCGCGCTCGCCCAGCAGGTTCTGCTGCGGGACCCGAACGTCGTCGAAACTGAGCGGGTGGGTGTCCGAGGCATTCCAACCGACCTTGTTGTAGGCTGGCTCCGCCGTGAAGCCCGCCGTCGGCACCGGCACCAGGATTGACGAGATCTCTTTGCGCCCAGCATTTTCACCGGTGACCGCGGTCACCGTCACGAGCTTGGTGATGTCGGTGCCCGAGTTGGTGATGAACTGCTTGCTGCCGTTGATAACCCAGGTTGACCCATCCAGTTTCGCCGTCGTCTTGGTTGCGCCGGCGTCGCTACCCCCGCCCGCCTCGGTCAACCCGAACGCACCGAGCGCCTTACCGGTGGCCAGCAGCGGCAACCACTCTTGCCGTTGCTCCTCGTTGCCGAACCGGTAGACGGGCATGGCGCCCAGCGACACACCCGCTTCCAGCGTGATCGCGACACTCTGGTCTACCTTGCCGAGTTCCTCAAGAGCCAGGCAGAGGGCGAAGTAGTCGCCACCCATTCCGCCGTACTCCTCGGGAAACGGAAGACCGAAGAGCCCCATATCGGCCATGCCGGCCACCACCTCGTAGGGGAAGGAGTGCTCTTCGTCGTGTTTGGCCGCAACCGGAGCCACCACGCTCTGGGCGAAATCGCGCACGGTCATGGCCAACTGCTCGTAGTGATCGGGCAGCGTGCCGGTGGCCAGAAAATTGGCCCCTTCAGAATTAGTCACGGTTGAGGCTCCTCAGTCGCCGTTATCCGGGCCAGCACCTGGCCCACCTTCACCTGATCGCCCGCGCTGACCATCAGTTCCACCACACCGTCTACCGGCGCGGCAAGCGCGTGCTCCATCTTCATGGCCTCGACAGTAACCACCACGCTTCCGGCCTCGACGTGGTCGCCGTCAGCGACCTCGACAGCGACCACGGCACCGGGCATCGGGCTGGTCAGCTCAGCGTCACCGCTGCTTTCGTCGTCCGGTCGCACCGGCGCCTCGCACATTTCCTGGACCGACACCGTACGACCTGCCTGGGCCAGCCACACCTGATCGGCTGCCGAGGCCACCAGGTAGTCGGTGCGCAACGCGTCTATCGTGACGGCCAACCGGTCACCATCCAAAGCTGCATGCAGCGTTCGGGTTTCGCCGCCCTCGACGCTGGCCGTCGCATGGTCGGGCGAGCCGGCCAATGCGACGTGATCCGCCCTGTCCCCGGCGCTCAGCCGGACCGTGGTCGGCGCGCAGCCAGCAATACGCCAACCCGAGGGCACATCCCACGGGCTGGCAGGGATGTTCGGCCAGGATCGTATCCATCGGTAGGCCGCCGCAGCGATCAGATCGTCGTCTCCGGGCGGCACCGGCCTGAAGTCCGGTGCGCGGCGATCCAGCAACCCGGTGTCTAAGCGGCCAGCGGCGACATCCGGATCGGCCAGCAGGAATCGGAGGAACTCGATGTTGGTGGTCAGACCGAGGACAGCGGTGTCGGCCAGGGCAGCGTCGAGGGCCCGCAGCGCAGTAGGCCGGTCGCCGGCATGGGCGATGACCTTGGCCAGCATCGGGTCGTAGTCACTGCCCACCACGGTCCCGGCGGCCAATCCGGAGTCGACCCTGATCCCCGGCCCGGATGGCTCGGCGAGCGCGATGACATCTCCGCCGGTCGGTAGGAATCCCCGGGCGGGATCCTCGGCGTACACGCGCGCCTCGATGGCATGGCCGTCCAGTCGGACGGAGTCCTGATCAATCGGAAGCTTCTCCCCCGCAGCGATTCTCACCTGGAGTTCGACTAGGTCAAGGCCGGTGACCATCTCGGTAACCGGATGTTCCACCTGCAGGCGGGTATTCATCTCCATGAAGAAGAACTCGTCGGGGCGGTCGGCGGAGACGATGAACTCCACAGTGCCGGCCCCGGTGTAGTCCACGCTGCGCGCTGTGTCGCACGCCGCGGCGCCGATCCGGGCCCGGGTAGCAGGATCGAGCAGCGGCGACGGCGCTTCCTCGATCACCTTTTGATGTCGTCGCTGCAGGCTGCATTCCCGTTCACCGAGGTGCACCACCGTGCCGTGGTTGTCGGCGAGCACCTGCACCTCGATATGCCGAGGGTTGAGGACGAACCGCTCGAGGAACAGAGTGTCGTCCCCGAATGCCGAAGCCGACTCGCGCCGTGCACTCTCCAATGCCGAGGGGAGACCGGCCGCGTGTTCGACGACGCGCATGCCCTTGCCGCCCCCACCCGCCGACGGCTTCACCAGCACCGGGTAGCCGACCTCATCGGCACCGCGGATCAGATCGGTATCGGTCAGGCCCGGCCGCGAGATCCCCGGCACGACGGGAACACCGAAGGCCGACACCGCCGCCTTTGCCGCAATCTTGTCGCCCATCGTCCGGATCGCCCCGGCCGGGGGGCCGATGAACACCACCCCCGCAGAACTCAGAGCCTCAGCGAATTGCGCGTTCTCCGAAAGGAACCCGTAGCCCGGGTGGACCGCCTGCGCGCCCGTGCGCTCAACCGCCGACAACAGGGCTTCGATCGACAGATAGCTCTGCCGGGCAGGCGCCGGACCGATACGGACAGCGACATCTGCTTCATCGACATGCCGCGCTCCCGCATCGGCGTCGCTGAATACCGCCACCGAACGAATTCCCATAGATCGCAGTGTGCGAATGACCCGGACCGCGATCTCCCCGCGGTTGGCGACGAGAACGGTATCGAACCCTTGTGTCATCTCTGCTCACATCCGAAATACGCCGTAGGAGACAGGTTCCAGCGGCGCCTGACCGGCAACCGAAAGCGCTAACCCCACAACGGTTCTGGTATCTGCGGGGTCGATGACCCCGTCGTCCCAGAGGCGAGCGGTGGAATAGTAAGGATTACCCTGATCCTCGTACTGCGCGCGGATCGGCGCCTTGAACGCCTCTTCTTCCTCCGGGGTCATCTCGCCCCGCACGGTGGCAAGCACGGAAGCTGCCTGCTCACCACCCATGACCGAGATCCGCGCGTTCGGCCACATCCACAGGAAGCGCGGAGAATAGGCTCTGCCACACATCGAGTAGTTGCCCGCACCGTATGAGCCCCCGATCACTACGGTCAGCTTGGGAACCCGTGCGCAGGCCACCGCCGTCACCATTTTGGCGCCGTGTTTGGCGATACCGCCCGCCTCGTAGTCCCGCCCGACCATGAACCCCGAAATGTTCTGCAGGAAAAGCAATGGGGTGACCCGCTTGTCGCACAGCTCGATGAAATGCGCCCCCTTGACCGCCGACTCGCTGAACAACACGCCGTTGTTGGCGACGATCCCGACCGGGTGACCGTGGATGCGCGCAAAGCCAGTCACCAACGTCGTGCCGTAGTCGGCTTTGAACTCGCTGAATTCGCCACCGTCGACGATGCGGGTGATCACCTCATGCACGTCGTACGGAACTCTGGAGTCGACGGGTACGACGTTGTAGAGCTCGGCCTGGTCGTCGACGACCGGGTCCACAGTCGGCACCACCTCCCAGGGCGGCTCTGCCTTCGGCGCCAAGGTCCCTACTATCCGGCGCATGATCTGCAACGCGTCGCGATCATCGTGGGCGAGATGATCGGTCACGCCGGAGACTTTGGAGTGCAGATCGCCACCACCGAGCTCCTCGGCGGTGACGACCTCGCCGGTGGCGGCTTTCACCAGCGGGGGGCCACCGAGGAAGATGGTGCCCTGGTTTCGCACAATGACTGCCTCGTCGCTCATCGCCGGGACGTAGGCTCCACCGGCGGTACACGAGCCGAGAACTGCCGCGATCTGGGCAATTCCCTTGGCGCTCATCGTCGCTTGGTTGTAGAAGATACGCCCGAAGTGTTCACGGTCGGGAAATACCTCATCCTGGCGCGGCAGGAACGCACCCCCGGAGTCCACGAGATAGAGGCACGGCAGCCGATTCTGCGCAGCGATCTCTTGCGCCCGCAGGTGTTTCTTGACCGATATCGGGTAGTACGTCCCCCCCTTGACCGTCGCATCGTTGGCCACGATCATGCATTCGCGGCCCGACACCCGACCAATCCCGGCAATGATTCCCGCCCCGGGGCACTCGTCGTCGTACATGCCGTCGGCAGCCAGCGCGGCCAACTCGAGAAACGGGCTGCCGGGATCGAGTAGCCCGTCGACGCGATCTCGCGGCAGCAACTTGCCTCTGCTCACATGGCGCTCGCGAGCGCGCTCCGGGCCGCCGAGAGCGGCGGCGGCCAGCTTGCTCCGCAACTGCTCGACCAACGCAACATGCGCGTCGTGATGTGATGCTTGCGCTGTCATCGCTGAAATCCGCTTCGGTTGAGTTAATTGAGACTAACCGATGGTATGTTAATCATCATTAACTCTCGGTGTCCACCAGCGGCTGGAGGTTGCGTGATGACCGCGCAGAGTCCACCGTCGACCGCGCCCCAACCGACCTCGCGGCGCAGCAGGGCCAAATCCGATCGCCGCAGCCAATTGATCAGCGCCGCCGAGCGGCTGATGGCCTTACACGGCTACCTCGCGGTGCGCTTGGAGGACATCGGCGCCGCGGCCGGAGTCAGCGGACCGGCGATCTACCGGCATTTCCCCAACAAGGAAGCATTGCTGGTCGAGTTACTGGTCGGGATCAGCACCCGCCTGCTGAACGGAGCGGTCGGGGTGACCAGTAGTGCCAACGATGCCGAATCCGCACTCCAGGGATTGATCGACTTGCACCTGGACTTCGCGCTCGGTGAATCCGACCTGATCCGCATCCAGGACCGCGACCTCGGCAACCTTCCCCCTGCCGCCAAACGGCAGGTCCGACGCAAACAGCGGCAATACGTGGAGATTTGGGTTGGCGTACTGCGCCGACGCGATCCCAACCTGACCGATACCGAGGCGCGACTGACAGCTCACGCGGCCTTCGGCTTGCTGAACTCCACCTCGCACAGCGTGAAACCCGGCACTACCAAAGCGGCCGAGGCCAGCTCGCGAACCGTCCTGAGGGCGATGACGGTCGCTGCGCTGGCCTCGGTGCACCGAGTACCCCTTGAGAGCTAATACCAGACCTTTCGACCTCCAACTGGTCGGCCAACGGAGCCGAGAACCCAGAAGACGGCACCGATAACAAGCAGTACGACGCCGATGTAGGTGAGGATTGTTATGCCGAACAACAGACCCAGGATGAGCAGTACAGCACCTAGCGCGATCATGAGCACTCCGTTTCTGTGAGTTGGACAGGCCAGTGGTTACTGGCTGGGTTGCGGAATCTCGCAATGCGTGACCTTCGGGTTGACACCCGCATAATTCAGCGGACCTGCAACCACTGTCAGTGCGATGCTGCCGGCTGTAGCGCAGTTCGCTTCACCGCCTTTGAAATAGTCCCGCTGATATGCGGCAATAACACCGATCAACAACCAGACGAGCACTATGACTCCGAGCGCGCCTCGCATGCCAAGCCTCCTCGATCTGCGCACCTCGCTGGCACGCACTCAACGAGATTTACCCGGCAGTCGATTTCGATAAACCTCTTCGCCGCAGCTCAGCTGACAAAGGCCTCGGTGAGCCACGCGGTCATGACTTCCAGCAGGACCGCCCGGTTCTCCCGTTTGTCGATCTCGTGACCGTCATCATCGAATAGGAGAAGTTCCGCCCGCCGCCCCAGCGCCCTGAGCGCTTCGTACATCTGCTCAGATTCGCTGGGCGGCACATTGGTGTCATTGCGGCCGTGCACCAACAGAAGCGGCGCGGTCACCTTGCGCGCACGAGGCAGCGGAGATAGTTGTTCGAGTAGGTCGCGATCGCTGATCGGGTGACCGTACTTGGGGTATGCCGCCGCGGCAATCCACTGCTCGGTGTTTCGATACCAATTGTTCAGGTCGCTCATTCCGCAGATGCTGATGCCGGCAGCGAACTGCTCGGGGTGAAAGGCCAGCGCGGCCTGTGTGAGGTAACCGCCGTAGGACCATCCGCAACAGGCCACTCGGCCGACCGGCGCGTGACCACCGTCAACCAGAAACCTCACCGCGTCGGCGACGTCGTCGATGGCCCCGAACCGCCGTTCGCGGTCATCGGCGTGCATGAAGGTGCGCCCAAACCCCCCCGAGCCGCGCACATTTGGCAGGAACACACAGATTCCGGCCTCCAGCAGCGCCGGGAAGAACTCGTTGTAGCCAGGCCTGCCCTGCCCCTCGGGGCCGCCGTGCAGGAACAGCATCGCGCCGATCGTCTCGACACCCTCCGGGGGTTGGAACAGCCAGCCGGTGAACTGCAGACCATCGCGAGCGGTGACACGCTCCAGCGTGGGGTCGTTGGCCACCGGGCCGCTGCTGGGTTCGCGGTCGACCGGCTCCCACTCGCTGGTTCTCGGGTCGACCAATTCGACCGTCGGGGGCTTGGACGGCCCCTCGACTGTCAGGGCCAGCATCGCCCCACCGGCGCTGATGCTCAGTTCACTGGCAACCAAGCCCGGCAGCGGGATCGGCTCATGAAGCGTCTTGTCGGGGTACTCGAGGATCTGTAACTCGCTGACGCCGTGGATGTTCCACAGGATCGCCACGGTCGAGAGATCATCGCTGACGGTGAATTCGTCGAGCTCATAACCCTCACGCTCAGCCAGCACCTGGTAGGACACTCCGTTCGCGGTTGCGGTGACCTCGATCAGGCGGGCGTGCTCGGCGCCGTTCTCACTGCGCACGAGGGCGCGCACATAGCCTTCGGTGCTGTTGAGTCCGTATTCCTTGGCCGGCTGGTAGAGCTCAAGGATGTCGCCCTCCGGCCCCGCGCGCAGCCTGCGTGGGCTGTGGTCGTCGAGGATGATGCCGGTGTCGGTGGTCGAACCGGGATCGAAAGGCAGCAGGGCGGTTTCGGTGAGACCCCGCAGCATGATCAGATCGCGGTAGCCCCGCGGGCCTACCCGCACCAGCGATGCTCCTGCCCAGGCGTCGACCAGCCTGCCCCCGGAGCGGCGGTCCAGCACCGTCGTCACGCCCCCGGAAGGATCTATCAGGCAGGAACTGCCTACGCCGTCTTCACCGGTAAGGATGGCCGCGACGAGCGTGCCGTCCCAGCCGATCAGCTCGGCGGTGCCCTCCACTTCCGTGGGCCAATAATCGATTCTGCGTGCGTCACGGTCGTCGGGGTCGGTTGTCACCACCCAGATCTGGCTGCGGGTGCCACCCTCGGGCGCGACCTGGCAGGCCAACCAGTATCCGTCGGCGGAGTGCAGCACCCGTGTGACAGGCCCCTCGACAGGCAACTCGACGTCACGAAAGGAGCTCGCCCGCCAGCCACGCAGAAACCGCTGCACTGCCCGCGGATACCCACCGTCGTCGACGAGATGAGCGAACGCCGTAGCATCCGGCGACATCGATGCGCCGTAGACCCTGCGAACCTGGAGTGCCACGATGCTTGATTCTGCATGGTCTGCGCACGTGACGAAGTCCCGGCCGCTGAACGGCACAAAGAGCGGCCGCAAAGGTACCCTGCAGCCATGAGGTGCGCATGACGGACCGCGGACGCGAGGAGCAATGGAGCTCCGGCAAAGGTGATGAGCCAACCAACCAGTTCGGCTACGGCTACCCCGGGTACTCCGACCCGGCCTATGCGAGCCAGGCTCCGTACGGGCCGCCCTATCAGCCGCCGCCGTCCCGGCCAACTGAGCGCCTGCCGGCGTATTCACCCCTGGGCTACGATCCGTCCGCGTCCGGACACTACGGTCCGCCGGGTCACGAGACCGAGCCGCCGCCGCCCGATGGCCCGAAGGCTCCGCGCTGGCTGTGGATCGTCACCGCGGTCGCAGTAGTCACGGTCATCGGTCTGGTCATCGCCCTGGTGATCGTCAACAGCTCCAAACAGGAGACTGTGATGGCACCGCCGCCCTCGCTGCCCGAACCCAGTCTTTCCGTTCCGACCACCCCACGCACCCCGTCTACGACGTCACGCACCCCATCCACACCATTGCTGCCGCTGCCGAGTTTTCCGACGACGCCGTCGCGCACGCCGCCGACCGGCACAACTGACCCGCGCGCGACCGACAGCGTCGTTTATACGGTCGGGGGCAGCGGCCGGGTCATCAACATCACCTACGTCGATTCCGGCGGCCTGCTGCAGACCGAGTTCAACGTGGTGCTGCCTTGGATCAAGCAGGTGTCGTTGCCGCAGCCCGCCGAGGGTTCGGCCAGCATCAGCATCATCAACGTGGGGCCGGAGGTGACGTGCTCGATCACGGTGAATGGCGCTGAGGTGGAGCGGCGCACCGGTGTCGGGCTGACGATCTGCGCAGCGCCCGGCTAGCGACGGTCGACTTGGGAGGCACGAGCCGCGATGAGGAATCCGGCCGTCGGACCTAGCCGCTTCCCCGCGAGTGCGGCGCATGCACCGCCAGCATCGCTAGCAAGCCCAGGAGCAGGACGAGGATCAAGCCGCCCAGACCGGCGCGGTCACTGTTGAAGACGTCGATGAACAACGCAAAGAGTGCCGGCGCCAGGAAGGTCGCGGCGCGGCCCGCCATCGTGTAAAGGCCGAACGCAACGCCTTCCTTTTTGGGCGCGGCCATTCGCAACATCAGCGTTCGCGCCGACGACAGGATGGGTCCGATGAACAGGCACAGCATCAGTCCGCAGATCCAGAACGCGATCTCCCCCGAACCGGAGATCAACGCGATGCCGACCGCGACCATCGCCGCCAGGGACACCACAATGACCTTCTTGGAACCGAACCAGTCATCGGCGTGACCACCCACCACCGCGCCGGTCGCCGCCACCACGCTTGCGGCGACGCCGAACAACAACACATCGGCCTGCGATACCCCGTAGACATTCACACCGAGGATCGCGCCGAAGGTGAACACCCCGGCCAGCCCATCCCGGAACACCGCACTGGCGCCCAGGTAGTAGACGAAGTTGCGGTCACGCTGCCACTCGGCGCGGATCTCGGTCCACAGTCGGCGGTACGCGGCGAACATCCG
>CAZCHU010000040.1:11042-25558 GCA_964498215.1 uncultured Mycobacterium sp. | reverse complement strand
GTCAACTCGAACCCCGCGACGATCATGACGGACCCGGAGTTCGCCGATCACACCTATGTGGAACCCATCACCGCCGAGTTCGTCGAGCGCGTTATCGCCCAGCAGGCAGAGCGGGGCAACAAGATTGACGGGCTGCTGGCCACCCTCGGTGGTCAGACCGCGCTCAATACAGCTGTCAAGCTCTACGAGAGCGGCGCCCTCGACAAGTACGGTGTCGAGTTGATCGGCGCCGACTTCGACGCTATTCAGCGCGGTGAGGACCGGCAGAAATTCAAGGACATCGTCAGCAAGGTCGGTGGTGAATCCGCCCGCAGCCGAGTCTGTTTCACGATGGACGAGGTGCGTGAGACGGTTGCTGACCTCGGCCTGCCGGTGGTGGTCCGACCGAGTTTCACCATGGGTGGCCTGGGTTCGGGGATGGCGTACTCGACCGAGGACGTCGAACGGATGGCTGGGGAAGGTCTGACCGCCTCCCCAACGGCCAACGTGCTCATCGAGGAATCCATCTACGGCTGGAAGGAATACGAGCTCGAACTGATGCGGGACGGTCGCGACAACGTCGTGATCGTCTGCTCGATCGAGAACGTCGACCCCATGGGGGTTCACACCGGAGACTCGGTGACCGTCGCTCCGGCGATGACGCTGACGGACCGCGAATATCAGACGATGCGCACGCTGGGCATCGACATCTTGCGGGAAGTCGGTGTCGATACCGGGGGCTGCAATATCCAGTTCGCCGTGAACCCCGAAGACGGCCGGCTGATCGTCATCGAGATGAACCCCCGCGTATCGCGTTCCAGCGCACTTGCCTCCAAGGCCACCGGATTTCCGATCGCCAAGATCGCTGCGAAGCTCGCCATCGGTTACACGCTGGACGAGATCGTCAACGACATCACCAAGGAGACGCCTGCCTGCTTCGAACCGACCCTGGACTACGTCGTGGTCAAGGCTCCTCGGTTCGCGTTCGAGAAGTTCCCCGGCGCCGAAACCACGCTGACCACCACGATGAAATCGGTGGGTGAAGCGATGTCGTTGGGCCGCAACTTCGTCGAAGCGCTCGGCAAGGTGATGCGTTCGCTGGAAACGAGCCGGGCAGGATTCTGGACTGTAGCCGACCCCGAAATCGACGATCCGGAGCAGGAACGGGGTCGGGTGCTAGCCCGGTTGCGGACGCCCACCGAGGGCCGACTGTACGACATCGAGTACGCCCTGCGCTTGGGTGCCGCCGTCGATGAGGTGGCAAAAGACTCCGGTGTCGACCCATGGTTTGTCGAACAGATCGCCGGGCTGGTCGAGCTTCGCACCGAGGTGATCGATGCGCCCGTGCTGGAAGCCGAGCTGCTGCGCCGCTGCAAGTACCACGGTCTGTCCGATCGGCAGATCGCCTCGTTGAGGCCCGAACTGGCGGGGGAGATGGGCGTACGGTCCTTGCGTCAGCGGTTGGGGATTCGTCCGGTGTTCAAGACCGTCGACACCTGCGCGGCGGAGTTCGAAGCCAAGACTCCCTACCACTACAGCAGCTACGAACTGGATCCCGCCGCGGAAACCGAAGTCGCGCCGCAGCCCGACCGGCCCAAGGTCCTGATCCTCGGATCGGGGCCCAACCGAATAGGGCAGGGCATCGAGTTCGACTACAGCTGCGTGCACGCCGCGACGACGCTGAGTCAGGTCGGCTTCGAAACCGTGATGATCAACTGCAATCCCGAGACGGTGTCCACCGACTACGACACCGCCGACCGCCTCTACTTCGAACCGCTGACCTTCGAGGATGTTCTGGAGATCTACTACGCTGAACAGGCCTCTGGCAGCGGCGGTCCCGGCGTTGTCGGGGTCATCGTGCAACTCGGCGGCCAAACACCGCTAGGGCTGGCCGAACGTCTGGAGGAGGCCGGAGTGCCGATTGTCGGCACCACTCCGGAGGCGATCGACCTGGCCGAGGACCGTAGCCGCTTCGGCGAGGTGCTGACAGCCGCCGGACTGCCTGCGCCCCGATTCGGCACCGCGACGAGCTTCGACCAGGCCCGCCGGATCGCGGCCGAGATCGGCTACCCGGTGCTGGTGCGGCCGTCCTATGTGCTGGGCGGCCGCGGGATGGAGATCGTCTACGACGAGGAAACCCTGCGCGGCTACATCACCCGAGCCACCGAGTTGTCACCCGCACATCCGGTGTTGGTCGACCGTTTCCTGGAGGACGCGATCGAGATCGACGTGGATGCCCTCTGCGATGGCACCGAGGTCTACCTCGGCGGGGTCATGGAGCACATCGAAGAGGCCGGTATCCACTCCGGGGACTCGGCGTGTGCGCTGCCGCCGGTGACTTTGGGTCGCAGTGACATCGAGGCGGTCCGACGGGCTACCGAGGCGATCGCCTTCGGCGTCGGCGTGGTCGGGCTGCTCAACGTGCAGTACGCGCTCAAGGACGATGTGCTCTATGTGCTGGAGGCCAACCCCCGGGCGAGCCGCACCGTCCCGTTCGTCTCGAAAGCCACTGCTGTTCCACTGGCCAAAGCCTGCGCGCGGGTCATGCTGGGTGCCACCATCGCCGAGCTTCGTGAGGAAGGGTTGCTGGCGCGCACCGGCGACGGCGGGACCACCGCCCGTCATGCCCCGGTCGCTGTCAAGGAGGCTGTCCTGCCGTTCCACCGGTTCCGCAAGACCGACGGAAGCCAGATCGACTCGCTGCTCAGCCCCGAGATGAAGTCCACCGGCGAGGTGATGGGTATCGATCGTGATTTCGGCAGCGCGTTCGCCAAGAGCCAGACCGCTGCGTACGGCTCGCTGCCGACGCAGGGCACCGTGTTCGTCTCGGTGGCCAACCGAGACAAACGCTCGCTCGTCTTCCCGGTCAAGCGCCTGGCCGATCTCGGCTTCCGCGTGCTGGCCACCGCGGGGACAGCAGAAATGTTGCGTCGCAATGGAATTCCGTGCGACGAGGTGCGTAAACACTTCCAACAACCCAGTGGGTCCGATCGGAGTTTGTCGGCGGTCGACGCGATCCGGGCCGGCGAGGTGGACATGGTCATCAACACCCCGTATGGCAACTCCGGGCCCCGCATCGACGGCTACGAGATCCGCTCGGCCGCAGTCTCGATGAACATCCCCTGCGTGACGACGGTGCAGGGCGCGTCGGCGGCGGTGCAGGGCATCGAAGCTGCCATCCGCGGCGATATCGGCGTGATGTCGCTGCAGGAGCTACACAGCACGCTGGGCTCTTGAGGATGGGCGGGTTTGGCGATCGCCTGTCCCGCGCCATGGCGCAACGGGGTCCGCTGTGCCTGGGCATCGACCCGCACCCTGGCTTGCTGAGCGCGTGGGGCCTGCAGACCAACCCCGACGGTCTGGCCCGATTCAGCGATATCTGCCTGACCGCGTTCGAGGGTTTTGCCGTCGTCAAGCCACAGGTGGCGTTCTTCGAGGCGTACGGGTCGGCGGGATACAGGGTGCTCGAACGCACGATCGCCGGACTGCGCGAGGGCGGCGTACTCGTTCTCGCAGATGCTAAGCGGGGCGATATCGGCTCGACCATGGCTGCCTACGCCGAAGCCTGGGCCGGGGACTCGCCACTAGCCGCGGACGCCGTCACGGCCTCGCCCTACCTGGGCTTCGGGTCGTTGCAGCCACTCCTGGACAAAGCGGCCGAACGCGACCGTGGGGTTTTCGTTTTGGCCGCCACATCTAACCCTGAAGGTGCGTCCGTGCAGCGCGCCGTCGAGACGGGACGAGGCGCGGACCGCTCCGTGGCTCAATCCATTGTCGACGCCGCGGCAGCGGTCAACGAGCAGATGTGCCCCCCCGAGGGGAACGGCTCGGTCGGCGTTGTCGTCGGTGCGACGTTGACCGAGCCGCCCGATGTCAGCGCATTGCGTGGGCCGGTGCTGGTCCCCGGGGTGGGAGCCCAGGGGGGCCGTCCGGAGGCGCTGGCCGGCCTGGGCGGGGCGCTGCCGGGGCAACTGCTGCCGGCTGTATCGCGGGAGGTACTGCAGGCTGGGCCCGGTGTCGCCGCGCTGCGTGGGGCCGCCGCACGGATGCGTGATGCCGTCAGCTACTTAAACGACGCTTGAACGACGCTCCGTCCCCGGTATTCGGGGTTGCAGCCGGATCGGCGCGACACGCCCGAACAGCGGTGACCAGCGGAAAATTTCTCCGTTGATCGCGCTCACCAGGCCGCCGCGCTGGCCCACGGCGGTCCGGATAACCCGAACATTTTGCCGGAGGTTCGTCAATACCATCGATATGCAGGGCGTTTAGCCCTGTTTGGAGTCGGTGGAGCGGTCTGGCGGATCTCGACAGTGCAGGAGGTACCCCTTCGGTAGCGCCTTACACGCTGGGCTTTTGAGGCGGTAACCCGGGGGTGGGGTTAGCTTTAGTCAGCCCGCGTGGGTACGGTCGTGCTCGCTGGCTGGTTCTCGACCAGCCGAAACAAATCACATGATGAGACGGAGGATCCCGTGGCGCTTCCCCAGTTGACTGACGAACAGCGCGCGGCAGCGTTGGAGAAGGCTGCTGCCGCACGTCGAGCGCGTGCCGAACTCAAGGATCGGCTCAAGCGCGGCGGCACCAACCTCAAGCAGGTTCTCCAGGACGCCGAGTCCAACGAGGTCCTGGGCAAGATGAAGGTCTCCGCACTGCTGGAGGCTCTGCCCAAGGTAGGCAAGGTCAAGGCCCAGGAGATCATGACCGAGCTGGAGATCGCCCCTACCCGTCGACTGCGGGGCCTGGGCGATCGTCAGCGCAAGGCCCTGCTGGAAAAGTTCGACTTCACGTCCTAGGCGATCAGTGAAGGACCGGCCGAGGGGCCGGGCGGCCACGATGCCGATGAGCGCGCGATGACGCGCATCGTGGTGTTGTCCGGTCCCTCTGCCGTAGGGAAGTCCACGGTCGTGCGCTGCCTGCGCGACCGGCTTGATGAGCTCTACTTCAGTGTGTCGATCACGACGAGAGCGCCGCGTCCCGGCGAAGTGGACGGCGTCGACTATTCGTTTGTGACGGAGGAGCAGTTCCAGGAGCTCATCGACCGGGGGGAGTTGCTGGAGTGGGCGGAGATCCATGGCGGTCTGCACCGGTCTGGAACGCCGGCCGCGCCGGTGCGAGCGGCCGCGGCCGCCGGTAGGCCCGTCCTGATAGAGGTCGACCTGGCCGGTGCGCGGGCCGTCAAGC
Source organism: uncultured Mycobacterium sp. (assembly GCA_964498215.1). Lineage (GTDB taxonomy): Bacteria > Actinomycetota > Actinomycetes > Mycobacteriales > Mycobacteriaceae > Mycobacterium. Next base: position 20,401 of record CAZCHU010000040.1, on the reverse strand, counting down.
AGGCGATGCCGGAGGCCCTCACGGTGTTCCTGGCTCCGCCCAGTTGGGAAGCCCTGGAAACCCGGCTGTCCGGCCGCGGCACCGAGTCACCTGAAGTAATGGCTCGCAGGTTGCAGACGGCGAGGGCCGAGCTGGCCGCGCAGGGCGACTTCGACCGGGTCGTCGTCAACAGTCAATTGGATTCTGCCTGCTCGGAATTGGTATCCTTGCTGGTGGCCCACACGGCGGTGCCGCACGATCAACCTTGATCGCCGCCCGCGACGTGTCAGAAACGCATTAACTGAAACTGCAGGAGACCTTCTACGTGAGTACCCCGCACGCCGACACGCGGCTGGCAGCCGCGGATTTCGATCCGTCCGCCGCCGGCGCCTATGACACGCCCCTGGGCATCACGAATCCGCCCATCGACGAGTTGCTGGACCGCGCGTCGAGCAAGTACGCGCTGGTGATCTATGCCGCCAAACGGGCACGGCAGATCAATGACTACTACAACCAGCTCGGTGACGGGATCCTGGAGTACGTCGGCCCACTCGTGGAGCCCGATCTGCAGGAGAAGCCGCTGTCGATCGCTATGCGCGAGATCCACGGCGACCTGCTCGAGCACACCGAGGGCGAGTAGCAGCCACCGCTGCGACGAGCCCCTCGGACCACAGCGAAAATGGCGGCGACGGGCCTCTCGGGCCAACAGCAGAGGACCACGCCGAAGCGCATCGTCGTCGGTGTTGCCGGCGGCATCGCCGCCTACAAGGCGGCCACCGTCGTGCGCCAGCTCACCGAGGCGGGGCATTCGGTCCGCGTCGTCCCGACCGAATCGGCATTGCGGTTCATCGGTGCCGCTACTTTCGAGGCACTATCGGGTAATCCGGTTCACGCCGGGGTCTTCGAAGACGTACATGAAGTGCCACATGTCCGGATAGGCCAGTCCGCTGACCTTGTGGTGGTCGCCCCGGCCACCGCCGATTTACTGGCCCGTGCCACCGCGGGCCGGGCCGATGATCTGCTGACCGCGACGCTTCTCACTGCGCGATGTCCGGTGCTCTTCGCTCCGGCGATGCACACCGAGATGTGGTTTCATCCGGCGACCGTCGAGAATGTGGCCACCCTGCGCCGTCGCGGCGTGATCGTGATGGAGCCCGCCTCGGGCCGACTTACCGGCGCTGACACCGGCGCTGGCCGGTTGCCCGAGGCCGAGGAGATCAGCACGCTGGCTCACCTGCTCCTCGAACGCGGCGACGCCTTGCCGTTTGACCTGTCCGGCGTCAAAGTGCTCGTCACGGCCGGTGGTACTCGCGAGCCGATCGATCCGGTCCGATTCATCGGTAACCGCAGTTCGGGCAAGCAGGGGTATGCGATGGCCCGCGTGATGGCTCAACGCGGTGCCGACGTGACGTTGATCGCAGGCAACACTGCCGGCCTCATCGACCCGGCCGGCGTTGACGTCGTTCACGTCGGTTCAGCCGCTCAGCTGCGCGACGCTGTCTCCAAACATGCGCCCGACGCGAACGTGCTTGTCATGGCCGCCGCCGTCGCCGACTTCCGACCCGCCCACCAGGCGACCAGCAAGATCAAGAAAGGGCCGGACGCTTCCGGCGACCCCACCATCGAGCTCGTCCGCAATGACGACGTGCTCGCCAGTTCGGTGCGCGCCCGCCGGGACGGCCAGCTGCCCAACATGAAAGCGATCGTGGGGTTCGCCGCCGAGACGGGCGACGCGAACGGCGATGTACTGTTCTATGCTCGCGCCAAGCTGAAGCGCAAGGGTTGCGATTTGCTCGTCGTCAACGCGGTCGGCGACAATCGTGCCTTCGAGGTCGACCACAATGACGGCTGGCTGCTCTCGGCGGACGGAACCGAGGCGGCAATGGAGCACGGTTCGAAGACGCTGCTCGCCAGCCGTATCGTGGACGCAGTTGTGGCCTTCCTGCAGGGCGGGAGCGGGTAGGCCGGACGTTGACTGAACTAGTTAGCTCAAGACCGGCTTGAGTGGAAGGGATCGACTGTGAGTGAAACGCGGCTGTTTACCAGTGAGTCAGTGACCGAAGGGCACCCCGACAAGATTTGCGACGCCATCAGTGACTCGGTGCTCGACGCTTTGCTCGCCGATGACCCCCGGTCCCGGGTTGCGGTCGAAACGCTGGTAACGACGGGCCAGGTCCACGTCGTCGGTGAAGTGACGACGGCCGCCAAGTCCGCGTTCGCCGACATCACCAACACCGTGCGCGCACGAATCCTCGACATCGGCTACGACCATTCCGACAAAGGCTTCGACGGTCTCACCTGTGGCGTGAACATCGGCATCGGCGCGCAGTCACCCGACATCGCTCAGGGCGTGGACACGGCACACGAGACGCGTGTTGAAGGCGCGGCGGATCCGCTGGACGCTCAGGGTGCCGGTGATCAAGGATTGATGTTCGGATATGCGATCGCCGACACTCCCGAGTTGATGCCACTGCCGATCGCCCTGGCGCACCGGCTGTCCCGCAAGTTGACCGAGGTTCGCAAGAACGGGACCCTCGACTATCTGCGCCCGGATGGCAAGACGCAGGTCACTGTCGAGTACGAGGGCACCACGCCGGTACGGCTCGACACCGTGGTGCTGTCCACCCAGCATGCCGAGGGCATCGACCTCGACGCCCAGCTCACCCCGGAGATCACCAAGCACGTGATCGATGCGGCGTTGGCCGAGCTGGGTCACGAGACCCTGGACACGTCCTCGCCGCGGCTGCTCGTCAATCCGACCGGCAAGTTCGTCCTCGGCGGCCCGATGGGCGATGCCGGCCTGACCGGCCGCAAGATCATCGTCGACACCTATGGCGGATGGGCCCGCCATGGCGGCGGCGCGTTCTCCGGTAAGGATCCGTCCAAGGTGGATCGCTCGGCGGCGTATGCGATGCGCTGGGTGGCAAAGAACGTCGTCGCAGCCGGATTGGCGGAGCGGGTCGAGGTGCAAGTCGCCTACGCAATCGGTAAAGCGGCGCCGGTGGGCCTGTTCGTGGAGACGTTCGGCACCGAGACCGTGGACCCAGTCAAGATCGAGAAAGCCATCAACGAGGTGTTCGACCTTCGGCCCGGTGCCATCGTTCGGGACCTCGACCTGCTGCGCCCGATCTATGCGGCGACCGCTGCCTACGGCCACTTTGGCCGCACCGATGTCGAGCTGCCGTGGGAGCAGACCAACAAGGTCGACGACCTCAAGCGCGCGATCTAAAACCGGGGCGATACCCGGCCGACGACTGAGGCGCAGCCAGTCCATCGGCACCAGTATTCTGCTGGGCAATGGCGCGAAATACACCCGATGGGACGGCCCGCTTCGGCCGTGGCCTGCAGAAAGCTCTTCGCGGTCAGCGTGATCCGGCTCCGCTGGCCGGTCAGCGCAGCCGTACCCGCAGCGCGATGGATGACCGGCACACGCGCAATGTGCTCGATCTGACGATCCGGCTCGCTGAAGTGATGATGTCCTCCGGTGCGGGGACCGCGGACGTCGTCGCCACCGCGCAAGATGTGCTACAGGCATACCGACTCACCGACTGCGTCGTCGACATTTTCGTCGCCACGGTTCTCGTGTCTGCGCTGCCGACCACAGACGGCCCACCCATCACGATCGTGAGATCCGTGCAGACTCGTTCGACCGACTACACCCGGGTCGCCGAGCTTGACCGGCTGGTCCAGCGGATCACGTCCGGCGGGGTCACCGTCGACGAGGCTCACGAAGCGATGGACGAGCTGACCGAGCGGCCACACCCGTACCCACGCTGGGTTGCGACCGCCGGTTGGGCGGGCTTCGCTCTCGGGATCGCGATGCTGCTAGGGGGCGGCTGGCTTACCTGTGTCCTGGCCGCCGTCACCGCCGCGCTTATCGACCGGACGGGCCGGCTGCTCAACCGGATCGGCACCCCCTCTTTCTTCCAGAACGTGGTCGGAGCAATGATCGCGACGTTGGTGGCGGTTGCGGCGTACTATTTCGCCGGCCAGGGACCGACCGCGCTCGTGGCTACCGGAATCGTGATGCTGCTTTCGGGAATGACGCTGGTCGGCGCGATGCAGGACGCCGTCACCGGATACATGGTCAGTGCAGTCACTCGTCTCGGCGAGGCGGTGTTTCTGACCGCAGGAATCGTTGTCGGCATCCTGGCCGGGCTGCAGGTCGCCGAAGTCATCGGCATCACCATCGAACTGCACATCGACGCCACCGAGACGTTCATCATCCCGAACCGGCCGTTGACGATAGGCCTGGCGGTGGCCGGAGCAGCTTTGGCGGGAGCATGCATCACCGTCGCGAGTTATGCGCCGCTGCGCTCGGTGGGCATCGCCGCTATCGCCGCCGGACTCGCCGAGTTGGTGCTGATCGGCCTGGGGATGGCCGGTTTCGGGCAGGTGGTCGCGACCGGGGTGGCCGCGCTGGGCGTCGGTGTGGTCGCGACGCTGATCTCGATCCGTCGGAAGGCGCCGGCGCTGGTGACTGCGACGGCCGGCATCATGCCGATGCTGCCCGGTCTCGCTGTGTTCCGAGCCGTGTTCTACTTGGCTGCCGCGGCGAAGTTCGAGGACGGTCTGAGACAGATGGTGACGGCGGCCGCGGTCGCCCTTGCCCTCGGCAGTGGGGTGGTCTTGGGCGAATTCCTCGGCTCGCCGTTGCGCTACCGCGCTGGGCGTATCGGCGAATTCCTTCGTGTCGATGGACCACCCGGGCTGCGCCGAGCTGTGGGGGCCGTGGTGCATCTGCGTTCCACCGACGGGGCTCTGCAGGTGCCAGAAAGCGGCCGGCAACCGCTAAGCTCCAGCGTCGCGCTGGAGCCGGCGCTACCCGAGGAGGACGGCGGCAGGAACGTCGACCGCGAGAGCACCGAAGGCCATGGCCAGTAGGCGTCAGGACGCGAACCGGTAGTCGTCGATCGGGAAGCGGCGGCTGCGCCAGTACGCCTCGAGCGTCGTCGCCGGCCGCAGTGGGACGTCCCCGTGCTGGTCGAAGTAGTAGCTGTTGGCCAGCCGGCAGCTGTCCTGCCAGAAGATTTGGCGGTGACGCTTGCGCATCATCTCGGCGAAGTAGCGGTCATTGGCCGCCTGGCGCACCTCGATGCGGGTGGCTCCGCGCCGTTGGGCGGCTTCCAAGCATCGGACGATGTGGTGGCTCTGCGCCTCGATCAACGCGAAATATGACGAACCCACGTAGCCGTACGGCCCGAAGACCGTGAAGAAGTTCGGGAACCCCGGCACGCTGACGCCCTCATAGGCCTGTAGGCGGTTCTCGTCCCAGAATCGGGCCAGCGAGCGTCCCCCAGGGCCGGTCACCGGGAAGGTGGGGACGTTGTCGGTGTCGAGCACCTTGAAGCCGGTGGCCAGGATCAGTACGTCAACCTCGTGCAGACGGCCGTCGGTCGTCGTAACGCCGGAACCGGTGATCTTGTCGATGGGTTCGGTCACCAGATCGACGTTGTCGCGGTTGAACGTCGACAGGTAGGTGTTGTGGAAGCCCGGCCGTTTGCATCCCACTGCGTAGCGCGGTGTCAACTTGTCTCGGACGGCGGGATTTTTCACCTGCTTTCGCAGGTATGCCCTGCCAAGTGCGTCCATCCGCTTGGCCAGCGGATTGACCGTGAAGTATTGCGCTGCCAGAGGGAAGGTCAGTTCCACGAAGGCCTGGCTGAGCAGACGCTGCAGTGTCCTGCCCAGCGGCAGCCGCATCAACCGTCGCGCGGTGGCCGAGAGCGGGACGTCGAACTTCGGGAAACACCAGATCGGGGTGCGTTGGAAGACCGTCAGGCGCTCGACCACAGGCGCGATCTCGGGGATCACCTGCACCGCGGAGGCGCCGGTCCCGATGATCGCGACGCGTTTTCCGGAGAGGTCCTGGTCGTGGTCCCAGCGCGCGGTGTGGACGGTCGCCCCGGCGAAGGAGTCGATGCCCGGGATGTCGGGCAGGCTCGGCACCGTCAGTACGCCGCAGGCATTGACCAGAAATCGTGCAGTGACGGTTTGGGGCCCGGACGCGGTGTTCAAGCGCACACGCCAGAAGGCTTGTGAGTCATCGAAATCCGTGTGCAGCACTGTGGTGCCGAACCGGATCCTGGGCCGTAGTCCGTACTTGTCGACGCAATGCGCTGCGTAGGCCTGCAGCTCGTTTCCCGGCGCGTAGGTCCGTGACCATGCGGAGCTCTGCTCGAAGGAAAATTGATACGAGAACGTCGGGATGTCCACAGCGATACCGGGATAGGTGTTCCAGTACCAGGTCCCACCGGGGCCGTCGCCGGCCTCGATGATGACGAAATCGGACAGACCCGATCGGTCGAGTTGGATCGCTGTCCCGATGCCCGAGAAACCGGCGCCCACGATCACGGTCTCGTAGTCAGGTACGGCGTGATCACGCGCAGTCATTCGGCCTCCCGGCAGCGCTCCTCGATCCAACCGTAGCGCGGTCAGCCGGTCGTCGTCAGCGCGGTCCGCAGGGCCCGCAGGCCGCGCTCAGTGGCTTCGGTTGCGGTGGGCACCACGCCGGCGTACGCGATGAAGCCGTGTACCAGCGACTCGGCGTTGTGCAGTTCGACCGGTACCCCCGCCGCGGTAAGCAGCTCGGCGTAGCGGATCCCGTCGTCGCGCAACGGGTCATGACCGGCCACCGCGATATAGGCCGCGGCCAGACCCGACAGGTCGCCCTGAGCCGGAACCAGGGTCGCCGGCGGCACGGACAGGTCAACATCGCCGACGTACCAACGGGTGAACCCCTTGCACGCGGCCAGGGTGAGGATCGGTGCTTCGGCGTTCTCGGCGAACGACGGCAGCGACGTGTCGAACGTGGTCGACGGATACCACAGCAGTTGAAACCGCAATGGGATGGCGGCGTCGCGGGCCAGCTGAGCCACCACCGCTGCCAGGTTCCCGCCAGCCGAGTCGCCGGCCACGGCCAGGCGGTCCGGATCGGCGCCGAGCTGGCCGGCGTTGCGGGCCACCCACCGGGTCGCGGCCCAGACGTCGTCGACGGCGGCGGGGAAGGGATGCTCGGGTGCCAACCGGTAGTCGATCGACACGACCACCGCCTCGGCGCCGACCGCGTGCATGCGCGCTGGTCCGTCGTAGGTGTCCAGGTCACCGACCGACCACCCACCGCCGTGGATGAAGACAATCACCGGGAGCACGGACTGCTCCGAAGGGGGACGGTAAATTCGTACCGGAATTGGTGCCTGCGGGCCGGGGATGGTGCGGTCGGCGACGGTCACCTCCGGATGTACTGATTGGCGTGGAAGGTCGGCGAATCGTTGGCGCGCCTGTTCCGGGCCGTCGTCGGTGGTCAGCTGAAACGGAACAACCTCGAGTACCTGCTGCAGGACGTCATCCAAAGGCATGGCACACACGGTACGCATTCCGGATTCGCGCCACGTTCACCGTTCCCGAGGTCCGGGGACCCATCACTCCCGCGGCCCGCAGGTTTACACGCGGATGAATTTCTGTTCGCCCACGCCGAACATGCCGTCGACCGACAGGCTGACGTCGTCGTTGTGGATCCGGCCCTCGAACCAGCCGTACGGTGCGTAGTACTCGGCGAGCGATCGGCGGGGGCCGACGTGCAGCTCGGAGCGGACGGTCGGGGTGAATCGCACGTCGACCTGGCCCGACCGGTCAACGTCGCGCACGATCCAGGTGCCCCACGGCCCATCGGGTCGTTCCATGCGAACGGCGGGCAGGCGGTAGACCTGGTCGCCGAGCCAGACGGCGTTCTCGTTATAGCGCTGCGGGTCGCGCACCTGGTTGTCGGTCAGGTTGAAGCCCTCGACCCGGCCCTGGTCGGAGCGGCGCGCCCCGGTCACCCAGTCGTACTGCATGGGTGAGGGGTAGTCCCCGTGGTGGTCGTCGAGGATCATGAACGACCGGTCGGGGTCGAACACGGTGAGGTCCGTGCCGGCGCGGAGCATGCCGGCGAACGGCATCATCGTCTTGTGCGAGTACAGCGCACGGTCGTCGGCGAATGGGTGGCAGATCACCAGGTGCCCGGCTTCTCCGGGGGTGCAGCGCCCGGCACCGTGCAATTCCAGCGGTGCCAGACCTCCGCGCCCCGGGTGGGTCGCGTCCACCGCAACCAGTCCTGCTTCGATCTCGTTGGTGAGCTGCATGCAGAAGCGGCCGACGTGTCCGTGCGAGCGGGTGTGGTTCAGGCCGCGTGCCACGTGCACCATCGAGGTCGGGACCCGCTTCTCCCACCGACGGATTGTGGCTGCGTGCTTGTCGACAACCAGCACCTGCAGGAGTGAAATCGACTTCGTGTCGTAGATGGCACCGAGAACGAACACCGCATCGTCGCCGAGCTGGAAGGCCTCCCATTCCTTGAGCCGGGCGTTGCGCACTGCCCGCTGCAGGCGACCGCGAGCTCCGGTGGCCGTGACGACGTCGAGCGGGTTAATCCGCGCGATCGGGCCATCGTAGGTTCCGAACTGGTAGTGGCCGCCGCTCACCAACTCGGCGGGTGGCGGCTCGTGCGTGCGCACCTGGTCGGAATTGCCAGCGGCCGGCGGGGGGTTTGTGTCCACTGCCGGATCGTACCGAGGCCGCTTGATCAGCACATTCGCCGACGTAAACGATGAGCCGGGAAAACCACTGCCTCACCGGTCGCCGTCTTCCTGCGCAGCGAAACGCCGGTAGTCGGGACCGTCTGCTAGACCTGCGGTGTGAGGACTACCCGTCAGGCCGCCGAGTACGAACCGGTCGCGCGGGTGCTGCCCATGCTGACCGTGCCGCATCTGGACCGCGACTTCGACTATCTGGTATCGGCGGAGCAATCCGACGACGCCCAGCCGGGGGTGCGGGTGCGGGTCCGGTTCCACGGACGGCTGGTGGACGCTTTCGTTCTCGAAAGACGTTCAGATACAGATCATGTCGGCAAACTGGGTTGGCTGGACAAAGTGGTGTCGGCCGAACGTGTGCTTACCCATGATGTTCGCCGCCTGGTCGAGGCGGTTGCCGCGCGGTACGCGGGAACCCGCCCCGACGTGCTTCGTCTCGCTGTGCCACCCCGGCACGCCAATGTGGAGAAGAAGCCCGTACCGCAATTCGAGCCCCCGGGGAGCAACTCCACAGAGCCCGTAGACACGTCCGGCTGGTCCGCGTACAGCGGTGGGGAACAGTTCATCGCCGCGCTCCGCGACGGTCGGGCAGCGCGGGCCGGATGGCAGGCCTTGCCCGGTGATTCGTGGTCGCACCGGCTGGCCGAGGCGGCCGCGGTGACCGTGAACTCAGGGTGCGGCGTCCTCGCGGTGGTTCCCGACCAGCGCGATGTGGATCGGCTTCAGGCCGCCGCGGTCGCTTTGGTGGACGGAAGCAGGGTGGTCGCGTTGTCGGCTGGTCTTGGCCCGGCTGAACGCTATCGACGGTGG
>CAZCHU010000040.1:0-10942 GCA_964498215.1 uncultured Mycobacterium sp. | reverse complement strand
TATCCGCACGCCCGTGACGTGGCGATGCTGCGTGCTCATCAAGTGCGCTGTGCCGCATTGCTCGGTGGTTACGCGCGCACCGCTGAGGTGCAGGCGCTGGTGCGCAGCGGATGGGCGCACGACCTGGCGGCGCCGCGGCAGGCCCTGCGGATGCACGCACCGCGCGTGGTCGCGCTGGAGGACAGTGCCTACGCGCAACAACGAGACCCGGCCGCGCACACCGCGAGGCTGCCGTCGGTAGCCCTCGATGCGGCTCGCGCCGCGCTCAAGGGTGCTGCTCCGGTGCTGGTGCAGGTGCCCCGGCGCGGCTACGTTCCGGCACTGGCGTGTGGCCGGTGCCGCACCATCGCCAGGTGCCGGCACTGTACCGGCCCCCTTGCGCTGCACGGCCGCGACGACCCCGGCGCGGTGTGCCGATGGTGCGGGCGTGACGATTTGGGTCTGCGCTGCGCGCGGTGCGGTTCCGACGCGGTACGTGCCGTCGTCGTCGGTGCCCGCCGTACCGCCGAGGAACTCGGACGGGCGTTCCCCGGGATACCGGTGGTCACCTCCGGCGGCGACGACGTAGTGGACTCCGTGCCGCAGCGCCCCGCCGTGGTGGTCTCGACACCGGGCGTCGAGCCGACAGCCGCTGGCGGCTACGGCGCCGCGTTGTTGCTGGACGGCTGGGCATTGTTGGGCAGACAGGACCTCCGTGCCGCCGAGGACACGTTGCGACGTTGGATGGCGGCGGCCGCACTGGTCCGCAGCCGCGACGAGGGCGGTCTCGTCGTGGTTGTCGCAGAATCTGCGCTGGCTACCGTGCAGGCACTCATCCGGTGGGATCCGATCGGACATGCCGAGGCCGAACTCGACTCCCGCGTGGAAGTCGGACTGCCTCCCGCGGTGCATCTCGCGGCGTTAGACGGTACCCGGGATGCGGTGTCGGCTCTGTTGGACTCCGCCGAGCTGCCTGAGGCCGGGGATCGGATCGGGCCGGTCGATCTGCCGGTGGGGGCGCGCAGGCCGCCCGGCGTTCCGGCCGACCTACCGGTGAGCAGGATGCTGGTGCGGGTCCCACGCGATGGTGGGCTGTCGTTGGCTGCGGCGTTGCGAAGGGCGACCGCGATTCAAAGCGCCCGCCACGACCAGGAGCCGGTTCGTGTGCAGATGGACCCGTTGCACATAGGGTGATTCCGACGGCAGGGGACGGGAGGTAACCATGGGGCGCCTGGTCAGGTGGGTGATCCCGGTGCTGATCATCGGTTTTGGGTTGTTTTGGCCGGTAGTTTTCGCCGGCGGAACCGAGGCATCCGACGGCGCCGGCGTTTATGACCCGGTGGTGATCGCCGACTATGACGTCGACATCGTGGTCGATGACGCCGGTGACATGCGCGCTGTGGAGACGATCACCACCGAGTTCCCGGCTGGGCGGCACGGCATATTCCGGTACTGGGACGTCGCCAACCAGAACAATCCCAAGCTGCGTCAGACGCCGGAGATCACCTCGATCCGCCTTGACGGCAAGGCGGCGCGGTATCAGCTGCTGTGGGAGGACGGCGAGCGGTTCAGGGTGGCCAAGATCGGCGATCCGGACCGGACGCTCAGCCACGGCACCCACGTATTCGAAATCAGCTACACGATTCCCGGCGTTCTGGACCCCGGCGGCACCGGAGCGGATAAACAGTTTGCGGAGTCGACGGGCGCCTCCGGCGCGCGACCGCCTGACGTTGGATCGATGCCGTCGGTCTTCTTCTGGAACGTCATCGCACCGTCGTGGAACAACCGCATCGACCGGGCCGACATCACCGTCACCCTCCCTGGCGACGTCGGCATCGCGCAGTGCTCAGTCGGGTACGGAGTCGGTCGCGCCTGCGATGACCTGACGGTCAACGGCACGACGGTCACTCTGTCGGCGACCGCCCTGGCGCCGCGCACGCCGGTCACGGTGCGGGCAGGCGTAGACGTTCCGACTCCGCCGCAGAACACACTGCCCTGGTCGTTCAGCTGGGATCGAGTTCTGGGGCAGTCTCCATCCGGCGTGATCTGGGTGGCCGGGCTCAGCGTGCTGCTCGGTATCGGTGGAACGCTGTGGTATCGAACGACATTGGAGCGCTCGCCGGGGTTCCCGCTGCAGTACGGTCCTCCGCCCGGGCTCGGTCCGGTCCAGACCGAATACATCCGCACCGAAGCGGTTCCCAAGGACGGACTTACCGCGACTCTGTTCTATCTGGCCGAACGCAAACTGGTCACCCTTGAGCAGGTCGGTGACAAGCACTGGAATGTCCGCGGGATCGGCGAACCGAGCCAGTGGGCCGACGTCGATCCGGTCAGCGACGCGGTGGCCTCGGCGCTGAAGGTGGACAGGCCCGGCACCCTGTTCGAGGCCAAAAAGACGGTCAAGTCGGGCGAGAAGCTCAGCAAGGCCAAGACCAACATGGCCAAGGCCGTCGACAAATGGGCCGTGTCGGACGGTTATCTGGTCAAGCGCAAAAAGGAACTCTGGGTCCGCGCCGCCAACGCTGCGGCATTCTTGTTGATGTTCTGCGCATTCTTTCGGTGGGGTTTCCCCGCCACGATGTGGGCCTTGCCATTCGCGGCGTTTTGGTTTTTCTCGTTGAGGGCGTGGAACCCGGGTGTCGGCACGCGACGCACGGCTGCCGGTCGTGAGCTGTGGTCGCGCGCAGGCGGTTTCCACCGGATGCTGTCCACCGACTCGGCCGAGGCCCGGTTCGATTTCGGGGCGAGAAAAGACCTGTACTCGGCCTATGTGCCGTTCGCGGTCGCCGCCGGTGCGGCCGGGCTGTGGGCGAAGAAGTATGAGGCCTCCACCGGTACCGCTGCACCGCAGCCGGATTGGTACGGCCCGACGGCGGCAACGGGTTGGGGTTTCTCAAGAGGCTCGGGGGGACCGGACTTCGACAGTTTCGAATCGGCTTTGTCATCGTCGATCGGCGCATACACCGCGTCACAGTCGTCCTCCTCGGGTGGAGGTGGCGGCTTCAGCGGTGGCGGCGGTGGCGGTGGCGGTGGCGGAGGAGGTGGATCATGGTGAGATTCCTGTTGGTCGTCGTGCTGGTGCTGGCGGTCCTGGTGCTGGTCGGATTTGTACTCGGCTACAACAAGATTCGCGGTGCCGATGTCCGGGTTGCCGAAGCGCTCTCCGGTATCGACGTTGAGCTCACCCGGCGGGCGTCGCTGATCCCCAGCCTGGTACACACCGTGCAGACGTTTGCCGGGCACGAAAAGGGCATTCTGGACCATGTGACCAACGCCCGCGCAGCCTTGACGGCCTCGACGACCGGAAAGTCTGTCGCGCAACGCAGCGCCGCCGAGAAGGATCTCGACACCGCGCTGGCGCCGCTGCTCGCGCTGGGGCAGACCTATCCCCAGTTGAACTCGTCGAGCAACTTCCTGAACCTGCAGGAAAATCTGACTGACACCGAGAACAAGCTGGCCTTCGCCCGGCAGTACTACAACGACGCCGTCGCGACGCTCAATCGGTCGCTTACCACGATCCCGTGGATGTTCGTCGCTCCGCTGGCCGGGGTGTCCGAGCGGGAGTACTACCAAACCCCCCGGTAGACCAGACCTGGCCAGACCTGGACAAGGCCGGTGGACCGCTCCCTACACTTGGCGCGGTGCGCATTGTCTTCGCCGGAACCCCCGAGCCGGCAATACCGTCCTTGCGTCGGCTTCTTGAGTCGACCCGTCATGACGTGGTGGCGGTGCTGTCCCGTCCCGACGCCGCAGCGGGGCGCCGGGGGCGCCCAGCACCGTCCCCGGTGGCGCAAGTCGCGCTGGACGAATGCATTCCGTTGCTGCGGCCCGCGCGTCCCAATTCCGCCGAGTTCGCGGCTGAGCTGGCCGAGTTGGCCCCGGACTGCTGCGCCGTCGTGGCCTACGGGGCGCTACTGGGCGACGAGCTACTCGCTGTGCCCACCCGAGGCTGGGTCAACTTGCATTTTTCCCTGCTGCCGGCCTGGCGGGGAGCAGCGCCGGTGCAGGCATCGATAGCTGCCGGTGATTCGGTGACTGGTGCCACGACCTTCCAGATCGAGCGCACTCTGGATTCAGGCCCGGTCTACGGCGTGGTGACGGAGACCATTCACCCCACCGACACCGCCGGGGACCTGCTGGGACGGCTGTCGCTATCGGGTGCGGCGCTGCTGGAGTCCACCCTCGACGGGATCGCCGACGGCATCGTCAACGCAGTACCGCAACCGCGGGAAGGCGTCACCGTGGCACCGAAAATTACCGTCGAGGACGCCAGGATTCGATGGGATCTGCCCGCCCAGGCGGTTGAGCGCAGAATCCGTGCCGTGACACCTCACCCGGGGGCCTGGACCAAAATCGGCGATCTCAGGTTCAAGGTGGGACCGGTCAGCATCGATACCAGCGGCGATGCCGAGGCGCAGGACGCAATGGAGCCGGGCGAGATTCTCGCCACCCGAGACGGTGTGCGGGTGGGCACCGGGTCGCGGCCGGTGCTGTTGAACCGGATTCAGCCACCGGGAAAGAAGCCGATGATCGCCGCGGACTGGGCTCGAGGTGCCCGGCTGGCTCAGGGGGAGCGGGCCCGATGACACGACCGGGCAAACGTCATCCACCCCGGCGCAAAGACCTCGATCCGGCCCGGAGGGCGGCGTTCGACGTGCTGCGTGCGGTCTCCGAGCGGGACGCCTACGCGAACCTGGCCCTGCCGGCGATCCTGCGGGAGCGCCGAATCGTCGGCCGAGACGCGGCGTTCGCCACGGAATTGGCCTATGGCACCTGCCGTACCCGGGGTCTGCTGGATGCGGTCATCACCAGTGCAGCGGGCCGCCCGCTGGACAAGATCGATCCGGTGTTGCTCGATCTGCTTCGGTTGGGTAGCTACCAGTTGCTGCGCACCCGGGTAGGTCAACACGCGGCGGTGTCGACGACCGTTGAGCAGGCCGCCGTTGAATTCGACACGTCGCGAGCAGGATTCGTCAATGGCGTACTGCGCGCCATTTCCACGCGCGACGAACGTGAATGGGTAGACGAGCTCGCGCCCCCGATGTCAACGGATCCGGTGGGCCATCTGGCGTTCGCGCACGCCCACCCGCGGTGGATCGCGCAGGCTTTCGCGGATGCGCTGGGCGCCGACGCGGGGGAGCTGTCCGCATTGCTGGCCAGCGACGATGCCCGTCCCGATGTGCACCTTGCGGCCAGGCCGACCTCCTTGACCGCGGGTGAGCTCGCCGACCAGGTGGGTGGAACGGTCGGTCGATACTCGCCCTACGCGGTGTATCTGGCCGGCGGTGATCCCGGGCAGCTGGCCCCCGTCCGCGACGGCATGGCGCTGGTCCAGGATGAGGGCAGTCAGCTGGTGGCCCGGGCGATGGCCCTTGCGCCGCTGGACGGGGTCGACGGTGGGCGGTGGCTAGATCTGTGCGCAGGGCCGGGGGGCAAGACTGCGCTGCTGGCCGCGATAGGGCAGGCGGCCGGGGTCGACGATGTCCGTGTCACGGCAGTGGAACCGGCACCGCACCGTGCCGCCCTTGTCGCGGAGAATTGCGTGGGCCTGCCGGTAGAGGTGGTGTCGGTGGATGGCCGCGAGTCGGGGCTGGAACCCGGGTTCGACCGGGTTCTCGTCGATGCGCCCTGCACTGGTCTGGGAGCGTTGCGACGCCGGCCTGAGGCTCGCTGGCGTCGCCAGCCCGGGGACGTGCCCGCGCTGGGGAAGCTGCAGCGAGAACTGCTGGCGTCCGCGATCCGGCTGACCAGGCCGGGCGGCGTGGTGCTCTATGCAACGTGCTCGCCGCACCTGGTGGAAACAGTCGGGGTAATCGCTGACGCACTTCGCCGGTACCCGGTCTCGGCGATCGATACCCGGCCGCTGTTCGAACCGGCCGACAATCTGGGGCCCGGACCACACGTTCAGCTGTGGCCGCACCGGCATGGCACCGACGCGATGTTCACGGCCGCACTGCAAGTAGGCTGACGTTCATGGGTGTCGCGCCAGATGCAAGCTCAGCTCCGCTGATTGCTCCCTCCATTCTGGCCGCCGACTTCGCCCGGCTTGCCGATGAAACCGCGGCAGTTCGCGGAGCCGACTGGCTTCACGTCGACGTCATGGACAACCACTTCGTTCCGAACCTCACCCTTGGTCTGCCGGTCGTGGAATCGCTGTTGAAGGTGACCGACATTCCGATGGATTGTCATCTGATGATTGATGAACCCGGGCGTTGGGCGCCGCCCTACGCGGAGGCCGGTGCCTACAACGTGACGTTTCACGCGGAGGCAGCCGACGACCCGGTGGGCGTGGCCCGGGATATCCGCGCTGCGGGCGCAAAGGCGGGTTTGGCGATCAAGCCGGGTACGCCGTTGGAGCCGTACCTGGAGATCATGCGGGAATTCGATACCGCGTTGATCATGTCGGTGGAACCGGGTTTCGGTGGTCAGAAGTTCATCCCTGAGGTGCTGCCCAAGGTTGTGAGCCTGCGCCGCCTCGTCGAATCGGGTGAGCTGACCGTCATCGTCGAGATTGACGGTGGGATCAACGACGACACCATCGAACAGGCCGCTGAGGCCGGCGTCGATTGCTTCGTCGCCGGTTCAGCCGTCTACAGCGCCGCCGACCCTGCCGCGGCCGTCGCGGCACTCCGCGGGAAGGCCGCGCGCGCGTCTCAACATCTGTCGCTATGAACCTGGACGCCGCGATGCGGGCGGCTATCGAGCAGGCTGACGGGGTTAAGGGTCGCACCTACCCGAATCCGCCTGTGGGCGCGGTCATTCTGGACCGCGACGGCAAGGTGGCCGGCGTTGGAGCGACCTCACCGGCCGGCGGTCCGCACGCCGAGGTGTTGGCGCTGCGAAGAGCCGGGAGCCGGGCGATCGGCGGCACGGCGGTCGTCACTCTGGAACCATGCAACCATTCCGGACGGACACCACCATGCGTGGATGCGCTTGTCTCAGCACAGGTTTCGTCGGTGGTTTACTCCGTGCAGGATCCCAACCCGGTGGCCGCCGGCGGCGCCGCCCGACTGGCCGAAGCCGGAATCCGGGTGACCCCTGGTGTATTGGCCGACTCTGTCGGGGGTGGCCCACTGCGGGAGTGGCTACACAAGCAGCGGACTGGATTACCGCACGTCACATGGAAGTTTGCCACCAGCATCGACGGACGCAGTGCGGCTGCCGATGGGACCAGTCAGTGGATAACCAGTGAGGCCGCACGCGCCGACGTGCATCGCCGACGTGCCGCCGCCGATGCGATCGTGGTCGGAACGGGGACGATCTTCGTCGACGATCCAAAGCTGACCGCTCGGCTTCCCGGTGGCTCCCTGGCCGAGAACCAGCCCCTTCGCGTGGTAGTGGGGGAGCGTGAGATTTCGCCGGACGCAAAGGTTTTGAATGATGATTCAGCGACCATGGTGATCCGCACACGTGATCCACATGAGGTGGTCCGGGCGTTGTCGGACCGTACGGATATTCTGCTGGAGGGCGGTCCCACGCTGGCAGGAGCGTTCCTTCGGGCCGGCGCGATCGATCGGATCCTGGCCTACGTAGCACCAATTCTGTTGGGCGGGCCCATCACCGCGATCGACGACGTTGGGGTGCTCAGCATCGCGCACGCCCAGCGGTGGCGCTTCGATGCGATGGAGCCGATGGGGCCCGACGTGCTGCTGAGTCTCAAGCCGACATAGCAGTCGTCGGATCGTGATTGGCTTGTTACCCAATCGTTCCGGCTAATTCACCTTGCCCGCAACGCGTGGGCGGTGTCACACCCCGGGGGGTCCGTTGGCGGGCGTGTCGGGACTGTGGTCTCGATACACTCGTCGCATAACCCCGGGCACGAACGTCAACGGGTGTATCGCGCGTTCGCCGAACGAACTGCGCCTGTGACCACGACCACAAGCAAAGGAAACCGAGCATGACTGCATTGCAGGACTGGCTCAGTACCAGTCCGGCCACCCCCTACAGCATCAAGGCCGTGATCCGCGGCGTCTGGCGGGGTGTGACCTCCGAGGAATCCGGACCCGCCAAGCGGCTTCAGCTCATGGCCCGCGGCATCGAACGCTGCTGAGGAGCGTTGGGCGCTGACTACTCAGCCTCCTCGGCGTGCTCGCCGCGGGCAGCGATAAGCAGTCCCAGCACGGCACCGACCACGCATACGGCCGCGGTGATCGTGAAGATCTCGGCGTACTGCAGAACGTAGGCCTCGCGGATCCGGCCGGCCTCAGCCGTCAACCGCTCGGCGAGGGAGGCGCCGTCCGTTGTCACCGGCAGGCTGGCCAGATGCTGGTTGAACCGGTAGAGACCCCATGCGCTCAATGCCGCGATGCCGATCAACATGCCGATCATCCGGGCCACCACCACCGCCGCCGAGGCGATGCCGTGCTGGGCGGCCGGTACCACCCGCAGCGTCGCCGAGGTCAGTGGTCCGATCACCAGACCGAGACCGAGACCGGTGATCGCCAGATCGGTGTCCAGCGCTGGCAGGGTGAACAACCCGAGGTCGTGGCGCGCTGCGAGCAGATCGACCGGCCACTGCGCGATCAACAGATAGCCGCCGGCGGCGATGAGCAGGCCGGCGAACGCGATGATCCGGTCACCGACCCGGGTGGCCAGCCAGCCGCCGAGCAACGCCCCAACCGGCAGTGCCACCAGGAAGCGCAGCAGCAGGAAGGCGGCTTGGTTCTGATCCTGTCCCAGGACGCCCTGGCCGAAAAGCTCAACATTGACCAAGGTCACCATCAAGGCTGCCCCGGCGGCCAACGACGCACCCAGTGCCGCCAGAAACGGTTTGAAATGCACCCCGGCCGGCTCCAGCAGGCGGGTGCGGGCGAACTTCTCCCACACGAAGAACGCGACGGCCGCCACGGCGGCCGCGATCAGCGCCGGTGCACCCCAGCTGGGCAGCACTTCCTTGCCGTCCGGTTTGGGGTTGTAGAGCCCAATCACCGTCAGACCCAGCGCGATGGCCAGCAGCAGACCGCCGACCACGTCGACCTTCTGGGGATCGTCGGTCGATTGCCGCCCGGGCAGGCTGAAGTGGATCATCGCCATCGCGATCATCGCCAGGGGCACATTGACCCAGAACACCGACTGCCAATGATGGAACAGCCACACCAGCGAGATGCCATAGATAGGGCCAAGCACGCTGCCCAACTCCTGCGCGGCCCCCACACCGCCCAGCACGGCCGCGCGGTTACGGGCCGCCCACAGGTCGGCGGCCAGCGCCAGCGTCACCGGAAGTAGAGCTCCGCTGGCAGTGCCCTGTATGACCCGGCCGATCACCAACACCGTGAGATCGGTCGACAACGCCGTGATCACCGATCCGAGCGCGAAACCGGCCAGGCTGACCTGGATCAGCATCTTGCGGCCGAAGCGGTCAGAGGCCCGGCCCAGTAGCGGCATCGCCGCGATGTAACCGAGCAGGTAGCCGGTGATGATGGGGGTCACCCGCTGGATCTGATTCACGCCGATACCGACATCGCGCATGATGTCGGTCATGATCGTGACGACGACGTAGGTGTCGAGCGCGCCAAGCACCACGGCCAGGCTGCCCGCGCTGATGGCAATCCGGCGGTTGGTCGAACCCGAATTCACGGCCGGCTTGGAGGCCGACGCGGTGGCCGGAGGCGAACCGCGCATCACACCGCGGGTTTGTCGACGGTCACCGGCTCGCCCCACTTCGACAGAGTCATCGTCACGCTGTTGCCGGGGCTGGGGTCCAACCGGACCTGCATCAGCTCGTGGTCACCGTCCTGTGCGATCCAGGCGGTGCCGGGGACCGGAGCCGTCGCCGCGAGCTGCGGCGCGATCTTGTTCACCGCCTCCGCGGAGACGTTGCCGGTGATGCGCACGGTTTCGGTGCCCTCCACCGTCTCTCTGCCTTCGGCCTTCGCGTCGGAGAAGTTCGCCAGTACATTGGCCAGGCCGACGTCGGGATTCAGGATCGCCGCGACGTCGTAGATCTCGGCGGCGGGCCCGAAATTCGACAGGCTGCCGCCTGCGGTGATCGCGGCCCAGAGGTCGTTATCGGACACCACAAACTCCACATCTTGGAGCCGTTGGCCCAAAAAGATGATGTCGGCGGTCCCCTTCGCAGCGACCGCCGGGGTCTGCGTGAGATCACCGACGAGGCTTTCGACCGGAAGATCCGGGACCTCGCCCTGCACGGTGAGTGTGAGGTGTGCGCTGGTCTGGTCCTTGGTCGTTTCGCTCGACTCTGTCAACAAGGCGCTCGGATCAGGGAGGTCTTTGGCGGAATCATTCGACGACGAGCCTGAGCACCCCGCGACGAGGGCGACAATGGCGATGAGGGCGGCGAAGATCGCCAGAAGGCGGGTCTGCATGCCTGCATCGTAATAGCTACGCGGACGTAGACGTGCTGCCCGCGCCCGGGGCCCGCGTTCCCCTAGGCTGGTCGCGTGTTCACCGGGATCGTCGAAGAGCTGGGTGAGGTGGTCGATCTGGAGAGCCTCGGCGATTCGGCCCGACTGGTCATCCGCGGACCGATCGTCACATCGGACGCCGCGCATGGCGACTCCATCGCCGTCAACGGTGTCTGCCTGACCGTGGTCGATGTTTTGGCCGACGGCTCATTCTCCGCCGATGTGATGGACGAGACGCTGAACCGGTCCAGCCTGCGCGATATCGGTGTCGGTGCCCGGGTGAACCTGGAGCGCGCGGCGTCCGTGCAGAGCCGGCTCGGCGGACACATCGTCCAGGGTCACGTCGACGGGACCGGCCAGGTCGTGTCCCGTACGCCCTCAGAACACTGGACTGTGGTGCGTATCGCGCTGCCGGCGACGCTGTCCCGCTACGTCGTGGAAAAGGGATCGATCACCGTCGACGGCGTGTCCCTGACCGTGTCCGGGCTGGGGCCTGACTGGTTCGAGGTGTCCTTGATCCCGACGACACTCGATCTGACCACACTGGGGCGCGCCGCGGTCGGCGCGCCAGTGAACCTCGAGGTTGATGTCATCGCGAA
>CAZCHU010000039.1:0-25794 GCA_964498215.1 uncultured Mycobacterium sp. | reverse complement strand
CGACCGATGCACGGGCGGCTCACACCGACGGCGTGCAGCGGCTACTTGCCAGTTACCGGGCTATTCCCGCCGACTCCGCGATCCGTTTGGCCAAGCCGACGTCCAACCTGTTCCGAGCCCGGGCCAAGATCGCCGGGCCGGGGCTGGACACCTCGGGGCTGACCGGTGTCGTCGCGGTTGACCCGGATGCGCGCACCGCCGACGTGGCGGGTATGTGCACCTACGAGGATCTGGTGGCAGCCACGCTGCCCTACGGCCTCTCACCGTTGGTGGTGCCCCAGCTCAAGACGATCACGCTCGGCGGCGCGGTGACCGGGCTGGGCATCGAATCGGCGTCGTTCCGCAACGGTCTGCCGCACGAGTCCGTACTGGACATGGACATCCTCACCGGCACCGGCGACATCGTGCGGGCCGCGCCCGACGAGCATCCCGACCTGTTCCGGTCCTTCCCGAATTCCTATGGCACGCTTGGCTACTCGGTTCGCCTGAAGATCGAGCTGGAACCGGTGCGGCCGTTCGTGGCCCTGCGCCACCTCAGGTTCAGATCCCTAGCCGACCTGGTCGATGCGATGGACAGGATCATCGAGACGGGCGGACTCGACGGCGACCGGGTCGACTACCTCGACGGCGTCGTATTCAGCGCCGACGAGGGCTACTTGTGTGTGGGTATCCAGTCGGCGACTCCCGGGCCGGTCAGCGACTACACCGGCAACGACATCTACTACCGGTCGATCCAGCACGAGGACGGCGAAAAGCACGACCGTCTGACGATCCACGACTACCTGTGGCGCTGGGATACCGACTGGTTCTGGTGCTCACGCGCGTTCGGCGCGCAGAATCCACGCATACGTCGCTGGTGGCCGCGCAAATACCGTCGGAGCAGCTTCTACTGGAAGCTCATCGGCTACGACCAGAGGTTTCATATCGCCGACCGCATCGAGCAGCGCAGCGTGCGTTCGCCTGGTCGCTCCCTGCGTGAACGGGTGGTTCAAGACGTCGAGGTGCCGATCGAGCGGACGGCCGAATTCTTACAGTGGTTCCTAGACAACGTTCCTATCGAACCGATCTGGTTGTGCCCGTTGCGGCTGCGTGATGATGGGCGCTCACCCGGTAGCTGGCCGCTGTATCCGCTACGGACGCACCACAGCTATGTGAACGTCGGCTTCTGGTCCTCGGTGCCTGCCGGCCCTGAGGAGGGCTACACGAACAAGAAGATCGAACGCAAGGTAGGCGAACTCCACGGGCACAAATCCCTGTATTCCGACGCCTACTACACACCCGAGGAGTTCGACGAACTCTATGGCGGCGAGATCTACAAGACTGTGAAGAAAACCTACGATCCCGATTCACGATTCCTCGACCTGTATGCGAAGGCCGTGCAGAGGCGATGAACACGAGCGTTGAAAGCAAAGGACGGCGATGACGACATTTCGGGAACGTGTCACCGACACGGCGGACAACCCCGAGGGGAAGCTCTCCCTGGCCGAGATACTGGAAATCTTGGCGGCGGGACGACTGCCGTTGAAGTTCACGGCCTACGACGGCAGCAGCGCCGGACCCGACGACGCAACCCTCGGACTCAATCTGCGGACGCCTCGCGGCACGACCTACCTGGCGACCGCTCCGGGAGACCTGGGGTTGGCGCGGGCCTATGTGTCCGGCGACCTGGACCTGCAGGGGGTGCATCCGGGTGATCCCTACGACCTGCTCTCGGCGCTGACTGAGAAACTGGTCTTCAAACGCCCGCGTGCCCGCGTACTGGCCAACATCGTCCGGTCCATCGGCATCGAGCACCTCAAACCGATCGCGCCGCCCCCACAGGAGGCACTGCCCCGCTGGCGCCGCGTCGCAGAAGGTCTGCGGCACAGCAAGACCCGCGATGCGGAGGCAATCCAGCACCACTACGACGTCTCCAACACCTTCTACGAGTGGGTACTCGGCCCTTCGATGACCTACACCTGCGCGTGCTACCCGCAGCCGGACGCCACGCTCGAGGACGCGCAGGAGAACAAGTACCGGCTGGTGTTCGAGAAGTTGCGGCTTCAGCCGGGCGACCGCCTTCTGGATGTGGGCTGCGGCTGGGGCGGCATGGTGCGATACGCCGCGCGGCGCGGCGTCAAGGTGATCGGTGTGACGCTGTCCAAAGAACAGGCGGCGTGGGCCCAGAAGGCCATCGAGGAGCAGGGCCTGACGGACCTGGCCGAGGTGCGCCACAGCGACTACCGCGACGTACGCGAGTCGCAGTTCGACGCGATCTCTTCGATCGGGCTCACCGAGCACATCGGCGTTTCGAACTACCCCGCCTACTTCGGATTCCTCAGATCGAAGCTGCGCGCGGGCGGGTTGCTGCTCAACCACTGCATCACCCGCCACGACAACCGGCACACTGCGGCTGCTGGCGGTTTTATTGACCGCTACGTGTTCCCAGACGGGGAACTCACGGGTTCTGGTCGGATCATCACCGAGATGCAGAACGCCCAACTGGAAGTGCTTCACGAGGAGAACCTGCGCCACCACTACGCGATGACGCTGCGCGATTGGAGCGCCAACCTGGTCGAGCACTGGGACGAAGCGGTCGCGGAAGTGGGCCTGCCGACCGCCAAGGTGTGGGGCCTCTACATGGCCGCGTCCCGGGTCGGCTTCGAACAGAATGCGATTCAGCTCCACCAGGTGTTGGCGGTCAAACTCGATGAGCGGGGCGGCGATGGTGGGTTGCCGCTGCGGCCCTGGTGGACGGCGTAGGAGAGACCGACCAGTAGTCTCACGCGAATGGTTCGGTTCCTCTTGCGGATAGCTGTGTTCCTCGGGTCCTCGGCCATCGGGTTGCTGGCGGCGGCCGGGTTGGTTTCCGGTGTGTCGCTATCTGCCCTGGGATTCATCGCCACGGTGGTGATCTTCACGGTGGCCCAGGCAATCCTGTCGCCGTTCTTCCTCAAGATGGCCAACCGGTACGCATCGGCGTTCCTGGGTGGGATCGGCTTGGTGTCGACCTTCGTCGCGCTGCTCCTGGCATCGCTGCTGTCCAACGGCCTGAGCATTCACGGCATTGGATCCTGGATCGCGGCCACCGTGGTGGTCTGGTTGGTCACCGCGCTCGCCACGGTGGTGCTGCACATCCTGGTGCTACGGAACAAGGGCGAAAAGAAGAACGCAGCCTGAATCACGGGCCATGACGAGCCGCTCTCAGCCTTCGATGCGCCGCGCCCCCAGCTCGTTCTGCAGCAACTCCAGCGCGGCCTCCTCGGGATCGCGCCGCGGCGCCTGAGAGTCGGCGCTGCCCGCCTCGGCCAGCATGCTCTCTTCGTCATCGCGGGCCGGCTCCGGCTCGGGTGGGGCCGTCCGCGGTGCAGGGGATGCCGTCGGCGCCACCGGCGCTGCCCCGGTCTCACACCGGATCGTCCAGTTCACGCCGAGCGCGTCCTTCAGGGCTTCACGGATGACGTCGGCGTTGCGCTGCTCGGTTAGGCGTTTGGCCAGGGGCGCAGATTCGTGGCTGAGTACCAGGGTGTCACCCTCAACGGCGCGCACCACCGCACCGGCGAGCATCACTTCGGTTGTGCGACTACGTTCCCGGACCTTCTCACGCACGGTGGTCCACATGCTGCGTACCGCAGCGGCGTTGGGTTCACCGGCCCCCGCCGCTGCTGCCGGAGATGCTGCGGTTGCCTGGGTTGCCTCCGCCGGGGGTGTTGCCGCTGGCTCGACGGGCGGCGGTGCGGCGGGCTCAACGGGTTTCCGGGCAGGGAGTGGCGTCGGCGGCGCAGCCCGCGGTGTGGGAGCCGGTTCGGGCTGCGGGACGGCCGAGGATCTGCGGACGTACTGTTTCGGCGGGGCAGCGACGGCTGCTGCCTCGGCGTTGTGCTCACCGGCCGGGATCGACATGTCGAGCCGCATCTCGATGCGCTCCACCCGCTGCAGCAGGGCCGATTCGGTGTCGCATGCCGATGGGAGCAACAGCCGGGCGCACACCACCTCCAGCAGTAGCCGCGGCGCGGTCGCGCCGCGCATCTCACCCAGACCGGCGTGCACCACCTCGGCGTAGCGGGTCAACGTGGCCGTTCCGTGGCGGGTGGCCTGGTCGCGCATGCGGTCCAGCACGTCCTGCGGTCCGTCGACCACGCCGCGGGCAATCGCATCGGGCACAGACTGGAGCACGATCAGGTCGCGGAACCGTTCGAGCAGATCAGTGGCAAACCGTCGGGGGTCGTGGCCGGCGTCGATCACGCCCTCCACCGCGCCGAACAACGCGGCGGCGTCGCCGGCGGCCAAGGCGTCGATGGCGTCGTCGATCAGAGCGACGTCGGTGGCGCCCAGCAGGGCGAGTGCACGTTGGTAGGCGACGTGATTTCGGCCGGAATCAGACTCCGAGCCGGCCAGCAGCTGATCCAGCACGCTCAAGGTGTCCCGGGGAGAGCCGCCACCGGCCCGGATCACCAGTGGGAACACTGCGTCGTCGACGTCGACTTGCTCGGCCGCGATGATTTTCTCGATCAACGTGCGCATCGTGCGTGGCGGCAGCAGCCGGAACGGGTAATGGTGAGTACGCGAGCGAATCGTCGGCAGCACCTTCTCCGGCTCAGTCGTGGCGAAGACGAAGATCAGGTGCTCGGGCGGCTCTTCCACGATCTTGAGCAGCGCATTGAAACCCGCGGTGCTGACCATGTGGGCCTCGTCGACGATGAAGATGCGGTACCGCGACTGGGCGGGTGCATAGAACGCCCGGTCACGAAGTTCGCGAGTGTCGTCCACGCCGCCGTGGCTGGCGGCGTCGAGCTCGACAACGTCGACGCTGCCGGGCCCGTTCGGCGCCAGCGCGACGCATGGATCGCAGAGGCCGCACGGGGTTGCCGTCGGGCCCTGCTCGCAGTTCAGCGAACGTGCCATGATGCGCGCCGACGACGTCTTTCCACAGCCACGTGGGCCCGAGAACAGATAGGCGTGGTTGATTCGGCCGGAGTTCAGCGCAGTCGACAACGGCTCGGTGACGTGTTCCTGGCCGACGACTTCAGCGAAGGTCGCCGGTCGGTACTTGCGATAGAGAGCCACCCAAGCAGGCTACCCAGTCGGTCAGACGATGCTGACCCGCCAGCGGACAACAAGGAGGATGCTCACCATCGGAGTGGCACCCGGGTCAGCTACTCGTCCGTCTGTCGCGACAGCAGTGACTCTGTGGCCGACAGAAGCGCGCATGTCGCCAGCCCGTCAATAGCCACCCGCAGGTCGGGTGTATCGGGGAACGACGGAGCGATCCGGATGTTCTTGTCTTCCGCATCTTTTCGGTAGGGAAATGACGCCCCGGCTTCGGTCACCGCGATACCGGCGTCCTTGGCCAACGCCACGGTCCGCTTGGCCGTGCCGGGCAGGACATCCATGCTGACGAAATAGCCGCCCTTGGGGTCGGTCCAGGATGCGATCTTGGCGTCGCCCAGCCGGTCCTCAAGGATTTCCAGCACCAGCGCGAACTTGGGGGCCAGCAGGTCCCGGTGACGCTGCATGTGCAGGCGCACCCCGTCGGCGTCACCAAGGAACCGCAGGTGCCGGAGCTGATTGACCTTGTCTGGCCCGATCGACTTCTTGCCCGCGTGCTGCAGGTACCAGGCGATGGTGCCCAGCGATCCGCCGAGGAAGCTGACTCCGCCCCCGGCGAAGGTGATCTTTGATGTCGAGGCGAAGACGATCGGCCTGTTCGGATGGTTGGCCGCCGCGGCCAGGCCCAGGACGTCGACCTGCCGGATGAAATCGTGGGTGAGTGTGTGCACGGGGTATGCGTTGTCCCACATGAGCCGGAAATCGCTGGCCGCCGTTTCCATTTGCACCAGCCGACGGACGACCTCCCAGGAATAGGTGGTACCGGTGGGGTTCGAATAGACCGGGACGCACCACATGCCCTTGATCGCCGGATCTGCCGCGACGAGCTCCTCGATCAGGTCGACGTCAGGACCGTCTTCGCAGATCGGCACCGCGATCATCTCGATGCCCAGGCTCTCCGTCAGGGCGAAGTGACGGTCGTAGCCCGGCGACGGGCACAGGAACTTGACGCCCGCGCCGTCCTGAATGTCCTGGATCCAGGGCCGCGGTGAATCCACACCGCCGTGTAGCAGCGAGTACACGACGACGTCGTGCATCAACTCAAGACTGGCATTATTGCCCGCGATCAGATTGGGCACCGGGATACCGAGTAACTCACCGAAAATCGCCCGCAGCCCGGGAAGACCGTGCGGACCGCCGTAGTTGCGGGTATCGGTGCCCTCCCCGTCACGGAAAGAATCGAGTCCGGTTCCGGGCAGCTCGAGCAACTTGTTGGACAGGTCGAGTTGCGCCGCCGACGGCTTTCCCCGCGTCAGGTCCAGATTTAGCGCCTTGGACTGCAGGTCGGAATAGTTGCGCAGCAATGCTTCGTGCTGTGCCAGCAGCTCGTCCCGGCCCAACGACTGAAACGACACCCCGCGCCTTTCACCGTCCGTGCATGAATATCTGTGGATAAGTCGGGGACCCCGCGCACCCGCCAGAGCCCATTGACCCTTGCTGCCTTCCGGCCCTGGGGGAGTTCACAGGATAGACGCCGCGCGGGGTCCACCGAGATTGTAATACCCCCGGCCCGGTCCCCTACCGGTGCACGAACTCCACGCGGACCTTCGGAGTCAACATCGGGGTCGGCTACCATGGCCGACGGAGGATTCGCCTAGTGGCCTATGGCGCTCGCCTGGAACGCGGGTTGGGTTAATAGCCCTCAGGGGTTCAAATCCCCTATCCTCCGCACTCAGCCCGGGGTGCGGCCGCCTGCCCGACAGCGCGCGGTCGCACCCCGGGCCACAGTTTGAGGAGGGGTATGGGCCGCCGTGTTCGGCACCCCGCCACTCGGCGCGCCACCAAATCGGTCCGAAAAAGTCACTGGATCGTC
Source organism: uncultured Mycobacterium sp. (assembly GCA_964498215.1). Classification (GTDB taxonomy): domain Bacteria; phylum Actinomycetota; class Actinomycetes; order Mycobacteriales; family Mycobacteriaceae; genus Mycobacterium. Next base: position 18,893 of record CAZCHU010000039.1, on the reverse strand, counting down.
AGCGGACGCCAAGGATGATCCCGTTCCGGCCGCCGAGAAGGACTTCTAGTCGCATGCCTTTGCCAAAAACAGCCCGCAGACCACGCAGAACAGCGAGGGTCGCCCTGCTGAGCGGTTCCACTGCCCGCTACGGGGTCGGGGTCCGACCGGAAAGGGCGAGGTACCGAGTGCCTGCCAACTCATCGGTGTCGGCGTTCCCGCGTGGGGCCGAGCCGACGGCCCGGCGTCGACAACAGCGGTTCGCCCAGCCACTATTGGTAGCTATGGGCCTGTTTCCGACGTTCCGTCGCCTGTCCATTGCGCTTGTCGCGGTGGGGGCCCTCGTTGCCCCGGTGACCCCTGCTGCTGCCCAGCCGGGCGATCCGGGCGCCATCGCGGCTGCACTGGCGGAACCAGCGGTCGTGCGCATCGACACCGCGGTCGACTACCAGGGCATCATCGGGCTGGGCACCGCAATAGTGCTCGATCCGGCCGGGCAGGCGCTGACCAACTTCCACGTCGTTCAGGGCGCCGATCGCATCACCGCAACGGTCGGGGGCCGGCCCTACCCAGCGACACTGGTGGGTTACGACCGGGGCCGCGACATCGCGGTCATCCAGCTGCTCGGCGCCAACGGTCTACCGGCCGCCGCTATCGGGGACTCGAACGCGTTGGTCCCGGGTGACCTCGTGGTGGCGCTCGGGAACGCCATGGGCAGTAACGCCCCCCTCACCCGGGAGGTCGGCACGGTGACAGGCTTCGGACGCACGGTCCAAGCTGAGGACACCCTGACCGGCACGACCGACGAGATGACCGGTCTCATCGAGTTCGCCGCGCCGGTACGCGCCGGTGACTCCGGTGGCCCCGTGGTCAATGCGGGCGGACAAGTCGTCGGGGTGACGACGGCGGCATCGGTGAACTTCCGGATGGGGCCCGGCGGCAAAGGCTTTGCGATTCCGATCAACGACGCGATGGCGGTGGCCAACCAGATCCGCGCGGGAATCCCCTCGGACACGGTCCACATCGGTCCGCCGGTCCTGCTCGGTGTCGGCGTGCGCACCGCTCCGCGCAATGAACCGGGCGTGTTCATCCAGGAGGTAATGCGCGGCGGACCCGCCGATCTGGCCGGCCTTAGGGACGGCGACGTCCTGCTCGTCCTGGACGGCGTCACGCTCGACTCGTCGAACACCTTGACCTCCGTGCTGGACAGGCATTACCCGGGCGACGTGCTGGACCTGACCTGGATCGACGTAACCGGGCAGGCACGTACCGGCAAGGCGGTGCTGACTCCGGGCCTCAATTGAGGTTGAGCCCGTCACTTCAGACGTCGGCGTCGGGGAGCCGTGACGGCTAGAGTTCGTCGGCCGCCCGCAGCGTGTTGGTGATCACCTCGATGGCTTTCTGCTGCTGCTTCCCCAGGTAGAAATGGCCACCGGTGAACGTGTGCACCTCGCCGCCACCGGTCGTGTGCTCGTGCCACGCTAGCGCGTCGGCCAGACTGGTTTTCGGATCATCGGTGGCTGTCATCACGGTAACGGGTGCGCTGATGCCGACCTCGGTTTCGCAACGGTAGGCCTGCAACGCCCGGTAGTCATTGCGGAACGGGGGCAGAAAAGCCGCCAGCATCTCAGGGTTGTCCAGCACCAGCGAGTCGGTGCCGCCTAGCTCACGCATGAGTGCCACCAGCTCCGAGTCGCCATGCGGTGCATTGTCTCCGCGTTCGTCGCGGTGTCGGCTCGGCGCCCGCGACCCGGAGGCGAACATCAGGACGGGGCCTCGGCCGGCCAACCTCTCCAATCGTCGGGCGACCTCGAACGCCAGCACTGCACCCATGCTGTGGCCGAAAAGCGCCAGGCGCCCGTTAGCCAACGGTTCAAGCGCCGCGAACGCCTCGTCGGCCATGTCGTCGATGTTGTCGATGAACGGCTCGCTGCGACGATCCTGGCGGCCCGGGTATTGCACGGCGTATACGTCGAACTCGGGAGCCAATGCTGTCGCCAGCGGGAAGAAGTAGCTGGCCGAACCACCGGCATGCGGGAAGCACACCAGCCGCAGGCGGGCTGTGGGTGCGGGCCGGAAGTTACGGATCCAACGGCTGTGCTCGGACGGTGTCGTCACGATGGCGGCGGTGGCGGTGGTGGCGACGCTGGTGGTGGCGGCGGAGACTCGAAAATCCGCAGTACGTTGGCCTGCAGCTTGGCATCGGGCGGCCCCTCCACGATGACGTCTTTGAGGATCTCAGCGTTCTCACCTGTGACGGTAAATGCCCCCGGCTGGGGCTCATGCCCACCGGTGACCTCGTACTCCACCGTAAATGGCTCCTCCGGAAAAGGATGCAAGCCAACGTATTTCGGGTCGATCGTGTATGTGTAGAAGCACATGTCGGGGGGATCGCAGTCCTGCGCGGTGACCGCCACCCCGACCAGGAACTCGTCCACGGTCGGGACCGACGGCGGAGGAGGCTCGGGCGGTGTGCGAAGCGGTCGGTCAGCCTGCTCTTGCCCCGCATCGTCGAAGATGACCATTGTCGCGACACCGAGGCCGCTGGCGAGCAGACCAATGGTCGCCAATACAGCGAGTAGCTTACGGATGGGACTCCCCAGCTTCGCGATCGCCATGCACAGCAGGGTATCGGGCCGTTCAGAGACGCGGTTACCGTGTTCGCCCTGGCGCGGATGCCGGGCCGCACCGACCAGCTCACCGAACGGGAGATGCGGACGTTAGCGGCAACGCTGCATAAGACCATCCAGGAACTCGACAGACTCACCTACGCCTCACCTAGGTCCGCGAACAGGACGACGGATACGGCACCACATCCTCGCGGTGGTGGCCTCACTTCGAGTTGGGCGTCCTACAGCATCCGTGAATCACATTGCCACTCAGGATATTTCACTAGCCACTACCGATCGCCGCGACAAGCAACCGGTGGCCAGGTGAAATGCGCGGAGACCGCTGTGGCGTTGGTCACGCAGCGCTCCTGTAAGGACTTCCTCAGGTTCCTAACAGGTTGAATCCTTAAATTTCTCTTACACAACAAGTTGGCGGGGGCAACAAAGCTCTACTCAGTTCTTGGCCACGAGGGTATCGATCAAGCTACGGAGGAGAATTCCATGAAGATAGCTATCAAATCCATCGTCGCAGGCGCTGCCATTGCCGTAGCGGCAACCTTAGGCGCACCGATGGCACAGGCCGTCGTGGACACGAACGATGCCGCACACAGCGGCACCCATGCCTCACACTCGACCCAGCGTGACACTCAGAAGCACGAGCCGACTACCAAGACCTCCCGGAGCTGGGGTCCGTCGCAGTTCGGATAGGCAACGCCCCATTGCGGATCAGCAGCGATTCAACGCGCTAGGCGATCCGACCGACCAAGATTCGGCCCGCCACCGTGGTGGCGGGCCGAACTGGTTCCTGAGCATGGAGTAGCCGCGTGCCTGTCCGTGCAGGGATGAGGGCAGTGGCTACAACGGGCGGCCCGAATCGTCCCAATTCGTCGCCACCTTTCTGCTGGGCTGCACGCGGGGTGGTTCACCTGGCATCTTCGGGTAGTTGGGCGGGTAGGGCAGATCGGACAAGCCTTGGTCCTCGTCGGCAGCTGCCATCTCCAGCAGTGGCTGGATCGATTGGTGCGTCGCCTCAATAGCCGCCCAGGGGTCGGGCCTTCCCTCGAGGAAGGCCGGAACTGTGGTGATGGTGTAGTCGTCGGGATCGGCGCCACGCAGTTCGTCCCAGCTCAACGGAGTTGACACCGTCGCGAGCGGAGTCTTGCGCACTGAGTAGGCAGCGGCGAACGTTCGGTCGCGGGCGTTCTGGTTGTAATCGATGAATATCCGTCGTCCACGTTCCTCCTTCCACCATGACGTGGTCACCGCTTCGGGTTCGCGCCGCTGGACCTCTCGGGCGAGCGCGATCCCCGCGCGGCGCACCCCGACGAAGTCCCAGTCGGGCTTGATTCGCAGGAAGACGTGGACGCCCCGCCCGCCCGAGGTCTTCGGATAGCCGACCAAACCGAGTTCATCGAGCAACGGCTTGAGGACGTCACAGGCGATGTCGGCGGCCTCCTTGAACCCGGTGCCTGGCTGGGGGTCGAGATCGATGCGTAACTCGTCGGGGTGCTCAGTATCCGGACAGCGCACTTGCCACGGGTGCAGGGTCACCGTGCCCATCTGTGCTGCCCAGATGATCGCCGACGGGTGGGTGATCTTCAGCGCATCGGCCGTGCGGCCCGACGGGAACGTCACGGTGCAGGTTTCGAGATAGTCAGGGTGCTTGCCGGGAACCCGCTTCTGGTAGATCTCATCGCCATCGATTCCGTCGGGGAAGCGCTGCAGATGTGTGGGCCGGTCGCGCAGCAGTGCCAGCATCGGGTCGGCGACCGACAGATAGTAGTCGATGAGCTTGCCCTTGGTGCCGTCCTTGCCGAGCTCGGGGAAGAACGGCTTGTCCGGATTGGTGAGCCGAACCTTGACGCCGTCGACGTCGAGTTCAGTTGCCGGGGTTGCCATGTCAATTCCTATCCACCGGACTCCAGCACGCTGGACAGCGGCCACAATGAGGTCATGAAACTGCCCGTCATGCCACCCGTCTCCCCGATGCTAGCGAAATCGGTTCCAGAAATCCCTGCCGGCGCTTCCTACGAACCCAAATGGGATGGCTTCAGATCGATCGTTTTTCGCGACGGAGACCAGGTGGAGTTAGGCAGCCGCAACAAGCGGCCGCTGACGCGGTACTTTCCCGAGCTGGTCGCGGCGATGACGGCCGACCTGCCAGACCGTTGCGTGATCGACGGGGAGATCATCATCGCCACCGACCACGGTTTGGACTTCGAGGCGCTGCAACAACGCATTCACCCGGCCGACTCGCGAGTGCGGATGCTCGCCACGCAAACCCCAGCGTCCTTCATCGCGTTCGATCTGCTCGCGCTCGGTGACGACGACTTCACCGGGCGACCGTTCGTCGAGCGTCGCGCCGCCCTGGTCGACGCGTTGGATAGGTGCGGGCCCTCGATCCACGTGACACCAGCGACGACCGACTTGGTGACCGCGCAGCGATGGTTCGAGGAATTCGAGGGAGCCGGGCTCGACGGAGTCATCGCCAAGCCCCTGACAGTCACCTATCAGCCCGACAAACGGGTCATGTTCAAGGTCAAGCATCAACGCACGGCGGACTGCGTGATCGCCGGATACCGCGTCCACAAATCCAGTGATGATGCGATCGGCTCCCTGCTGCTCGGGCTCTACACCGGCGACGGCGCCCTGGCCTCGGTTGGCGTGATCGGTGCATTCCCGATGCCCACGCGCCGGAGAATTTTCACCGAAATGCAGCCACTGGTAACCAGTTTCGATGATCACCCGTGGAACTGGGCCGCCCACGAAGCCGGTGACCGCACACCGCGCAAGAACGAAACCTCGCGTTGGAACGCCGGCAAAGATCTCTCGTTCGTCCCGCTGCGACCCGAGAAGGTGGTCGAGGTGCGCTATGACCACATGGAAGGCAACAGGTTTCGCCACACCGCGCAGTTCAACCGCTGGCGTCCGGACCGAGATCCACGCTCGTGCACTTACGCGCAACTCGAGCAGCCGCTCACTTTCAGCCTGGGCGACATCGTCCCAGGGCTGGGCGCGCACTTCGAGAAGTGACTCCACCGGGACTCCGGGCGGCAGTTGCGCCCGGCTCTGGATGCAGTGGCTGAGCTCTACGCACGTCCGTTGGTCATTTGCTCGCGTAGGGCAGCAGCGCCATCTCGCGGGCGTTCTTGATCGCGATCGCCACCTGGCGCTGCTGTTGAACAGTCAGTCCGGTGACCCTTCTGGATCTGATCTTGCCTCGCTCGGAGATGAACGTCCGCAGCAGTGCGGTGTCTTTGTAGTCGACTGTCGTAATACCCAGAGCCTTGAAGGGATTGGCCTTCTTCCGCACCGGCTCGGTACCGGTGGCTTTTCGGGTCGTCCTGGCTCGTCCTGCCATCGCCGGTTACCAGCTGGCCTTGCTAACACCGGGCAACTCGCCACGGTGAGCCATTTCTCGGACCCGCACCCGCGACAGGCCAAATTTTCGCAGATGGCCGCGCGGGCGTCCGTCGGCAACGTCGCGGTTGCGTACCCGTACGGGGCTGGCGTCCCGTGGCAACCGCTGCAGCGCGGTCTGTGCGGCCGCCCGCTGCGCGGTGGTGCTCGACGGGCGGCGAATGATTTCTTTGAGCTCCGCACGGCGTGCGGCATAGCGCGCCACGATGACGCGGCGTTGATCGTTCTTGACGATCTTGGATTTCTTGGCCATCTCAGCGCTCCTCCACATTAATGATAGTGACAATCGTTTTCGACAAGTCCGGTGAGGCACGATACCCTACGGTTCGACTAGGTGAAAATGATTGCCAATAGGAAGGCGGGGCAATGCGCACCCCAGTAGTCCTTGTCTCCGGCCAGGGTGACAGCCACAAAGTGGCCAGCACCCTGATGGACACCCCGGGCACGCTGGTCATCGGGCACGAATACGATGGACATGTCGTCCGGCGCTGGGTCAGCACCCTGCGCAACGGCGAGTTGTCGACATCCGAGCTGCCGTTGGAACTGTCCAACGGTTGCGCCTGCTGCACCACCCGCGACGATCTCTTGGTACTACTGCGCAGGCTGCACCGTCGCGAGGATGTGACGCGCATCGTCGTGCTGCTGGCACCGTGGCTGGAACCCGAGCCCATCTGCGTTGCCATCAACGAGGTTCGGGTGCGTGTCGGACCCGGCTACCTCGACGGCCCGGCCGCGCGGGACGTGCGCATCGATGCGGTGGTCACCACGATCGACTCCGACAATTGGCTGCCCCGCGCACTGGGGGCCGACGAACTGAACGACGGCCGGACCGTCGCCCAAGTCGTGGTCGGGCAAGCGGAGTTCGCCGATGTGTTGGTACTGGACCGGCCCGCTGCAACCACGCTGGCGGTGCTCCGGCGGCTAGCACCCCTGGCCCGAATCACCGTCGGCCTCGACCGGGTCGAACAGGCACTGGCCCATCTTGATTCCAACACGCGGCGCGGCAGACAACGAGACCCGCATGACCCGCTGCTCAGTGGGCAACCACCACTCGATCCCGCCGGGGAGGTCACGTTGGTGGAGTTCACCGCGCGCCGGCCGTTTCACCCGCAGCGCCTGCATGCCGCCATCGACATGCTGCTCGACGGTGTCGTTCGCACCCGCGGGCGGGCATTCGTGGCCAATCGGCTCGACGACGTCCTATCGATAGAGTCCGCAGGCGGCGGCGCCTTGGTCGCGCATGCCGGAACATGGCTGGCGGCAATGAGTCCCAAGGAGCTGGCCTACATCGGTCCAGAGCGACAGGCGCTGGCCGCGATGGGATGGGACGACCGATTCGGAGACCGGCACATCTCCATGGCGGTGCTGGTCTGCGGAGCCCAACCCGCCGAGATCGACGCGGCGCTGCGCGGCGCGCTCCTCACCGACGACGAGCTGTCCCGGCCAGAGGAGTGGGCCCGGTACCTCGATCCCTTCGGTGAGTGCCATGCCGACCCCTGCGATGAAATGCCCGACGTCCTCGACGAGTACACCGCCCGAGAAGACCACCATGGAGAAGGTGACCGATGAAACCGACTATTCACCCCGACTACCACCCTGTGGTGTTCCAGGATGCCAACACGGGCAAGACGTTCCTGACCCGATCGACGATCACCAGTTCACGCACCATCGACTGGGACACACCGGAGGGCGTACGAACCTACCCGCTGATCGTGGTTGACGTGACCTCGGATTCGCACCCGTTCTGGACGGGAACCCAACGGCTACTCGACTCAGCCGGACAGGTGGAGAAGTTCCGCCGCCGCTACGGGACCCGGTGACCGTGTCGCCATCTGGGTGTAAGCCGGCACGCCCCCGTCGGCCTACTCGTACCGCATCCAATCCGTATCGCCGAGGTAGCGCTGCGCCAACTCGGCCGTGCCCATCGCAAAGCCGTCGGCACAAGCGATCGCGGCATCAGCATCGGCGTGCGAAGCGATCCACGCGGTCAGCGTCAACCGGCGCAGCATCACGAACGTCGGGATCATGCTGAGGTGGTCGACGGGAATCGCCCGCACCTCGCGGTAGCCGCGCAGCCAGTCGGCGATCATGCGCCCGGCCTCGGGGGTGTCCTCGATGAAGGACACCACTGCCCCGAGATCGGCCAGGTGCCAGGACCATCCGCAGTCGTCGAAGTCGATGACGGTGATCCCCGGACGCGGTGGGTTGACCATCAGGTTCGCCATCCGCAGATCGGCGTGGATCAGACCGAACCTGTCAGGTCCCTGCCCAAACTCCGATAGCCGGGCAGCCACCTGCGCCGCCGCGAGCTCAACCACGGCCGCACCGTCGGAGCTCAGCCCGGGCGCCGCACGCCAATTGCCCCACCGGGCCTGCGGCCCTAGCGTCGCGGCGACATCCCAGCGGAAGCGGGTGAAGGACTTCGGCGGATACCAGCGCTCGACATGATCGTGCATGTGCGCGCTCAGCCTGCCCAACTCGTCGAATCCGACCGCCTCCGGTTTCTCTTCAGCAGTGCAGCCCTCGATGAACGTCACCGCGTCGACGTGCAGGGTGCGGCCGTCAACCGAGGCGGTCACCACGTCACGGCCGTCGGCGGCGCAGATCAATTGCGGGGTGGCGACCGTCGTGTCGGCACGCAGCGCGGCCATCCACACGAGCTCGGAACGAATGTCGTCCAGCGAGTGGTATCCGGGACGACGGACGCGAAGCACCATCGGTTCGGCATCGTCCACCAGATAGGTGGCGTTCTCGGACAGGCTGAGCAGGCGCAGCTCCGAGTCCGGGTCGCGACCATAGTCGGGCAGCGCTGCCCGGGCGTACCTCTCGTGGTTAGGCGGCAGTCCGGACATTCCCACAAGTTTGGCGCAGAACCCGCGATACAACCGACGGGGGTGCGATAGGCCTAACCTGACGGGGTGAGGAGCCAGGACGGGGCGGGACGATTCGCGCCGAGCCCATCGGCGGACCTGCACATCGGGAACCTGCGGACTGCCGTGTTGGCCTGGCTGTTCGCCCGGGCCAGCGGACGACGCTTTCTGATGCGCGTCGAGGATCTCGACGATCGCACGCGCGCCGATATCGCCGACCGTCAACTCCGGGACCTCGCGGCGCTGGGCCTGTCGTGGGACGGGCCGGCCACCCGGCAGAGCGAGCACCAGCGCCGCTATGACGCCGTCGTCGACGAGCTGGCTGACCGTGGACTGATCTACGAATGTTATTGCACGCGAAAGGATATAGCCGCCGCGCCGCGGGCGCCTCACGCCCCCGAAGGGGCCTACCCGGGCACCTGCCGCGACCTGACCGACAGGCAACGGGAAGTCCGCCGACGGGAGACCGAACGGACACCCGCACTCCGGCTGCGCACCGGGGGCGCCGGGGCCGCCAGGTACCGGGTGCATGACCTGCTGCACGGCGATTACACCGGCGTGGTCGACGACTTCGTGGTCCGACGCGGCGACGGAGTACCCGCGTACAACCTTGCCGTGGTTGTCGACGACGCCGACTCCGGAGTCGACCAGGTGGTGCGCGGAGACGATCTACTGCCCTCCTCGCCGCGGCAGGCCTACCTGGCACGGCTGCTCGGCCACCGGGAGCCGACGTACGCCCATGTACCCCTGGTGCTCAACGCCGACGGAGCGCGACTAGCCAAGCGCGACGGCGCGGTCACCCTGGCCGAGATCGGCGTGGCCAACGCGCTCAGGCAGATCGCCGACTCTCTCGGCTACACGTCGCACACCGTCGACGGCATGCTCGCCGAGTTCGACCCGGGCCGACTGCCGAGGGCACCGTGGGTATACCGGCCCAGCTGAGCGGAACCGTGCAGTTCCGCCACGGATCGTCCACCGGCGGTGCGGATGCCGTGAGACAGTGTCGACCATGACTGCTCCGCGACGTCATGAAGCAGACGTCATTGTGGTCGGCGCCGGGATTTCCGGGCTGATCGCCGCACGCACGCTGCTCGGTGCCGGCCTGACACCGCTGATACTGGAGGCCGACGAGCGTGTCGGCGGGCGCATCCTCACCGAAGAAGTGCTGCCCGGACTTCCGGTCGAGCTCGGTGCGCAGTGGATCGGCGACACCCATCACCGAATGTTCGCGCTGGCCGCCGAACTGGGAGTCGAGACCTACCCGCAGTACGACGAGGGTGAAACGTCCTATGACCTGGTCGGCTCAGGCGTGCTGCGCGAGAACGAGTTTCAGGCCCGGTTCAACGAGGAGCTGGGCCATCTGGAACGGGTCCTACGCCTGCTGGACGAGCTGGCCGCCGAGGTTCCGCCGGAGGCGCCGTGGCTGGCGCCGCACGCCGCCGAGTGGGATGCGATTACCGCAGGGGCGTGGTACGACGCCCAGGGACTGCCCCCGGTCGCCCGCACACTGCTGGAGATCTGCACCGTCGGGATTCTCGCGGTGCCGACCGTCGAGGTGTCCTTCCTGCACCTGTTGTTCACCATTCAGACTTGCGGGGTGACTGCCGAGCTGTTCGCAGAGTCGGAGGGCGGGGCCCAGACCACCCGATTTTCCGGCGGCACCAGCGAGATTCCGAAACGGCTGGCTGCCCTGGTCTCCGACCACATCATGCTCGAGAGCCCGGTGCAGTTGATCGAGCACACCCCCGACAGCGTCACCGTGCACTGCCGCGGTGGAGTGGTGGCCCGCGGGCGTCGCGTCATCGTGGCGATCTCACCGACGCTCGCCGGCCGGATCATGTACGACCCGCCACTGCCTGCTATTCGTGATCAGCTCACCCAGCGGGTGCCCAACGCGTCGTCGATGAAGGCGTTCTTCGTCTACGACGAACCGTTCTGGCGCGCAGACGGACTCAACGGCCAGCTCATCTCCGACATCGGGCCGGCCAGGATGTCGAATGACACCTGCCTGCCCGGTGACGACCATGGGGTCGTCCTGTTGTTCCTGGAAGGTGAGCAGGCCCGCACCTACGGTCGGCTGCCGCAGGACCAGCGACGCGAAGGGCTGACGGCCGAATTGGTACGGCATTTCGGGGACCGGGCGGCCCATCCGGAGTACTACATCGACGGCGAGTGGGCCGAGCGGCAGTGGACCCGCGGGTGCTACAACGCCAACATGGGTCCGCTGGTGTGGACCGCCTACGGCCCAGCGCTGTCCGCGCCGATCGGTGCCATTCATTGGGCCTCCACCGATACCGCCACCTTCTGGAGCGCTTACATGGAGGGGGCCGTGGAGGCGGGCGAGCGGGCAGCGCGCGCGGTGATCGCCGAAATCGTGAAATGACCTCGGTCACAACGAAAGAGGCAGCCCCGACATACCGCGCAGGGTGACGTTCTGCTTGTACTCGGGTTGCCCGGCGAGCTCGGCGTGCGGAAACCGGGCCGCCAACGCGGTGAGGGCCACATTGGCCTCCAACCGGGCCAACGGCGCGCCGATGCAGAAGTGCGGCCCCTTGCCGAACCCAAGATGACGGATGCTGGCGCGGTCAGGGTCGAAATCGTCCGGACGCTCCACGACCTTCGGGTCACGGTGCGCGGCGGCCAGCAGCAGCAACATGTTGTCGCCCTGGGGCACCGTGACACCGCCAATTGTCATGTCCTGGCCCGCGACCCGTCCGATGAGCTGAACCGGCGGGTCGTAGCGCAACGTCTCCTCGACGACGGCGCCAACCCTTGACGGGTCGGCCACCAGAGCCGCCCACTGCGCCGGATCACGCAGCAGCGCCAGGATCGCGTTGGCGATCAGGTTGACCGTCGTCTCGTGCCCGGCGATCAGCAGCAGGTTGCACGTCGCAACGATCTCATCCTCGGTGAGTTGATCTCCGGATTCCTCGACCTGGATCAGCCCCGACATCAAGTCGTCACCGGGATCACGGCGCCGCCGCCCGATCAGCTCCCGTAGATAGCCGCGCAGCCACAACCCGGCCTGCATACGCTCCTCGAAGCCGTCGTCGGTCGCCCCCGTCACGGCGAAGAACGGATCGAGTCCCTGCGCTAGCCGTGCCGAGGCCGCACTGAACTGCGGCTCGTCCTCCAACGGCACCCCGAGCAGTCGGCAGATCACGGCGACCGGCAGCGGGTAGGCCAGGCCCGAGATCGCATCGAAAGGCTCCGCCGAGCTGTCGGCATCGCGAAGCAGCCCGTCGACCAGCGCCGTGATCTCAGGTTGGAGCGCATTGACCACCTTGGGCACGAAAGCCTTGCTCACCAGCCGGCGCAGCCGGGTGTGGTCGGGCGGATCGAGGAACAGGAACCCGGGCGTTCCGAAGGGACGCACCGGGGTTTCCTGTCCACCCTCGGCGATCATCCGTTGTGCGACGGTGGACTTCAGCCGGTCGCTCGAGGAGTCCGGGTGACGCAGCACCTCGTCGCAATCGGCGAACGCCGAGAACACCGCGAGGTTGGCGTTCGGCGGTTGCATGGGACCCTGCTCGCGGATCCGGCCGTAGAGCGGGTACGGATTGGCGCGGTGGACGGGATCGAGCAATTCCAGGAGCAGCGACAGCGGTTCCGCGGAAGTCGTCATCCTCTTATTGTGCACGCGTCCAAAAGGGCGCAGGTCAGGATCGTTCGGCGTAGTAACGGCCGAGCACGTGTTCGCGCAGCTCGTCGAATCGGCCCGCGTCGATCGCGTCCCTGATCTCGTCGACAAGCCGGATGATGAAGCGCTCGTTGTGGATAGTGCACAGGGTGGCGGCCAGAAGCTCCTTGGCCTTGAACAGATGGTGGATGTAGGCCCGGGTGTAATGGGCGCAGGTGTAGCAGTCGCACTCGGCGTCCAGCGGGGTGAAGTCGCGGCGATAGCGTGCGCCCGTGATGTTGTACCGGCCGGTCACCGAGTAGATCGCCGCGTTTCGGGCGACGCGGGACGGTGACACACAGTCGAACGTGTCGGCACCGGCCTCGATGGCGGCGAACAGGTCGTCGGGTTCGCTGATGCCCAGCAGATGACGCGGCTTGTCGTCGGGCAGCTCGCTACTGACCCAGCCGACGATGGTCGCCAGATTCTGCTTCTCCAGCGCTCCCCCAATGCCGTACCCGTCGAAGCTCAATCCCTCCGCCGGTCCAGGCGCGGCGCCGATCGTCCTCAGTCCCCGCGCCGCCTGACGGCGCAGATCCTCGTACTGCGCGCCTTGCACCACCCCGAACAGCGCCTGCGGCGGCTTGTCGGGCCGCAGCGACGACAACCGGTGATGTTCGGCCAGACACCGCACCGCCCAGTCGTGTGTGCGTTGCACCGAGTTTTCCTGGTAGCCGCGGGTGTTAATCAGCGTGGTCAGCTCGTCGAACGCGAAGATGATGTCAGCACCGAGTTGATGCTGGATACCGATCGAAACCTCGGGGGTGAACCGGTGGGTCGATCCGTCCAGGTGCGATCGGAACGTCACACCATGGTCGTCGACTTCGGCGAGCCGTTCCTTGTCTTTGGCGATGATGTCGTCGGCTTGGACCCGTTCGGCGTCCATGGCCAGCACCTTGCGGAAGCCGGCGCCCAGGGAGAGCACCTGAAACCCTCCGCTGTCGGTAAACGTCGGCCCCGGCCAGTTCATGAACGCGCCCAGTCCCCCGGCCTCGGCGACGATGTCCGGGCCCGGTTGCAGGTAGAGGTGGTAGGCGTTGGCCAGGACCGCCTGGGCACCGAGCTCGCTCATCGTTTCGGGAAGCACGGACTTGACGGTGGCCTGGGTGCCGACGGCGATGAACGCCGGTGTGCGGATATCACCGTGTGGCGTGCGGATCACCCCGGTTCGGCCGGGGCCCCCCGGCAAATCGGCCCCGACACAAAAGAACGGATCTCGCAAATTCGGCTCGTCCACGCCGTAGATTCTGCATTGTGATCACACGATGGGCGCTTAGCCCCTGCGTCGCCGTGGCCGCCCTTGCTGTCGCCGGGTGCTCGTCTCAGCCGTCTGAGTTCGACCCTTCGGCTGGCGAGCTCATAGCAGGCACCGCACAGATGACGGTCAACGGCGAGGCCGCCGACCTGACCCAAACGGTGCGCTGCAGGACCATAGGGCCAATGACCATGATCGAAACCGGCCCCGAGGACGCCGGCATGTTCGCCATGATCTGGGCCGAGGACAAGCAGGTCGTACGGATCGTCCGCATCTATGACGTGGGCGGCTACACCGGCAGCTACAACTCCGGTCTCGGCGGTGAGGCGAACGTGTCGATGACCGGCCGAACCTTCGACATCAGCGGCACCGCCGACGGGTTCGAAACCGACGAGCCCAGCTTCCGCGCGTCGGGCACATTCCAGCTGAAAGTCTCCTGCTGACGGGTCAGGCCCCGGTCTGCAGATTTTCCGAAATCGGCATCTCCTCCTTCGGGCTGCCACCCATAATGCTGGGGATGGTTCGCGGCTTTCGACGAACCGCACAACAACGAAGGAGAACCGTGGTGAAGCGTGGAATCGTGATGGCCGTCGGCGGCGCAGCAGTAGTCGTTGCCGGAATATCGGGTTGTTCCTCAGACGACAAGTCCGATACGTCAGGCCCGACCACGGCGGTCGCCGAGGCCGACGGTATGGCCACCGTCAAGATCGACGGCCAGGACCAAGAGGTTCAGGGCACCGTGGTCTGCTCGGAGGTAAGCGGCAACACCAGCATCGCGATCGGCGATGCCACCACGGGTATCGGCGTCGTGGTCAGCAGCGGCGACGATCCCACTGTGCAGTCCGTGGGTCTGGGCAATGTCAACGGCGTCACCCTGGGCTATCAGAGCGGCTCCGGCCAGGGCGAAGCCGAAGCCGACAAGGACGGCAACAAGTACAAGATCTCCGGGACCGCGACCGGCGTCGACATGGCGAACCCGATGCAGCCGGTCAACAAGCCGTTCGAAATCGAGGTTTCCTGCCCGTAGCGCGGGCAGGGCGACATCAGGCGGGTTTGTAGCCGGCGGCTGATTGCCGCAGCTGCCAGATCTGCTCGGGGCAGAGTTCTTCGGCAGCCTGATTGATCAAGTATCCGGCCAGGAAGTCGTCGAGGTTGACTTCGCTCTTCACCTGGTTGATCAGCTCGGCGTAGCTCATTTGGCCCGCCACCCGCATGCAGATGGTCTGGCCGTAGGCCACCGCGGCCCCCGGGTCCGGGAAATTGATATCTCGCATCTGGAAGATGTTGACCAGGTAACCCACGTCGTCGGCGCTGGCGGTCTGGGCCCCGACCAGACCGCCCGCCGACAACACGCCGGACATCAATCCCACCGACAACATGCGTACCAGCGACTTCATGAAATGAGACCATACGCCTTGCGAAGCGCACCGGGGTCAATTGTCCAATCACACGTTCCAGAATGCTCACCGACGGCGCTCGTCGACCTGTTCTGGGCCTGGATTGTGCGCCCGCACGATAGGGCACACTTGAGCACGTGAACGGCGACTATGACGACGAGGGCCCCGACAACACCCTGGGGCCCAGCGAATCGATGGACTCCGACGAGGTGCGCAACGACGACGGCGACATCGTCACCGACCCGCCCGAACGGTGGATCGAGGCCAAAGAGGGCCACACGCTCGACGAGAAGCTCGCGGCGGAGGTCCCCGATGAGCTACCGCCGGGTACAGCCCGGGAGGCGCGGCCCGCTCGGCGCACGCGTGGGCAGGTCGATGGGACACCCGAAGACGGAGACTCGTTCTACACCATCGTCGACGACGACGATGACGCGGATCTTGCCGACGACGATGAGTGAAACAGCGTAAGAAGCGGGTCGGGCCCCCCTCATACCCGGACGACGACCGGGCCCAACGTTTCGTACCGGCGCGCCTGCGCGGCCTCGAGTTCGACCCCGGTCACGATCGACTCGAAGTCGGCCACCTCGGCGAACCTGCAGAAGCTGCTCTCACCGAACTTCGACTGGGCCGCCACCAGAATCGACCGCCGCGCCACCCGCACGGCGGTGTTCTTCACCGCCGCTACTGCGGGATCGGGCGTCGTCAGACCGTGGTCGAGTGAAATTCCGTTCGTGCCAAGGAATGCGACGTCAACCACCAGGCTGCGCAGCATGTCCACAGCCCAGTGATCAACCGTCGCCAGCGTTCGCCCGCGCATCCGACCGCCGAGCAGCAGCACGGTGACCGAGCGGCTGTGCGCGAGCGCCTCGGCGGCAAGCAGCGACGACGTCACAACCGTCAGTTCCTGTTCGGCCAACCGTTCGGCGATCAGCCGCGGAGTGACTCCCTCGTCCAGATACACCGTCTCGGCGCCGTGCAGTAGTTTGGCGGCCTCCGCGGCGATCCGGTGCTTCTGGGCGAGGTCCACCTGACTTCGGTACTCGACGCCCGATTCGAACGCCGCCGTCTCCAGCGGAACCGCACCGCCGTGTACCCGCTTGAGCAGCCGGCGCCGAGCCAGCACCTTCAGGTCGCGGCGGATGGTCTCGCTGGCGACGTCGAACTCGGTGGCCAACGAGGCGACGTCAACCCGCCCGCGGGTGCGCGCGAACTCAACGATCCGGGACTGACGGGTGTCGGAATCCACGTAGGTCATCGTCCTCTCTGCTACTGGGTGCCGCCGGTGAGTATGGCCTGGATTTCATCGGCTGTCTGCGCCTCCCGCAGCCGGGCGACGTCTTCTGTCTTGAGGAAGACCTGAGCGATCTTGGTCAGCAGCGCCATATGGTCCTTGCCCGCCCCCGCTATCCCGACGACGAATTCGGCCGGCTTGCCGTTCCAGTCGATCGGCTCGGCGTAGCGCACGAAGGACAACCCGGTCTGGCGGATGGTGTCCTTGGCCTCGTTGGTGCCGTGCGGGATGGCCAGCCCGTTTCCCATGTAGGTGGAGATGGACTCCTCCCGCGCATGCATGGCGTCGACGTAGGCCGGCTCGACCGCCCCGGCAGCCACCAATAGCTGGCCGGCTTCGGTGATGGCGTCTGTCGCCGTCCGCGCTGAACCGTTCAACACGATCGAATCCAGCGCCAGCACTTCGGCGCCACCCTCAGACTTCTCGGCCTCCTGGACCGCCTGCTCCTCAGCGGCCGCGTCCGGCGCGGCGCCACCACCATTGCTCTGCTCCAACTGCTCGACGATCTCGTCGTATCGCGGACTGCTCATGAAGTCCTCAACGGAGACATGGACCGCCGACGGCGTCCTCTGCCGGGCACGGTCGGTCAGATCCCGGTGCGAGACGACGAGATCGTAGGTGTCGGTCAGATTGGATATCGCCGCGTTGGTGACCTTGATTTCACCGAAACCCGCCTTATGGACCTTCCGGCGCAACACCGATGCCCCCATTGCCGAAGATCCCATGCCGGCGTCGCAGGCGAACACGATCGTGTTGACCGGTTTGGTCAAGGTGGCGCCATCACTCACCAATACCGAAGCCACACTGGACTTCTTGCCCTTCATCGCCTCCATCCCGGCGGTAGCGGCGGCGAGGTCCGGCTCGTCGGTGGAGCGATCGGTCTTCAACAACAGCGCCGCGACGGCGAACGACACCCCAGC
The DNA here is from genome assembly GCA_964498215.1 of uncultured Mycobacterium sp. Classification (GTDB taxonomy): domain Bacteria; phylum Actinomycetota; class Actinomycetes; order Mycobacteriales; family Mycobacteriaceae; genus Mycobacterium. The sequence goes on along the minus strand of CAZCHU010000039.1, from coordinate 1,473 downwards.
CGCGCCCAAGACCGACAGCGTCACACCGAGATAGCTGCCACTGGCGGTCTGCGCGTACACCGCGATGATCGATCCGGGCGCGGCCGGGGCACGCAGCCCGGAACCGAACAGCACGTTGATGAAGACTCCGGTCATGCCGCCGAGGATGGTCGCGACGATCAGCTTGGGCTTCATCAGCACGTAGGGGAAGTAGATCTCGTGGATGCCGCCGAAGAACTGGATGATCGCTGCGCCCGGCGCCGAGGCCCTCGCGACGCCGCGGCCGAAGAACGTGTAGGCCATCAGCAGTCCGAGTCCGGGGCCGGGGTTGGCCTCCAACAGGAACAAGACCGACTTGCCCGTCTCCAACGCCTGTGTGGTGCCCAGCGGAGTGAGTACGCCATGGTTGATCGCGTTGTTGAGGAACAGCACCTTGGCCGGCTCGATGAGGATCGAGGTCAGCGGCAGCAGGTTGTTCTCCACCAGGAAGTCCACCGCGTTTCCGGCGATGCGGGTGAACGATGAGACGATCGGCCCGATACCGAAGAAGCCGAAGATGGCCAAGAACATCCCCAGGATGCCGGCTGAGAAGTTGTCGATCAGCATCTCGAAGCCGGGCCGGACCTTGCCCTCCCACAAGGCGTCGGCCTTCTTCATCAGCCAGCCGCCGAGCGGGCCCATGATCATGGCGCCCATGAACATCGGGACGTCGGCGCCGGTGACGACGCCGATGGTGGCGATCGCGCCCACGACGGCCCCGCGGTTGCCGTGGATCATCCGGCCGCCGGTGTATCCGATCAGGATCGGCAGCAGGTAGGTGATCATCGGGCCGACGATTCCGGCGCCGTCGTAGGCCCCCCAGCCGCCGATCTTGGCGACCCAGCCGTTGGGATCCTGCAGCCCGGTGAAGATGGCCTGCAGCCAGCCTTCCTTGATGAACAGCGCGGTAATCAGTCCCCACGCGATGAAGGCGCCGATGTTGGGCATGACCATGTTCGACAGCGCGGTGCCCAGTTTCTGCACGCGCACTCGCGCCCCGGGCCGCGGCGCCACATCCTGCGGGATTGCTGGTGCTGACATTCGATTTCCTCGATTCTTGCTGGGCGGCCGGGCTGTGGTGATGCCCGTCACATGAGCCCATTACACCCCAAGAACGGGCATATTGACAAGCATTCGGGCACATTCGGTTGATCTTTTCTGTGGTTTTATGCCCGAATTAGCGCTAGAGTGCAGAGGAACACGTCTTGGACCAGACACGCGGTCGACTCGAAAGGATCACCACCATGAAGGCACTCCGGTTCTATGCACCCGAGGACGTCCGACTGGAGGACGTTCCCGAGCCAACGTGCGCCGCCGATGAGGTCAAGCTGAGAGTCCACAACTGTTCGACCTGTGGGACCGACGTGAAGATCTTCTACAACGGGCACCAGAACTTGACCCCGCCGCGCACCATCGGCCACGAGATCGCCGGCGAGATCGTCGAGGTCGGCGCCG
>CAZCHU010000038.1:0-25815 GCA_964498215.1 uncultured Mycobacterium sp. | reverse complement strand
AACGAAATCATGCGCGTGGTCATCGGCCGGGCCGCAGCGGCCCGCGCCCGCGCGTCCTGAACAGGGAGAGGTAAATGACGACGATTGCGTTCTTGGGTTTGGGCCACATGGGCGGTCCGATGGCGGCCAACTTGGTCTCAGCCGGCCACCAGGTGCATGGCTTCGATCCGGTGGCGCCACTCAAGGAAGCGGCTGCCGAGAAGGGCGCCAGGGTATTCGACAGCGGCGCCGACGCGGTAGCCGATGCCGATGTGGTGATCACCTCGCTGCCCAACGGCGCGGTGGTGAAGGCCTGCTACGCCGAGATCCTGCCGACCGCGCGCAAGGGAACCCTGCTGATCGACACGTCGACGATCTCGGTCGATGACGCCCGCGAAATCCACCAACAGGCGGTGGCAGCCGGGCTGGCCCAGCTCGATGCCCCGGTGTCGGGCGGCATCAAGGGAGCGACGGCGGGCACGCTGGCCTTCATGGTCGGCGGTGAGGACGTCGACGTCGAGCGCGCGAAACCGGTCCTGGACCCCATGGCGGGCAAAATCATTCACTGCGGGGCCTCCGGCGCGGGCCAGGCCGCCAAGCTGTGCAACAACATGGTGCTGGCGGTGCAGCAGATCGCGATCGGTGAGGCGTTCACACTCGCCGAGAAATTGGGTCTTCCGGCGCAGTCGTTGTTCGACGTGATCACCGGGGCCACCGGCAACTGCTGGGCGGTGCACACCAATTGCCCGGTGCCCGGCCCGGTTCCCACGTCGCCGGCGAACAATGACTTCAAACCCGGCTTCGCGACAGCGTTGATGAACAAGGATCTCGGCCTGGCGATGGCGGCGGTGGATTCAACGGGATCGTCTGCGCCGCTGGGCACGCACGCCGCCGAAATCTATGCCAAGTTCGCCGAAGACCATTCCGACAAGGATTTCAGCGCCGTCATCGAGCTACTCCGCGGCTAGAGCACTGCCGAGCGGCTAGAGCACTGCCGAGACTGAGCTTATTCGCGAGAACTCGCGGATAGTTGGAGCACAACCTCAGTTTCGACGACGGGGCTTAGGCCGCCCGGGGGGTTTCCTGCCACTTGTCGTGCAGGCGCTGACATTCGGCCACCCGTAGCGGCGCGCCGACAGTATCGTCGCCGTCGATCAGCACAGTCGCCAGCCCGGCAGCAGTTGCCCTACGTTGGTTCGCTTCCGAACCGGCGAACGCGAGTGCATCTCGCGGACTAGCGCCCAGGTCGGCCAGCGCCGCCCGGTAGGCCTCCGATTCCGGAACATCGGAGACGGTGACGATTGTGCTCACGATGCCCTCACCGACCAGTTGCCGAACCAGCGGCTCAACCCACGCATGCCGACCACTGCTCACCACCCCGATGTCGATGCCAGCGCTGAAGGCATCGGTGATGAGGTCGACCAGCCCGGTGCGCGGCATGATGTCGGCGTCGAGGATCGTCTCCTCGAAGAGCCTTTCCTTGGCCGTGAAGACCTCATCGACCAGCACTTCGGCCAGCACATCACACTCGGCGCTGACACCACGCCGACGCAGCTCAGCGGCGACGCGACGGCGCTCGTCAGAGAGCGCCAGCAGCTGACGGTACCGCGCGACCGTCCACTCGATCCCCACACCGTGCGCGGCGAATGCGGCGTTGAAGGCAGGCAGATGAGCTGCACATTCGATGTCGGCGATGGCGTCGAGATCGAAGATGAGCGCGCGCAGCGGCGGATGCACTGTCGTGTCGCTGGGCTGCGGCCGGTCCCACCAGAATCGGCCGGCACGCCATGCTCGCTGCTCTGTGGGCTGCATGAATACCATCGTGGTACAGGTCATGCGAGCCGCACCTCCCCCATTAGGGGGATTCGGCGCGCCAACATGGTCGAGCCCGACACTCACCGGCTTTAAGGTGGGGCAATGGCATCCCAGCCGGTGCGAATCGTCCTCGTCGATGACCATGAAATGGTCATCGAAGGGCTCAAGGCGATGCTCGCCGCCTTCGGCAACCGGGTCACGGTGGTTGGCCAGGCCGTCGGACCCGATCACGTGCTCAGCGTGGTCGATGACCTCAATCCCGACATCGTGCTGTGCGACGTGCGGATGCAGGGGTCGAGTGGCTTGGACGTGTGCCAGCAGCTGCGCGCCCGGGACCCCGACCGCAAAGTAGTGATGTTGTCGGTCTACGACGACGAGCAGTATCTGTTCGAGGCGTTTCGGGTCGGAGCGGCCGGCTACCTGCTCAAGAGCATCAGCAGCGAGGAGCTGGTGCGCCAGCTGGAGTTTGTGCATCGCGGAGAGACCGCGATCGACCCGGGTATGGCGGCCCGGGCGGTTGACACCGCGGCACGACTACAACGCGACGAGTTCTGGCCCGGCGCCCGCCAAGGACTCACCCAGCGGGAAAGCGAGATCCTGTCGTTCGTGGTCAACGGTCTGTCCAACCGTGCCATCGCCACCAAACTGGTCATCGGCGACGAAACCGTGAAGACGCATCTGAGCTCGATCTACCGCAAGCTCGGTGTCAACGATCGCACCGGTGCGGTGGCGACCGCGCTCCGGGAAGGCATCTACCAATGAGCACTTCGTCGCGGCCGTTGCTGGCGGCCGATCGTGAACTGACCCTGCTACGGGAGCTCATCAAGGCCGCCTCCAGCGGTCCCGGAGTCGAACCGCTGGCTGCTGCGGCGGCGCGGATCATCACCGCGGCCACCGACAGCGACGTGTGCTTCGTCCACGTGCTCGACGACACCGAACGCTCGCTGACCCTTGCCGGCGCGACACCGCCGTTCGATGCCGAGGTCGGCAAGATCAGGCTGCCGCTCGGGCAGGGCATCTCAGGTTGGGTGGCCAGCCACCGGGAACCGGTCGTGATCACCCGCGACAAGGAATCCGACCCGCGGTACCTGCCCTTTGAATCGCTGCGCGGCCGGGATTTCACCTCGATGGTGTCCGTGCCCATGGAGACCGCCCCCGGCGGGCTGGTCGGGGTGCTCAACGTCCATACGGTGACCCAGCGCGACTTCGAAGATCGTGACGTTGAGCTGCTGTTGGTCATCGGCCGGCTGATCGCCGGCGCCATGCACCAGGCACGCCTGCACCGACAGCTGGTATCCCGCGAACGCGCACATGAGAACTTCGTCGAGCAGGTCATCGAGGCCCAGGAACTCGAGCGGCGGAGGCTGGCCGCCGATATTCACGACGGCATCTCGCAGCGCCTGGTGACGCTGTCCTACCACCTCGACGCGGCCGCCCAGGCCGTTGACGATCGAGTTGCGCTGACCGAACAACTCGACCGGGCACGCGAGCTGGCTCAACTGACGCTGCAAGAGGCGCGTGCCGCAATCAGCGGTTTGCGGCCGCCCGTGCTGGACGACCTTGGGTTGTCCGGCGGTCTGGCGAGCCTGGCACGCTCGATCCCGCAGGTCCACATCGATGTGAATCTCGCCGAAACGCGGCTGCCCGACCACATCGAGCTGGCCCTGTACCGCATTGCCCAGGAATGCCTCCAGAATGTCGTCAAACATGCCGGGGCCAGCCGTGCGCGGTTGACGTTCGCACTGGACCACAACGATCATGGTGAAGTCGCCCGGCTCGAGATCGTCGACGACGGGGTCGGTTTCGACACGTTGGAGCACCCCCTGGGGAGCGACGAGATGGGTGGCTACGGCCTGCTATCGATGGCCGAACGGGCCGAGATCGTCGGTGGCAGACTCAATATCCGGTCGCGTCCGGGCACCGGAACCGCGGTCACCGCGACGATTCCGATTCCGTCGACCGCCCATTAGAAATCACCCGTGCTGCGGCGCAGCGTCTGAATCACCTCGGCAAGCGTGCGGGACTCCTCGTCGGACATCCCGATGTCGGCAAACACGGCGTCGTTCAACGTCACGGTCGCGTCCTCGACTGTCGAGCGGCCGAGCCCGGTGATCTGCACCAGCGTGGTGCGGCCGTCGGTCGGATGCGGCAGCCGCTCCACCAGCCCGTCGGACTCGAGCCGCCGGATGGCGTGCGTGACGCTGGTGACATGCACCTGCAAGCGGTCGGAGGCTTTGGTGATGGGTAGCGCACCGGTGCGGCTGAAGGCCAGCAGCCGGAGCAACTCGTACCGCGAGAAGCTCAGGTCGTAGGGGCGTAGCGCGGCCTCGACGCGGGCGAGCAGGATCTGGTGTGCCCGCATCACCGAGGTGACTGCGACCATCCCGTCAGCCACCGCACCCCAACCGGAGCGCTCCCAATTCGCGCGCGCCAGCGCGATCGGGTCGCGCTTGGGTGCAGGCTCCACCTCAGTCAGCCGCGGTCAGTATCCGGGGCCCGTCCTCGGTTACCGCCACGGTGTGCTCCCAGTGCGCGGCCCGCGAGCCGTCGGACGTCGCCACGGTCCACCCGTCGGAGAGGACCACGGTCTTCGTCGTGCCGAGGGTGAGCATGGGTTCGATCGCCAACACCGAACCCGGCATCAGATGCGGCCCCCGGCCTGGGGACCCCGCGTTGGGCAGAAACGGATCCATGTGCATCTGCCGCCCGATCCCATGCCCGCCATATCCCGCGACGATGCCGAACTTGCGGCCGTAGCGCCCCTCGGCGGCCCGCGTGCCGAGTTCGATGGCGTGAGAAACGTCGGTCAGGCGATTACCCGGCACCATCGCGGCGATACCGGCCTCCATCGATTCCCGAGTGGCACCTGAGAGCGCTTCGTCGGCGGCGATGACCGTTTCGATGCCAAAGGTGAACGCCGAGTCACCGTGCCAGCCGTCCAGGATGGCACCGCAGTCGATCGAGACGAGGTCACCGGCCGTGAGCTTCTCGTCGGCTGACGGGATGCCGTGCACAACACGGTCATTGACCGATGCGCAGATGCTGGCCGGAAAGCCGTGGTAGCCCAGGAAGGAGGGCACTGCACCGCCCTCGCGGATCACCGATTCCGCGACCGCGTCGAGCTCGAGGGTGGATACGCCGGGAGCGGCTGCCTGACGCACCGCCTGCAGGGCCGCAGCCACGAGGGCACCAGCGGCGGCCATGGCGTCGAGTTCACCCGGGCTGCGTTGAGCGACCACCTTGCGGCCGCGCAGAGAAATCATGAGCAGTGTTAGCGGCCGAGCGCCTTCAGCGCGCGGGTGAATACCTCGTCAAGTTCACCGACCGCGTCGACGGTGACCAGCGACCCGCCGTAGTGGTCCAGCAGTGGCGCGGTCTCGTCGCGGTAGACCCGGAACCTGTTGCGGATGATGTCCTCGGTGTCGTCGGCCCGGCCGCGCCCCTTGAGCCGGGAAACGAGTTCGTCCTCAGGAACCCGGAACTCCAGCACCGCATCCAGAGACAGGTCGCGCTTCTCCAGCATCGCGTCGAGGGCCCGGGCCTGCTCGACCGAACGCGGGTACCCGTCGAGAATGAACCCGTTGGCAACGTCGGCGTTCTCCAGCCGGTCATCGACCAAGGCGTTGGTCAGTGCGGCCGGAACCAGGTCACCGGCGTCGAGATACTTCTTGGCTTCCTGCCCGAGCTCGGTGCCGTTGCTGATGTTGTACCGGAACAGGTCACCGGTGGAGACCTGCGGGACGCCGAGCTCGTCGGCCAGCTTCTGCGCCTGAGTTCCCTTGCCCGCGCCCGGCGGTCCCAACAAGACGATTCTCACTTGAGGAACCCTTCGTAGTTGCGCTGCATCAGTTGGCTCTCGATCTGCTTCACGGTATCGAGGCCGACACCGACCATGATCAGAACCCCCACGCCGCCAAACGGCAGGTTCTGCATCGGTGCACCACCGGCGCCGCCGCCGCCCAGCTGCATGAACAGGTTGGGCAGGACCGCGACAAAGCCCAAGTAGATCGATCCCGGCAAAGTGATCCGCGACAGCACAAATCGCAGGTAATCGGCGGTGGGCTTACCGGGCCGGATGCCCGGGATGAAGCCGCCGTACTTCTTCATCTCGTCCGCACGATCGTCGGGGTTGAAGGTGATCGACACATAGAAGTAGGTGAAGAAGATGATCAGCCCGAAGTAGATAGCGATGTAGACCGGGCTGCCGGGGTCCGTCAGGTATTCGGCGACGAAGGTCTGCCACCATCCGGTGCTCGGGTTGCTGCTGCCGCTGGTGATCAGCTGGGTGATCAGGTTCGGAAGGTAGATCAGCGACGAGGCGAAGATGACCGGGATGACGCCGGCCTGATTGACCTTCAGTGGCAGGTAGGTCGAGGTACCGCCATACATGCGACGTCCGACCATCCGCTTGGCGTACTGGACGGGGATACGGCGCTGGCCCTGTTCGACGAACACCACGGCGATGATGATGGCCAACGCCGCGATGCACACGAACGTAAAGACCATGCCGCCCCGATTATCCAAGATGCTCTTGCCTTCACCGGGGATGGCCGAGGCGATGCTGGCGAAGATCAACAGCGACATGCCGTTGCCGACGCCACGCTCGGTGGCAAGCTCGCCCATCCACATCACCAGTGCGGCGCCCGCAGTCATCACGATGACCATCACGGCGAGGGTGGTGAAGTTCAGGCCCTGGCCCTGGCCCTCGATGATGTCGAGTGTGCAGCCCTGCAGCAGCCCGCCGTTGGCCGCCAGCGCCACGATGCTGGTGGCCTGCAGAAGTGCCAGCGAGATCGCCAGGTAGCGGGTGTACTGGGTCAGCTTGGCCTGGCCGGCCTGACCCTCTTTCTTCAGTTGCTCGAAGCGCGGAATCACCACGCCCAGCAACTGCACGATGATGCTCGCGGTGATGTAGGGCATGATGCCCACCGCGAACACCGACAGCTGCAGCAAGGCGCCGCCGGAGAACAGGTTGATCAGTGAGTAGATCTGCCCCGCCTCACCGCCGCTGACCTGCGCGATGCACTGCTGCACATTCGGATAGTTCACGCCCGGGGACGGGACCGAAGCACCGATCCGGTAGAGGATGACGATACCCAGCGTGAACAGGATCTTTCGCCGCAGGTCCGGGGTTCTGAGCGAAGAAATGAAAGCCGAGAGCACTCTTTCCTCCTGCACGGCCGAGTTGACGACGCGGCGTGCTCTTTGGCTGGCATGACCAGCGGTCTATGTCATATGGCGTTAAGTCGTGCGCGCGACCGCACGAACAGGCATACAGCCTGCGCAAGTCACGCGTTCAAACAGTCTACGAGACTAACAGTTGCGTCTTGGCTGCCCCGAATCCGTGTACCCAACCGGTCGGCGTAGAGTCGGAACTCAGCTCGTTAACTCACCTAACTAAGACCGATTCTGCACAGGGGTCATCAATGGCACGCACCGAAGACGACACGTGGGACCTGGCCTCCAGTGTCGGAGCGACCGCGACGATGGTCGCGGCGGCCCGCGCGGTCGCCTCCCGATCCGAGGATGCGGTGATCGACGATCCATTCGCTGAACCCTTGGTGCGCGCCGTCGGCGTTGACTTCTTCACGCGATTGGCCTCAGGCGATCTCACTGCCGCCGACCTCGACGGCGACGGCGACGGCGACGCCGAATCGCCGGTGGGCATGAGCCGCTTTGCCGACGGAATGGCAGCCCGCACCCGGTTCTTCGATGACTTCTTCGCAGAGGCCACCGACGCGGGAATCCGCCAGGCCGTAATTCTGGCGTCCGGACTGGATGCCCGCGGGTACCGATTGGCGTGGCCGGACGACATGGTGCTGTTCGAGATCGACCAACCCGACGTCATCACCTTCAAGACCACCGCGTTGGCGGGACTGGGTGCGGATCCGACCACCGATCTGCGAACGGTGGCCATTGACCTGCGACACGACTGGCCTGCCGCACTGACCGACGCCGGATTCGATGCCACCAGGCCGACCGCGTGGATCGCCGAAGGCCTGCTCGGCTACCTGCCACCCGAGGCGCAGGACCGGCTACTCGACCAGATCAGCGAACTCAGCCCCGCGGGCAGTCGGCTGGCCGCCGAGGGGGTTCCGGCCAACCAGCTCACCGATCAGGACGAAGTCCGCCAGCGCATGCAGGACGCCACCGAACGATGGCGCAACCACGGCTTCGACATCGACTTCAGCGAACTGGTGTTCCTGGGCGACCGCGCCGAAGTCGTCGGCTATCTGGTGGGTCATGGCTGGACGGCCGACGCGGTGGTAGCCAATGACTTGCTGACGCGCTATGGGCTTGCCCCGCTCAACGACGACGAAGGATTCGCCTCCGTCCTCTATGTCACCGCGACCCGCTAGGAGGAGACGTCATGGCCCGCAGCGAGAGTGACACCTGGGACCTGGCCTCCAGCGTGGGGGCCACGGCGACGCTGGTCGCCGCCGGCCGCGCCATCGCGTCGCTAGACCCGCGGGGGCTGATCGACGATCCTTTCGCCGCACCGCTGGTCAGAGCGGTCGGCCTGGATTTCTTCACCGCCATGCTCGACGGAAAGCTAGACCTGTCTCAGATTTCGGGCCGCTCGCCCGAGCGGGTGCAGGCAATGATCGATTCGATGGCCGTGCGCACCAGGTTCTTCGACGACTATTTGATGGCCGCCACCGCCACCGGTGTGCGGCAGGCGGTCATCCTGGCGTCCGGGCTGGACGCGCGGGCCTATCGGTTGGGCTGGCCTGAGGGCACCGTGGTGTACGAGATAGACCAACCCGAAGTCATCGACTTCAAGTCCCGGACGCTGGCCGAGCTCGGTGCCGAGCCCACCGCGACCCGCCGGACCGTGTCGATAGATTTGCGCGACGACTGGCCCACGGCGCTGCGGGCGGCAGGATTCGACGCGTCGCAACCGACGGCATGGTTGGCCGAAGGGCTACTGATCTATCTGCCCGCAGACGCCCAGGACCGACTGTTCGACGTGATCACCCAGCACTCCGCGGCAGGCAGCACGATAGGCACCGAATATGCGCCGGGCATCATCGATTTCGACGCCGAAAAGGCTCGCGAGATGTCGGCGCCGCTAGCCGAACATGGCCTCGACATCGATATGCCGTCGCTGGTCTACGCAGGCCAGCGCAGCCACGTGATGGAGTACCTACGTGAAAGCGGTTGGCAGGTAACGGGTTCACCCCGGGATGAGCTGTTCGAGAAATTCGGCATACCTGCGCCAACGACGGAGGACGACGATGCACTCGGCGAGATCGTCTACGTCAGCGCACGCATGCCGGCAGGTTGAGGTTCAGAACCGCCACTCCCCCAGCCATAGCGCGTTGGCCCCGCTCAACGAGCGCTGGGTGCCGTCGATGACTCCGGCCGCGGCCTGCACCGCCACTGCCCCCAACGCGTCGGGCAGTGAAGCAGCAGCGGGCTGCGAAGAAGCCTTGGGCCACAATATGTCCCGCAGCGAAGAGCCCGGCAGGTTCCGGACGGCGACCTTGTCGTCCGGGCCAGCCCCGGCCAGAACCTTGGCCCGTCGGATCGCGGTGCGCAGGCCGCCGAGCTCGTCAACAAGACCGCGGTCGAACGCATCGGCCCCTGTCCACACGCGACCCCGGGCCACCCCATCGACCTGCTCGACGCTCAGATTCCGACCGTCGGCCACCCGCTCGACGAAATCTGTGTAGAACAGGTCCGCCTCCGCCTCGACCAGGGCGTGCTGATCGTCGGTGAACGGTGCGTTGACCGACCAGGCGTCGGCGTTGGCGTGGGTGCGCACACCGTCGGATCCGACGCCCAGACGCCCCTTGAGTTCGGCTGCCACCAGCTTGCCCGTGACCACACCGATCGAGCCGGTGATGGTTCCGGGATTGGCGACGATTGCGTCGGCGGCCATCGAAACGTAGTAGCCGCCGGACGCGGCGACCGCGCCCATCGACGCCACCACCGGCTTGCCCGCCGCCCGGGCACGGAGGACTTCCCGCCACACGGTCTCCGATCCGGTCACCGACCCGCCGGGGCTGTCGACTCGAAGCACGATCGCATCGACGTCCTCGTCGGCGGCGGCCTCGCGCAATGCGGCCGCGATGGTGTCACCCCCGGCACTCGGGGATCCCAACGGCGACATCTGCCGTCCGCGTCCGCTGACGATCGGACCGGCCAGGGTCACCACGGCTATCGTCGGCCGTTTCTTGAGCCCAGGCACCGGCACCGCAGGCCGCTTGGCCCTGGCATAGCGCGCCAGGAACATCCTCGGTGGGGCGTCGTCGCCGTCGGCGTCGGCGATCTCGGACTCCGAGCCCGGCGAGCTCAATCCGGCGATTCGCGCGTATGCCTCGTCGCGGAACCCGACGTGGTCGATCAGCCCACCGGCCAGTGCGTCCTCCCGCAGCAGCGGTGCCTTCTCAGCCAGCGCATCCAGTGCTGCCGGTTCGATTCCCCGAGACGTCGACACCGCCTCCCACACCTGGGCGTGCAGGCTCTCGACGAGTCGGCCGTCAGCCTCACGATGGGCATCGGTGTAGCCGTCCTGGGTGAACACATTGGCCGCCGACTTGTATTCGCCGCGTGCGACGAACTGCGCCTCGACCCCAGCCTTGGCCAGCGCGTCGCGCAGGAAGAGGGCGTTGGTGGCGAAACCCACCAGCCCGAGGGTGCCCGACGGCTGCATCCACACCTCGCCGAAACCGGAGGCCAGGTAGTAGGACAGTGTGCCGGGATAGGTCTCGGCCCAGGCGAGGGATGGTTTTTTGGCCGAGAAAGCCACGATCGCTTCGCGGAGCTCCTGAACCGGCCCGGGCGAACCAGACGGAATCTGAATGCGCGCGATCAGACCCGCAACCCGGGGATCCTCGGCTGCGCGATAGATGGCCTCGACGGCCTCCCGCAGCAGCAGTGGCTTACCCGCGGCGTGAATCAGCATCAGGGGATCGAACCCACCCGTCTCCGCAGGTGCCGATTGGAGATCAAGCTCGAGTATGCAGCCGTTGGGAACGCCGTGGTGTCGGGCGGTGTCCGCCCGTCGAGCCAGCGACCGTACGCTGTCGGCACCGGGAACGGCCGGAAGAAAAGAGAACATGAACGCCAGCCTATCCGGGACGAACGCCGGCACCCCGATCGTTGTTGTTCCAATCCGACCAAAACCCCGTCACGTCACTGTCCGACTAGCAAGGATCGCCCGGTGACCGGCGTTGGGATCTACCTCGTCTATCTGCTCGCCGGCATCGTCGCCGGACTGGTTTCCGGCATGTTCGGACTCGGCGGGGGCTTGACCATCGTGCCGACGCTCGCTGTCGCTTTGCCGATCCAGGGCGTCGGGCCGGAACACGTGATGCACCTGGCCATCGGGACGTCGCTCGCGGTGATGTTCTTCACGGCGCTGTACACGACCTACTTGCGCAGTCGACACGGGGACCTCAGCTGGCCACTGTTCTGGCACCTGCTTCCGCCGGTCGTGCTCGGAACAGCGATTGGCGCTTTCGCCGGCGGTATTCTGCCGGGCCCGGTCCTTCGGGTGTTCTTCATCGGCTTCGTGGCATACATGATTGCTCGCGCGCTGCACCGCCACTACCGAATGTCCAAGGAAATAGAGGCCGCCGACGAACAGGGCTCCGAGCCCGTGATGCCGTCCCGCGCCAGCCGGCTGACCACTGGGGTCACCACCGGCTTGACCGGTGCACTACTGGGCGCCGGCGCGGCCATCATCACGGTGCCGTATTTGCAAGCCGCGGGCTACCGCATCCAAAGCGCATCTGCCATTGCGGCCGGGCTGTCGGCGGTGATTGGGATCGGTGCAGGTGCCGGTTACCTGCTCGGGGGATTGGGCGCGACCGGTCTTCCTGCCGCCGCGGTCGGATTTCTGTATCTTCCGGCGTTGGCCGGAATGGCCGTGGGCGCTCTTCTAGGGTCACCGCTCGGTGTCCGAATCTCGCACCGCATGCCGGACACCCCGCAGTTCTGGCTTTTCCTGGCCTACCTCGCAGTGGTGCTGATCGCCATGGTGTTGCCCGCATAAGCTCCCACTACGATGAGCCGCTTCGCGTTCCCGCTGCTGGCCTATGCCTTCGCCGCGATCATGGTCGGTACCACTCTGCCGACGCCGATGTACGCCCTCTATGCCGAGCAGATGCACTTCGACGTGCTGACCACGACGGTCATCTACGCCAACTATGCCGGCGGAGTGCTGTTCGCGCTGCTGGCTTTCGGCCGCTGGTCAGATGCGGTGGGCCGACGGCCGATGCTGCTGGCAGGGATAGCCTGCGCGCTCGCCAGCGCCGCGGTCTTCCTCTTCGCGGAATCGGTCCCGCAGTTACTGGTCGGCCGCATCCTGTCGGGGATGTCCGCGGGCATCTTCACCGGCACCGCGACCGCCGCGGTCGTCGAGGCGGCACCAGCCCGGTGGCGCGATCGGGCGCCGGCCGTGGCGACTGTAGCCAATATCGGCGGCTTGGGTGGCGGCCCGCTGCTGGCCGGCCTACTCGTCGAGTACGCACCGCAGCCGCTGCACTTGACGTTCGTCGTCCACATCGTGCTTGCGATGCTGGCCGCTGGTGCGGTGGCCACCGCACCGGAGACCTCGGCACGCGACGGACACATCGGCGTGCAACGGCTGTCGCTGCCGCCCGGTGTGCGAAGCGTCTTCGTCACTGCCGCGCTGGCGGCCTTCGCCGGTTTCGCCGTGACCGGCTTGTTCGCCGCGGTCGCGCCTTCGTTTCTGGCCGACGTGATCGGGGTGGACAACCACGCAGTGGCCGGAGCGGTATCCAGCTCGATCTTTATTGTGTCCGCGGCGACCCAGTTAGCGACCCAGAAAGTACCACCTTCACGAGCGGTTGCGTGGGGCTGTGCGATCCTCGTGGCCGGGATGGCTATTCTCGCTGTCGCCCTTCATATTTCATCACTCGCGGGCTTGCTCGCGGCTGCCGTCGTTGCGGGAATAGGCCAGGGCATCAGCTTCAGCCGCGGCCTGGCCGCTGTCGTGCAGGACTCCCCACCCGACCGGCGCGCCGAGATCAGCTCAACCTACTTCGTCGTTGCATACGTGGCGCTCTCACTGCCGGTGGTTGGCGCGGGCCTGGCCACACGGGCCTGGGGCCTACGTACTGCCGGGGTGGGCTTCGCCGCTGCCGCCGCAGGTCTGGCGCTCGTCTGCCTAGTGGCCATCCTGGTGCAGGAATCTCGCGAGTCCCGCCGGTCCACGGCGTCCGCCGAGCTGTGATTGCCGGGGCGCCTAGCGGCCGGCGAACCGCTTCAACTGCGGGCAGTAGATGGCCACCGAGGCCTGCATCAGGCCCACCGCCTGCTCGCGCTCCATGCCGCTGTTGGCCAGCGTGGTCACCACGCCGCGCACCGCGGGAACCGGGTTGACGTTGCCGACGACCCCTTTGGTCATCATGTCGCAGACTTGTTGGCCCACCTCGGGTAGATCCGTGTCAGGTGCGACATCGATACCCAGGGAGTTCACCGCTTCAGTGAACCGCTCATCGCGGGTGTCGGGGACGTCATCAGAGGGGTCGGCGTGCGCCGCCGCCGCGCCGACGAACAGCATAAAACCGGCCGCCATCGTCACCGCTAGCGCACGACTTTGCCGGATCATTGGCTTCTCCCGGGTATCGCCACGCCCAGTTCATCGCGCGGGGGTGGGCTGATGTTACCGCCGACTACAGTTCCGTGGCGCTACCGCCGGCGGCAGTGATCTTGTCGCGCGCGGTGGCACTGAACTTATTCGCCGTGACGTCGACCTTGACGGTCAGCTTGCCATCGCCGAGCACCTTCACCAGGACGTTCTTGCGCACCGCGCCGGCAGCCACCAACTCGTCGATGCCGACAGTGCCGCCCTGGGGGAACAGCTTGTTGATGTCACCGATGTTGACGACGCCGTACTCGGTGCGGAAACGGTTCTTGAAACCTTTCAGCTTCGGCAGTCGCATGTGAATCGGCATCTGGCCACCTTCGAACGTCGCGGGGACGTTCTTGCGCGCCTTGGTGCCTTTCGTGCCGCGGCCGGCGGTCTTACCCTTGGAGCCTTCACCGCGACCGACTCTGGTCTTGGCGGTCTTTGAACCCGGTGCGGGACGCAGATCGTGCAGCTTGATCGTCACTTTGTCAGGCCTCCTCAACCGTCACCAGGTGGTGAACGGTCTTGATCAGTCCACGGGTTTGCGGGTTGTCCTCCCGGACCACGGACTGGCGGATTTTGCGCAGACCCAGAGTGCGCAGCGACTCACGCTGCTTCCAGCGCGCACCGATCGTGCTGCGCACCTGGGTGATCTTGAGTTCTGCCATGGTGGTTACGCCGTTCCTTCACGCGCTGCGCCGGTCGCCAGAGCCTCCGCCTCGCGGCGGGCCCTGAGCATGGCCGGGGGCGCTACATCTTCGATAGGCAGGCCGCGGCGGGCCGCAACCTCTTCGGGGCGCTGAATCATCTTCAGCGCAGCGACCGTGGCGTGTACCACGTTGATCGCATTGTCACTACCCAGCGACTTGGCCAGGACGTCGTGCACGCCAGCGCATTCCAGCACTGCACGGCATGCACCGCCGGCGATAACGCCGGTACCGGGGCTGGCCGGTCGCAGCATCACGACACCGGCCGCTGCCTCACCCTGGACCGGGTGGACGATGGTGGCTCCGATCAACGGGACGCGGAAGAAGTTCTTACGAGCTTCCTCGACACCCTTGGCGATCGCGGCCGGAACTTCCTTGGCCTTGCCGTACCCGACACCGACCATGCCAGCACCGTCGCCGACGATCACCAGTGCGGTGAAGCTAAACCGGCGGCCACCTTTGACGACTTTGGACACCCGGTTGATCGCGACAACACGCTCGATGAAGTTGCTCTTGTCGCCGCCGTCGCGGCCACCACGGCCACCGCGGTCGTCGCGACGGCCACGGCCACCACGATCATCGGAGCGTCCTCCTCTGCCGTCGCGACCTTCTGCGCTCGAAGGCCCGCCGGCTCCAACAGCCTGCTCGGCCATCATGCATTCCTCTCAGTGTTCATCATCAAGGTCATCAGAACTTCAGCCCGCCTTCTCGCGCGGCATCGGCCAGGGCGGCGATACGTCCGCCATAGGTGTATCCACCGCGGTCGAAGACCACCTCGTCGATCCCTGCGGCCTTGGCACGCTGGGCGATGAGCTGACCGACCCGGGTGCTGTGGGCCTTCTTGTCTCCGTCCAGCGCGCGCACGTCGGCTTCGATGGAAGACGCGGCGGCCAGCGTGACTCCTGCCGAATCGTCAACCAACTGCACGTGGATGTGCCTCGCCGAACGGTTGACGACCAGTCGGGGCCGATCGGCGGTACCAGAAACCTTCTTACGCAGCCGAGCGTGCCGACGCAGCCGCGAGGCGCGTCGGGTCTCGGAGATGTTCTGCCCCACCGGTTTGCGCGCGGCATCTTTGGTAGTGGTAGCCATTTACTTACCCGTCTTTCCGACCTTGCGACGGATCTGCTCACCCTCGTAGCGAACGCCCTTACCCTTGTACGGGTCCGGGCGGCGCAGGCGGCGGATGTTCGCCGAGATCTGTCCGACCTTCTGCTTGTCGATACCTGAGATCGAGAACTTGGTAGGCGTTTCCACCGCGAAGGTGATCCCCTCGGGGGCCTCGATCACCACCGGGTGGCTGTAGCCCAGAGCGAACTCCAGGGTGTTGCCCTTGGCCACCACGCGGTAGCCGACGCCGAAGATCTCCATCTTTGTGGTGTATCCCTCGGTCACGCCGGTAACGAGATTGGCCACCAAGGTGCGGGACAGTCCGTGCAGCGAGCGGCTAAGCCGCTCGTCGTCGGGACGGGTGACCACGACGGCACCATCGTCGTTGCGCGAGACCGTGATCGGCTCGGCGACGGCCAGCTCCAGCGTGCCCTTGGGCCCCTTGACGGACAGCTTCTGACCGTCGATGTTGACGTCCACTCCGGCGGGAATCGGTACCGGCTGCTTTCCAATGCGCGACATTGCTTGTTCCTCCCGCTACCAGACGTACGCGAGGACTTCGCCGCCCACGCCCTGCCGTGATGCCTGACGGTCGGTGAGCAGACCGGACGACGTGGAGATGATCGCCACGCCGAGGCCACCAAGCACCCGCGGCAGATTGGTCGATTTCGCATACACGCGCAGACCGGGCTTGGACACCCGGCGCAGCCCGGCGATGCTGCGCTCGCGACTCGGGCCGTACTTCAGATTCACCACAAGGGATTTGCCGACGCGGGCATCCTCAGTGTGGAAGTCGGTGATGTAGCCCTCCGACTTGAGAATCTCGGCGATGTTGGCCTTGATCTTGCTGTGCGGCAGGGAAACTTCGTCGTGGTACGCCGAATTGGCGTTGCGCAGACGGGTAAGGAAGTCTGCGATCGGGTCCGTCATGGTCATGACAGCCGGCTCACCTTTCTCGCGGCGGTTCCTCCGTGACGATTTCTCCGGAGGCCTACCGCAACCTGTTGTTTAGAGTTGGATTTCGGGGCGGTGCCTGTTACCAGCTGGACTTCTGGACGCCCGGCAGTTCGCCGGCGTGCGCCATTTCGCGCAGGCAAATGCGGCACAGCCCAAATTTGCGGAAGACGGAGTGCGGGCGACCGCACCGGTTGCAGCGCGTGTAGCTACGCACCTTGAACTTGGGCTTCTTGTTGGCCTTGTTGACCAGAGCCTTCTTTGCCATCTGCTCAGTTCTCCTTGAACGGGAAGCCCAGCGCTCGCAGCAGCGCCCGTCCTTCGTCGTCGGTTGTCGCCGAAGTGACGACCGTGATGTCCATACCGCGAGGCCGGTCGATGTCGTCGATGTTGATTTCGTGGAACATCGACTGCTCGTTCAGCCCGAATGTGTAGTTGCCGGTGCCGTCGAACTGCTTGGGGCTCAAACCCCGGAAGTCGCGGATACGCGGCAGCGCGATCGAGGTCAACCGGTCTAGGAACTCCCACATCCGGTCACCACGCAGTGTGACGCGCGCCCCGATCGGCATGCCCTCACGCAGCTTGAACTGCGCGATCGACTTGCGCGCCTTGCGAATTTCGGGCTTCTGCCCGGTGATCAGGGCGAGGTCGTTGACCGCGCCGTTGATCAGCTTGGCGTCCCGGGCGGCGTCGCCGACACCCATGTTCACAACAACCTTGACCACGCCCGGGATCTGCATGACGTTGGCGTAGCCGAACTCCTTCTGCAACGAGTCGCGGATCTCCTCGCGGTAGCGCTGCTTCAGACGCGGCAGGGTTCTCTCAGTGTTTTCAACGCTGGTCATTTACCTAGATGTCCTTGCCATTACTCTTGGCGATCCGGACGTTCTTGCCGGTCTCGTCGTCTTTGCGGTAGCCAACGCGGGTGGGATTACCGTCGGAGTCGACGACCAGGACGTTGCTCACCGCGATCGGCGCCTCCTGGGTCACGATCCCGCCGGAGGACGCACCGCGCTCCGTACGTGATTCAGGGGTGTGCTTCTTGATTCGGTTGACACCTTCGACGAGAACCTTCTCGCGGTCCGGGTAAGCCACCAGCACCTTGCCCTTGGCGCCCTTGTCCTTGCCCGAGATCACGAGCACCGTGTCACCCTTGCGGATCTTCATCTACAACACCTCCGGGGCGAGCGAGACGATCTTCATGAAGCGCTTCTCGCGCAGTTCGCGACCGACCGGACCGAAGATGCGCGTGCCGCGCGGGTCGTTGTCGGGCTTGATGATGACAGCCGCGTTCTCGTCGAACTTGATGTAGCTGCCGTCGGCGCGACGGCGTTCCTTGACGGTGCGCACGATCACAGCTTTGACAACGTCGCCGCGCTTGACGTTGCCGCCCGGGATGGCGTCCTTGACCGTCGCCACGATGACATCACCGATGCCCGCGTAGCGCCGCCCCGAGCCGCCTAGCACGCGGATGCACAAGATCTCCTTGGCACCGGTGTTGTCGGCGACCTTGAGACGCGATTCCTGCTGAATCACTCGATCTCCTGACCTGGTTTTCCTGTATGCACGCAGGAGTTGAAACGTTCTGACGGCAAGCCACCAGAGACCCTGACGTGCGTGGTCTTCGCCACCCAAAGGCACGCAGAGCCGACATCAAGACGGCCGAGGTCTGCCCAAGGCAACCCCTACATACTAGGTGAGCTCAGGGAATGCTCCAAATCGTCGCCCAACGCAGGCAACTGTGCCGAAGTCACACGTCGCGGACGCAGCGGAACCCGATGTGGCTAGTTGCGCTGTCCTGCGATTGCGGCGACCGAGCGGTTGGTCGGTAGCGGTGGCAGTACTCCGGTGCGCACAGATGCGACCCCCCCTTGAGCGCCTGACTGACCGACGGGTCCGGCGCGGTCGGGCTGCAGCACGGCCGGGCCACTGCACCGCCGGGCCGATGGTGACCGGCGAACCGGGTCGTCGTCCACTCCCACACGTTGCCGATCATGTCGACCAGCCCGTACTCGTTCGGCGGGAACGAACCGACCGGCGAAGTGCCCGCCCACCCCAGAGCACCGTCGTTTCGGTACGGAAACCTGCCCTGCCAGGTGTTGGCCATGAGCTGTCCACCGGGCGCGGGATCCTCGCCCCAGGGATAGGTCGCCATCGACCCACCACGTGCGGCGAACTCCCATTCCGCCTCGCTCGGAAGCCGCCGCCCGGCCCACCGGGCGTAGGCCGCGGCATCGGTGTAGCACACCTGCACCACCGGATGCTCGGCCTTCCCCTCGACCGAGCTTCCCGGCCCGAATGGATGACGCCAGCTCGCCCCCGGGGTCCAGGTCCACCAATTCCGCCAGTCGCGCAGGTCGACCGGGCCGCGAGTCTGCCTGAACACCAACGCGCCGGCCACCAGGTCTT
This sequence comes from uncultured Mycobacterium sp., assembly GCA_964498215.1. GTDB lineage: Bacteria > Actinomycetota > Actinomycetes > Mycobacteriales > Mycobacteriaceae > Mycobacterium. Next base: position 7,236 of record CAZCHU010000038.1, on the reverse strand, counting down.
CAGCTGCGGCACCCGGGAACAGCGCGGGGTCCGGCGCTATCTCGGCGACGGTGCGGTAACCGGTCTCTGCGACGAACTCCTCGAACTGCGCGTTCGTCACCGGGTGTCGCTCAACCGCGAAGGGCGCGACCGTGACGGTGTGCGCGGGCGCCTCTTCGGGGTAGAACTTCGTCGAACCCATCCGAAACGGACCGCCGTCCAACTCGACGAGGGCGGTGAGCATGCCCCTCAGGGTAGGCCGATGCCGAAGTCTTCGGTCAGTTGCGATGCTGCCTCGTCGAAACCGGCTGTGCCAGAGGCTGCCTCGACCCGAACCGCGATCAGATAATCCTGCGTGGGACCTGGCACATGCACAATGCGGTCCTCGTACTCCACTGTTTCTTCGCCGTCGGACAGTACCCCGATCAGCCGTTGGCCGCTGTAGCCGCACATCACGGCCGGCAGCAGGCTCAAACTGCTGATTGAGGCGCCCGCAGTGCGGTCGTCTTCGTATTGACGGAATGCGGCCGCCGGGTCCAGGCGGGTCGGCGCGATCGTGACGGTCGCCCACATGCCCCCCGGCCCCTGCATGCGCGCCCCCTCCGGATCGGTGCCGCCCGACGCCATCGACCACCCGTCGGGAACACCGACCGTGGCCGTCGGGGCTTCCGGGTCCGATACCTCAGCCACGACGCTGACCGGGTTTGAACTGTCCGGGTCGCAGGGCTGGCGAACCTGCGTCGTTTCGACGACACCCGGCACCGGATAGTCCGGATCATCCGGCGGCGCCGCAGAAGTCGCTGGGCTCCGAGAGGTCGTCGGCGCCGCGGAGTCGGTCACCGGACCCGAGACCGATCCCTGCGTATCGGGACCCGCCATGGGCAGCCCATCGCTGACGCGGGTGCAAGCCGAGACGAGTACCGCGACAGCAATCGCTGCGGCGACCCATGGGCGGCGCACGGGGTCAGTCTCTGGCGAAGGCGTGCGCCAGTTGGCGCTCGGCGTCGATGTAGGGAGCACCTGACACATCGACGACGATACGTTTGATCGTGCCTCCGGCAAATGCAAACGGTGCCCGGTAGGCCGTCGAAACCGGTTGCCCGGCATTGCGGCCCACGCTGACTCCGCCACCGGCCAGGCCGAAGATGAAGGGGTGCGCTTTCACCCCTGCCAGCGTCGCCACCGCGGTGTCATTCTCGTAGAGCGTCACGTCGCCTAACGGCGTGTGGCTACCCTCAACGGTTCCGGTGCGGGCATAGCCCACACCGAGGACCTGACTGCCCGGTGACAGCGGCTCAGGGGCGATCACCCTTTGTTCCTCCTCGCCCATGAAGTTGTAAACGAACTGCAACCGACCGTCGTCGATGAACAATACGTATCCACCGTGACCGGCGCCCTGCTTGAACAGCACACCCTGAACATCCGGACCGGCGACGTCGACTTCCGCCAGCACCGAGAAGGATCGGCCCGCGATGTTCACGCAGCCGCCCACCGCTACGGGCGCGGTGCCCGGGTAGTAGACATAGGAGGACCGTTCACCGGCGAGCGACGGGCGCCAGCGCCCGAGCATCTCGAACATGCCGAGGTCGGACAGCGGAAGACCGTTGTACTTCTCGGCTTCGGAGAACCACAGCGCCTGCAACTCGGCCAACTTGTCGGGGTGCTCGGCGGCTAGGTCGTGGCATTGACTGCGATCCGACTCGATGTGGTAGAGCTCCCAGCGATCGTCGTCGAAATGCGACCAGCCCGACGGGGTCGCTGGATGGACGGTGTTGGCGAACCAGCCCCGGTGCCAAATCCCCCGGGTCCCCAGCATGGTGTAGAACTGGGTCTCCTTTCCGGTGGGCGTGGCTGGATCATCCAGGGCCACTTTGAAGCTGACACCGTCGAGCGGCTTCTGCGGGATTCCCTTCACGCTGGCCGGCGGCACGATGTTCAGCAGGTCGTACACCGTCGGCGTGATGTCGCAGACGTTGCTGTAGTTGTCCCGGACCTCACCGTGCGCGGCGATACCGTCGGGCCACGAAATGATTGCCGCGTCGGCGATTCCGCCCTCGTGCGAGGCGTACCGTTTGTAGAGCTTGTAGGGCGTATTGAAGGCCATCGCCCAGCCGATTGGGTAGTGGCCGTAGGTTGTCGGGCCACCCAACTCATCGAAGAACCGCATGCTCTCCTCGACGGTGTCGATGTAGCCGTTGAAGAACTTCCCTTCGTTGACCGACCCGTTGGGCCCACCCTCCCCGCTGGCACCGTTGTCATTGATCACCACGATGATGGTGTTGTCGAGCTGCCCCGATTCTTCGAGATAGTCCAGGATCCGGCCTATCTGAGCATCGGTGTAAGACAGGAAACCAGCGAATACCTCGGCCATCCGGGCGAAGAGTCGCTTCTCCTCATCGCTTAGCGAATCCCACGGGCGTACGGTGTCCTGCTCCGGCCAGGCCTGCCCTTGCGGTCCGGTGACGTCGTGATACGGGTTGATCGGCGACAACTCCGTGTCGGGCGGAACGATGCCCATCCGCTTCTGATTCTCGATCACGATCTCGCGGTAGCGCTCGTAGCCCATGTCGAATGTCCCGGCGTAGCGGTCCGCCCACTCTTTGAATACGTGGTGGGGGGCATGCCCGGCACCCGGGCACACATAGGAGAACCACGGCTTGTCTGGGGCGATCATCGTCGAGTCGCGGATGAATTCGATTGCCTTGTCAGCCATGTCCTTGGAGAAGTGGTAACCCTCCTCCGGAGTACCCGGCGCCTCAACCGGGTGACCGTCGTAGATCAGTTCCGGGTACCACTGGTCCGTTTCGCCGCCCATGAACCCGTAGAACCGGTCGAAGCCGCGCGACAACGGCCAGTGCCTCCTAGACGCGGCCAGGTTGGACTCCTCCAGCGGGGTCAGGTGCCACTTGCCGACGCAGGACGTGCTGTAGCCCTGTTCGGAGAGCACCTCGGAGATCAGCGCCGTGTCGTTGGGGATGCGCCCGTTGATCCCCGGAAAACCCTCGGTGAATTCTTCGACGCAAGCCATACCCACCGTTGTGGCGTTGCGTCCGGTCAGAAGCGACGCCCTGGTCGGCGAGCACAACGCGGTGGTGTGGAACTGCGAGAGTCGCACGCCACGTTCGGCGATCCGGCTCATCGCCGGCATCTCGACGAGCCCGCCGAAGCAATCCCATGTCGCGATGCCGACGTCATCCCAGACGAGATACAACACGTTAGGTGCATCCGGCTGCGCCTGCGGAGCCGCGTAGGGCCCCCAGTCGGGTTCAGAATCGCGGATATCGAGCTCGATCTTGCCGTTGAATTCCCGCGCCATCACAGCCTCGCCTCCATCGTGGTGATCCATTCAGGACCGCCCGGAGATTACCCTGGCCACGCCCGGTTAGCGCCCATATGCGAAAGCCCCCGCCGCCTGGTGTGGCGTGCGGGGGCTTTTCGGGCACCGAGGAAGCTCAGCTTACTTCGCCTTCTCGAGGATCTCGACGAGGCGCCAGCGCTTGGTCGCCGACATCGGCCGCGTCTCCATCAGTGAAACACGGTCGCCGACACCGGCATCACCGTTCTCGTCATGCGCCTTCACCTTGCTGGTGGTGCGGATGATCTTGCCGTACAGCGGGTGGCTCTTGCGATTTTCCAGCTCGACCACGATGGTCTTCTGCATCTTGTCGCTGACCACGTAGCCGATCGCAGTCTTGCGACGGCCGCGCGGCTTCTCGGTGCGCGGGGTCCGCTTGGGCCCGGGCTGGCCGCCCTTCTTCTCATTGACTTCAGCCATCAGGATTCCTCACCTCCGGGTCCGGCAGCCAGACCCAATTCACGTTCGCGCAGCACCGTGTAGACGCGTGCGATCTCCCGCCGCACGACACGCAGCCGGCGGTTGTTGGAAAGCTGGCCGGTAGCCATTTGGAAGCGCAGATTGAACAGCTCTTCCTTCGACTCGCCGAGCTTCTCGGTCAGGTCGCTGTCGGTGAGCTCCCGCAGTTCGCCGGTCGTGGTTCCGACTGCCATCAGAATTGCTCCTCTCTGGTGACGATGCGCGCCTTGATCGGCAGCTTATGAATCGCGCGGGTCAACGCTTCCCGGGCGATTTTCTCGTCGGGGTAGCTCAGCTCGAACAGAATTCGGCCGGGCTTGACGTTGGCGACCCACCACTCGGGTGAGCCCTTGCCCGAACCCATGCGGGTCTCGGCGGGCTTCTTGGTCAACGGACGGTCCGGGAAGATGTTGATCCACACCTTGCCGCCACGTTTGATGTGCCGGTTGATCGCGATACGCGCGGACTCGATCTGCCGGTTGGTGATATACGCGTGGCCCAGTGCCTGGATGCCGTAATCGCCAAAACTCACCGAGGTCCCGCCGCTGGCGATACCGCGCTGTCGGGGGTGGTGCTGCTTACGGTGCTTGACCTTGCGGGGAATCAACATGACTAACTCTCCGTAGTTTCCGGCTTGGCGGCACTAGCCACAGCCTCGGCGGCGGGCGCCTCACCAACAGGTGCCTCGGTCGCCGGGGGAGCCTCGGTGGCAACCGGTGCCGCCTCGGCGGCCCGGCCGGCGTCGGTGCCTGTCGCGGTGGTTCCTGACGAGCCGCTGCGGCGAGGCCGGGTACCCGACGGCCGCTCACGACGCGGACGGTCTGCTCCCGCGGGGGCAGCGGCGACCTGCTCGCGCTTACCGCCGACAATGTCGCCCTTGTAGATCCACACCTTCACGCCGATACGACCGAAGGTCGTCTTGGCTTCGTAGAGGCCGTAGTCGATATCGGCGCGCAGCGTGTGCAGCGGCACCCGGCCCTCGCGGTAGAACTCCGAGCGACTCATCTCGGCGCCGCCGAGGCGGCCCGAGCACTGGACCCGAATACCCTTGACGTTGGGCTGGCGCATGGCCGACTGGATGGCCTTACGCATCGCCCGGCGGAATGCGACCCGGTTGCTCAACTGCTCGGCGACACCCTGGGCCACCAACTGCGCGCGGCTTTCGGGGTTCTTCACCTCGAGGATGTTGAGCTGTACCTGCTTCTTGGTCAGCTTCTCCAGGTCGGCGCGGATGCGGTCGGCTTCCGTGCCACGGCGGCCGATCACGATGCCGGGCCGCGCGGTGTGGATGTCCACCCGCACACGGTCACGGGTGCGCTCGATCTCCACATCGGCGATGCCGGCGCGCTCCAAACCGGTGGCCAGCAACTTTCGGATGGCCACATCTTCCTTGATGTAGTCCGCGTACTGCTTGTCGGCGTACCACCGGGACTTCCACTCCGTAGTGATCCCCAGCCGGAAGCCGTGCGGATTGATCTTCTGGCCCACTACTGCGAGCCTCCCTTCGCCTCGCTAGAAGCCTCGGTCGATGTCGCCTTCTTCGGGGCCGCCTTCTTGGCAGCAGCCTTCTTCGGGGCCGCCTTCTTGGCGGGCGCCTTCTTGGCAGCGGAAGCCGGATCCGTGGCGCTTGCCGCCGCGGCCTTGCTGCCCTGCGCACGCCGTGATCTGGTGCTGGCCGCCGAAGCAGAACCCCTAGCGCCCTGATTCTTCGGGGGACGACTCTCCACGATCACCGTAATGTGGCTGGTGCGCTTACGGATTCGGAAAGCGCGGCCCTGCGCACGCGGCCGGATACGTTTGGCGGTGGGACCTTCGTCGGCGTAGACGGTGGCGACCACCAGCGTGGCCGGATCCAGCCCATCGTTGTTCTGCGCGTTGGCAGAAGCGCTCACGATCAGCTTGGCGACCGGCTCACTGGCTGCCTGCGGCGCCCACCGCAGGATGTCGAGGGCCTCCTCGACACTCTTCCCGCGGACCAGGTCGATGACGCGCCGCGCTTTGCTGGCCGAGATGCCCACGTAGCGGGCAACCGCGGTCGCGGACGGGTATTCAGGGAGCGTTGTTGTAGGCATCAGCGCCTCTTCGCTTTCCGGTCGTCCTTGATGTGACCTTTGAAGGTGCGGGTGGGGGCGAACTCGCCCAGCTTGTGCCCCACCATCGCCTCGGTGACGAACACCGGGACGTGCTTGCGGCCGTCATGGACGGCGAAGGTATGTCCGATGAAGTCGGGGATGATGGTCGACCGACGCGACCAGGTCTTGATGACCTGCTTGGTGTTCTTCTCGTTCTGGACGTCCACCTTCTTGAGGAGATGGTCGTCGACGAACGGGCCCTTCTTCAGGCTGCGTGGCATCGCTGGGTGCTCCTAGCGCTTGTTCTTGCCGGTGCGCCGGCGTCGGACGATGAGCTTGTCGCTCTGCTTGTTGGGCTTGCGGGTGCGGCCCTCGGGCTTGCCCCACGGACTCACCGGGTGGCGGCCACCGGAGGTCTTGCCCTCGCCACCTCCGTGCGGGTGGTCGACCGGGTTCATCACGACACCACGGACGGTGGGGCGCCTGCCCTTCCACCGCATGCGGCCTGCCTTGCCCCAGTTGATGTTCGCCTGCTCGGCATTGCCGACCTCGCCGACGGTAGCGCGGCAGCGCACGTCGACACGGCGGATCTCACCGGAGGGCATGCGCAGGGAGGCGTAGCTGCCTTCCTTGCCGAGCAGCTGAACGCTGGCACCGGCGGACCGCGCCATCTTCGCGCCACCCCCGGGCCGCAGCTCCACCGCGTGGATGACGGTACCGGCGGGGATGTTGCGCAGTGGCAGGTTGTTACCCGGCTTGATGTCGGCGTTGGCGCCGGACTCCACGGTGTCGCCCTGCGAAATCCCCTGTGGTGCGATGATGTAGCGCTTCTCACCATCGAGAAAGTGCAGCAGTGCGATGTTGGCGGTGCGGTTCGGGTCGTATTCGATGTGCGCGACCTTGGCGTTGACGCCGTCCTTGTCATGGCGGCGGAAATCGATCACGCGATAGGCCCGCTTGTGACCGCCGCCCTTGTGCCGCGTGGTGATCCGGCCGTGCGCGTTGCGCCCGCCCTTGCCGTGCAGCGGACGCACCAACGACTTCTCCGGATGATCGCGGGTGATCTCAGCGAAGTCGGAGACGCTGGAACCGCGGCGACCCGGGGTCGTCGGCTTGTATTTGCGAATTGCCATGTCTGTGTACGTCCTTTAGTTCCTCACCGGCCCCGGGGTCAGGCCGGAGCTCCGAACAGGTCGATCGGCTTGCTACCCGCGACCAGGGTGACGATCGCGCGCTTGGTGCTCTTACGTTGGCCGTATCCGGTACGGGTGCGCTTGCGCTTGCCCGGGCGGTTCAGGGTGTTCACCGAGTCGACTTTGACCTTGAAGATCTTCTCGATCGCGATCTTGATCTGGGTCTTGTTCGAATCGG